>NZ_JAOQNH010000003.1:0-300000 GCF_025961205.1 Azospirillum fermentarium
GGAATTCTTCGACCTGCCCGACCTGTCCCGCACCGACGACACCATCGTCAACGGCACCTGGACCATCGGCCCCGACGGCGAACGGCCGCTGGCGTTCTTCACCGCCCCGCGGGTGGATTTCTCGCTGCACCGGCTGCGCCACTACACCGCCACCGCACCGGACGATTTCCAGAACTTCGTGCTGTTCACCAACTACCAGTTCTATGTGGACGAGTTCATCCGCCTGGGCCGCATCCTGATGGCCGGGACGGACGACCCGGCCCAGGCCGCCTACCGCCGGCAATACGACCGCTTCGTGGAGCCGTGGGGGGTGGTGACCGGCAACCGCAATCTGGGCGCAGCCCCGCCCGCCCCCGCCGATGCCGGCGCCCCGCCCCACCGGCTGCCGCAGATGCCGGCCTACCATCTGACCCGGCCCGACGGCAACGGCATCACCCTGGTCAACATCGGCGTCGGCCCGTCGAACGCCAAGACCATCACCGACCACATCGCCGTGCTGCGGCCCCACGCCTGGATCATGCTGGGCCATTGCGCCGGGCTGCGCCACACCCAGCGGCTGGGCGATTACGTGCTGGCCCACGGCTATGTGCGCGACGACCACGTGCTCGATGCCGACCTGCCGGTGTGGGTGCCGGTGCCGGCGCTGGCCGAGGTGCAGCGGGCGCTGGAAACCGCGGTGGAGCGGGTGACCGGCCTGTCGGGCTATGACCTGAAAAGCATCATGCGCACCGGCACCGTCGCCACCATCGACAACCGCAACTGGGAACTGCGCGACCACCGCGAGCCGGTGGAACGTTTCAACCAGAGCCGGGCCATCGCGCTGGACATGGAATCGGCGACCATCGCCGCCAACGGCTTCCGCTTCCGCGTGCCCTACGGCACGCTGCTGTGCGTGTCGGACAAGCCGCTGCACGGGGAACTGAAGCTGCCCGGCATGGCCGACCACTTCTACCGCGAGCGGGTGGACCAGCACCTCAAGATCGGGGTGCTGGCCATGGAGCTTTTGCGGGAGAATGGGATGGAGACGCTGCATTCGCGCAAGCTGCGCAGCTTTGCCGAGGCGGCGTTCCAATGAGAGAGGCGGGCTGCCGCCCGCACCCCCCACTTTTTTCACCCGTTGAAGCGCGGGGGCCGCTTTTCGAAGAACGCCTTCACCCCTTCGGCGCAGTCGGCGCTGTGCAGGTTGCGGGTGAAGGTGTCCGCTTCCCGGTCCAGCTGGGCGTGGAGATGGCCGGCGTAGGCGTCCTCCAGCAGCTTCTTGATGGACGCCTGGGCGCCTTGCGGGCCGGCGGCCAGACGGGCGGCACGCTCCACCGCCGCGTCCAGGGCGGCCCCCGGCGGCACCACGGCGTTGACCACGCCCAGGGCGTGCAGCCGTTCCGCGGTCAGCGTGTCGCCTTCCAGCGCCAGTTGGGCCGCCAGATGGCGCGGCATCACCTGGGACAGGAACGCCGTCGCCCCGCCGTCGGGGCTGAGGCCCACCTTGACGTACGCCAGCACGAAGCGCGCCTCCGCCGCCGACACGATCAGGTCGCAGGCCAGCGCGATGGACACGCCGGCCCCCGCCGCCACCCCTTCGACCGCCGCCACCACCGGCTTGGGGCAGTCGCGCATCATGCGGATCCAGGTGTGCAGGTGCTCCACCGCCTGGCGGGTGGTGGACGGGTCGCCGCCGTTGAGGGCGGCCAGATTCTTCAGGTTGCCGCCGCTGCAGAAGGCCCCGTCGGACCCGGCCAGCACCACCGCCCCCACATCCGGGTCGTGGGCGGCACGGTGGAAAGCGTCGGCGGCTTTCAGGAAAATCTCCAGCCCCAGCGCGTTGCGGGTGGCCGGGTCGTGCATGGTCAGCACCATCACCCGTCCGCGCCGTTCCTCGATCACTTCGGCCATGGCCGGTTCCTCCCTGGTGAACGTTGGGGCCAGCAAGCCATGACTTGACGTTTGCGTCAAGTCACCACATCACCCCATTCAACAGCGGCACCAGCACCGCCGTGGCCAGCCCGCACAGCCCCATGGCCAGACCGGAGAAGGCGCCCGCCGTCTCGCTGTGCTGAAACGCGCGGGCGGTGCCGATTCCCCCCGCCGCGGTGCCGAGCGCGAAGCCCACGTCGCGAGCCGCCCGCACCCCGCCCAGCCGCAGCGCCCACCCGCCCAGCGTGGCGCCGATGATGCCGGTCAGGATCACGAACACCGCGGTCAGCGACGGCAGCCCGCCGATGCGCTCGGCCACACCCATGGCGATGGGAGTGGTGGCGGATTTGGGCGCCAGCGACAGCACCGTCTGTTCCGACGCCCCCAGGGCCCGCCCCAGCACCACCACCCCCACGGCGGAGGTCACGGCCCCGGCCAGCAGCGCCGCGGTCATCGCCCCTGCAGCCCGGCGGATGGCGCGGATCTGGCTGTAGAGCGGCACCGCCAGCGCCACCGTCGCCGGCCCCAGCAGGAAATGGACGAACTGCGCGCCCGCGAAATAGGTGCGGTAATCGATGCCGCTGGCCGCCAGCCCGGCCACCAGCAGCACCACCGCCACCAGCACCGGGTTGGCCAGCGGGTGCCCGCCGCAGCGGGCCGACAGCCACGTCCCCGCCTGATAGGCCACCAGGGTCGCCGTCAGCCCGGTCAGCGGGCTGGCCGCCAGATAAACCCACACGTCGTGCAGACTGGCCGTGCTCATGACTCGCTCCTTCCACCCAGGATCCGCATCACCCATCCCGTCGCCAGAAGGGCGGCCAGCGTGCTCAGCACCAGGGCGGCGGCGATGGGCAGCGCCTCCCCCTCCAGCCGGGCCACGTGGGCGGCGACACCGGCCCCCGCCGGCACGAACAGCAGCGACAGGTGCCGCAGCAGCCCACCCGCCGCGTCGCGCAGGCCCTCGGGCACGCCGCCGCGCACCGACAGGCCGATGAACAGCAGAACCATGCCGATCACCGGCCCCGGCACCGGCAGGCCCAGCAGCAGCGCCGTCCCCTCCCCCGCCAACTGGCAGGCCAGCAACACCGTGATCCAGGCGATCATCGCCCCGCCCTCCCCGCTCCATCCCCTCTGGTGACGGGATGACGGTACCGCGCTGGTATGACCTTTGATAATCGCTGATTTTATGCCATCATTGTTTTGTTCAGTTTGAAAATGGGGACGGGGATGGATCAGGCGTCGGACATGGCGCTGTTCGTGCGGATCGTGGCGGCGGGCGGTCTGTCGGCGGCGGGGCGGCAGATGGGCTATTCCCCCGCGGTGGTCAGCGCCCGGCTGGCGAAGCTGGAGGAACGGCTGGGCGTGCGCCTGCTCCACCGCACCACCCGCCACATCAGCCTGACGCCCGAGGGCGCGGAATTCCACGACCGCGCCCAACAGATCCTGGCGGAGATCGAGGCGGCGGAAGCCGCGGTGTCCCAGCGGGTGGCCGACCCCCGCGGGGTCTTGCGGGTGACGGCGCCGGCGGGGTTCGGGCGGATGCACGTGGCGCCGCTGCTCACCGGCTTCCTGCACCGCCATCCGCTGCTGCGGGTGGAGCTGGTGCTGACCGACCGGGTGGTGGATCTGGTGGAAGAGGGGTTCGACATCGGCGTGCGCGTCGCCCGGCTGGAGGACGGCGCGCTGATCGCCCGCCGTCTGGCCGCCAACGCGCGGGTTCTGTGCGCAGCACCCGCATACCTGGAACACCGCGGCGTGCCGCGCAGCACCGCCGACCTGTCCCACCACGACGCCCTGATGCTGGAGGGGCAGCGAAGCTGGAGCATCCAGGGCCGCCAGGGCATGGTGACCGTGCGCCCGCAGGTGCGGCTGCAGAGCAACGACGGTGCGGTGCTGCGCGACGCGGCGCTGAGCGGTCTGGGCCTCGTCCTGCGCTCGGTCTGGGAGGTGGGCGAGGATCTGACCGCGGGCCGTCTGATGCCGGTGCTGTCGGACCACGACGTGACGTTTGGCAGCGGCATCTACGCCGTCTATCCCAGCCGCCAGCATCTGGCCGCCAAGGTCCGGGCCTTCGTCGATGCGCTGGTGGACCGCTTCACCCCGGTGCCGCCGTGGGAGGGGGGATGAAGGTTTTTTGCAGACACTCCCAATTTTTGAATCTTTTTGCAGAACCTTGAAGATTTCTGCAGCCACACCGACCAACCCTGAAGGTCCGCAGGCGTGAGTCATGGCCGCCAACCGTTGCACGCAGCTTGCTGACAGAAACAGACTCAAAAGTTTTTGCAGGCCTTATCCAATCCTTGAACTTTCTTGCAGAACCTTGAAGATTTCTGCAGCCGCTCCGGCCAAGCCCGAAGGTCCCTGAGCACGAGTCATGGCGAGCAACCGCTGCCCCACAACGTGCTGACAGAAACAGACCCAAAGGTTTTTGCAGGCTTTATCTGATCCTTGAGCTTTTTTGCAGAATGGGAAAAATTCCAGCAGCTTAATGCACGGTTTTGAAAGTTTTAGCCCCAGGAGTTTCGGATGCCTGACAGCCTGCGCGACGGCGAACGCTACACCGGGCTGATGGGGCTGGTCTCCCGCTTCGGCCTTCCGGTACCGAAACCAAGCGTCATCTCCATCGTCGGCAGCAGGCAACGGCGGCAGCGCGAAGAAGCCCACCGCACCATCGAGCGTTACAGGGCGACTCCCCATTACGGCGATACGCCCGAGATGGACCTGAAGTTTGCTCTGCGTTACGAGCCAATCGACCTTGCGATTCTAAAGCTGGCGTTCGAGCACATGGGAACCGCCGGCCTGGAATTCTGGATCAGAGCCGAGCCGAACGGAATTTTCGCCCGCCGCGCGTGGTTTCTGTTCGAATGGTTGACCGGCAAACGGCTCGATCTTCCCGACGCCGGCCCCGTCGCCTACGTCCCCGCTCTGTCCCCGGAACAGCACATCGTGCTGCCCGGTGAACCGTCGCGGCGGCACCGGGTCATCGACAATCTGCTTGGCACGCCCGCCCTCTGCCCGGTGGTCCGCCGGACGCCAGCCATCGACGCCCTGCTGCTGTCCGGCATCCGGGAAGAGGCGGCGGCTCTGGTGCAGGGGTGTGATCCCCAGATCCTCGCCCGTGCCGTCACCCACCTCTACACCAAGGAGACCAAGGGCACCTTCGCCATCGAGGGGGAAACCGCCAGCGGCACCAAGGCCGAACGCTTCGTCGCCGCCCTGCGGTCGGTCCGTGATTTCGATCCGGCCAGCGAAAAGGACCAGACCCGCCTGCAGAATGTCATCGTCGATCCCCGCTACGCCGCCGCCGGATGGCGGGACTTCCAGAATTTCGTCGGGGAATCGTCCCTCGGGTACGATGAGATCGTCCATTTCATCTGCCCCAAACCCGAGGACGTGCGCCCGCTGATGGCCGGCTTCGCGGCTCTGGCCGCCCGGCTGAAGGGGGCGGAAATCGACCCCGTGCTGGCCGCTGCCGTGATCGCCTTCGCCTTCGTGTTCATCCACCCGTTCGGGGACGGCAACGGGCGCATCCACCGCTATCTGATCCATCACACGCTGAGCGAGGCCGGCTTCACCCCGCCCGGCGTCCTGTTTCCCGTGTCCGCCGCCATCGTGCGCAACCAGCGCGCCTATGACGCAGCGCTGGAGCGGTTCTCCCGCGCCATCGCCCCCCACATCGATTGGGCGTGGAGCAACGGCAACAACGGTGACGGCGGCGGGCCGGACATCGTGGTCAGGAACCGCACCGATCACCTCTACCGTTATTTCGACGCCACCCCCCAGACGGAATACCTGTACGGCTGCGTGATCGACACCGTGCGGCAGGATCTTCGGAACGAGGTTCTGTTCCTGGAGATCTTCGACCGCGCCATGCGGGGGGTAATGGACCGCATCGACATGCCCAACCGCAAGGCGGGGCACCTGGTCACTCTGGTCCTGCAGAACGGCCGCATCGGCAAGGACAAGCGCGCCAGCCTCTATTCCGAATTGACGGACACCGAGATCGACGATCTGGAACGGATCATCCTCGACGCCCGCACGCCCCCGGCAAACGGGGAATAGCGCGCCGCCCCTTATCGTCACACCGCCCGCACGTCGCGCAGGAAATCCTCCACCGCGTGGCTCAGCCGCCCGGCGTTGCCGGTCAGGTCGTCCACCTCGCGCAGCACCTGGGCGGCGGCGGTGTCGGCGGTGACGGCGGCGGCCTTCACATGCTCGATGCGGTCCGACACGCCGTGGGTGCCGGCGGCGGCCTGCTGCACGTTGCGGCTGATGTCGGCGGTGGTGGCGTTCTGCTGCTGGATCGCCGCGGCGATGGCCGAGGCGATTTCCGACACCGTGGCGATGGTGCCGACGATGGAGCGGATCGCCGCCACCGCGTCGTGGGTCACCCCCTGCATGGCCTGGATCTGGCCGGAAATGTCCACGGTGGCCCGCGCGGTCTGGTTGGCGAGGTTCTTCACCTCGCTCGCCACCACGGCGAAGCCCTTGCCCGCCTCCCCCGCGCGCGCCGCTTCGATGGTGGCGTTGAGCGCCAGCAGGTTGGTCTGGCCGGCGATGTCCTGGATCAACTGCACCACCGCCCCGATGCGCCCGGCGCTGTCGGCCAGCATCTCCACCATGCCGTCGGCGTGGCGCGCCTCGTCCACGGCGCGCTCGGCGATGTCGGTGGAGCGGGCCACCTGGCGGGAAATCTCCTGGATCGAGGCGGTCATCTCCTCCGCCGCCGCGGCCACGGTTTCGACGTTGGTGGCGGTCTGTTCGGCGGCGGCGGCGGTGGCCGCCGCCTGGGCCTGCGCCTCGTCGGCCACCGACTGCATGGACCGCGCCGACACCCCCAGCCGGTCGGCGGACGCGGTGACCGAGGCCAGCACCCCGGCGATGGAGCGGTCGAAGGCCACCACCAGCCGTTCCATCGCTTCGGTGTGGCGGGCCTTGGCCGCCTCATCCTGCTGGTGCAGGGCGTTCAGCCGGTCGGCATCGGCCAGGGCGCGGCGGAATTCATCCAGCGCGCGGGCCATGGCCCCCAACTCGTCGGTGCGGGCGGCATGGTCCACGGTGAACGAGCGTTCGCCGCGCACGATGCGCTGCATGGCGGCGTTCAGCCCGGTCAGCGGGCGGGTGATGCTGCGCCCGATGGTCACCGGCACCACCACCACGCCGAACGCCAGCAGCGCCAGCAGCCCCAGCGTCCACAGCAGATGCAGGCGGGCCGTTTCCCGGTCGGCGGCGGTCATGGCCATCAGGTCGCCGGCAAACCGCTCCTCCACCGTGCGCAGCAGGTCGATGTAGGCGGTGGCGGCGTCGAACCACGCCTTGGCGGTGACGCCCTGGAAATCGCCGCCATAGCCCGCCGCCGTGGCCACCCCCAGCATGCGCGCCACGGCACGGCTGCGTTCGTCCGCCGCGGCCTGGTCGTAGAGGCGCCGCTGTTCCGGGGCCAGCACCCCGGCCAGTTCCAGGGACAGGGCGTTCACCTCCCCGATCAACTGCATCAGCTTGGTGTGGCGGGACGGCTCGAACACCCCGGCGCGGAAGCCGCCCGCGGCCATGGCCCGCTGCTGCCCCACCCGCTCCTTGAGTTCCGACAGCACGATCAGACTGTTGGCCGCCGCCGCCAGGGCCGGATCGTCGGGCACCGACGGCAGCGACCGCCCCAGCGTCAGGGCCGTGCGGATCAGGGTGCTGTACGCGGCCACCGCCTCTTCCGGGGCCATCTGCAGCGCCGACACCCGCCCGCGCAACGCCTGCAGCCCGGCCAGCCCGTCGCGGGCCGTGGCCAGGGAGGCGGCGACGCGCCCCCCGCCACCGGCCATCACCGCATCGATCCGGGTGCGGGCGGCGGCCACGGCACGGTCGGACTGGGCACGCTGCGTCTCCAGTACCGTCCGGTCGGCCTCGGCCCCCCTGCCCGACACGAAGATGGAGGTCAGGCCGCGCTCCTTTTGCAGCTCGTGGACCGCCGCCGCCAGCCCCATGGCCAGATCGGCGGTTTCCTCCACCGCCGCCGCCCGCTGCAGCGCCTCCACTTTGGTCCAGGCGAAATGGGCCACCAGCCCGACGCTGATCAGGGCGGGAAAGGCGAACCCGACCGCCAGCCGGTGGAGCAGATGTCCCTGCCGCCCCGTTCCGCCAAAAGACGACACGGCCCCACCGAACGACGCACCCATGGAATCCTCGCTTCGCTTCCTTGTGGTTCCGGGCTTGAAGCAAAACCCGTACCGCATACCATGGCATGAAAGAGTGAGAGAATAATCAATCCAGCCACGATGTTGACGGCCGCGCCGTCCAACCAGCCCATGCCCGGCCGTTGCAAACTGCATTGCATTTCGAGACGCGGAAAAACCGCGATGCGGAAAAGCAAAACGCCCGCCCGACGGGACATCCGTCGGGCGGGCGTTTTGGAAACGGTCCGGGGCGCAAGAGCCGGCGGACGGTTACTCGGCGCTGGCCTTGGCCTTGGCGCTGGTGCCGCGGCCGGTGATGCGCTCGGCGATGCGGGCCGACTTGCCGCGGCGGTCGCGGAGGTAGTACAGCTTCGCGCGGCGCACCGCACCCTTGCGGACCAGCTCGATCGAGTCGATGCGGGGGCTGTACAGCGGGAACACGCGTTCCACGCCTTCGCCGTAGCTGATCTTGCGCACGGTGAAGGAGGAGTTCACGCCGGCGTTCTTGCGGGCGATGACGACACCTTCGTAGGCCTGGATACGCTCACGCGAGCCTTCCACCACCTTCACATTCACGCGCAGCGTGTCGCCGGGCGAGAATACCGGGATGGTCTTGCTGCCCAGGGCCTTCTCGATCTGCTCCTGTTCGAGCTGCTGCAACAGGTTCATGGCACTATCCCTTTTCCTCGGTGCGCCTCGCGGCGGACCGTTTCTCTGTCCTGCGCCCGCGGATGCGGGCAGCCGTTTCAACCTCGGCCCGGCGGGCCTCCTCGTAGCGGGTCCACAGGTCCGGACGCCGGCTCTGCGTGATCCGCTCCGCCTCGGCAAGCCGCCAGGCGTGAACTTTTGCGTGGTGGCCCGACAGCAGCACCTCCGGCACCGCCCGTTCCACCCCCTGCCCGTCGGTCCAGACCGCCGGGCGGGTGTAGTGGGGATATTCCAGCAATCCCCGCTCGAAACTCTCTTCGTCCGTCGTCGCCACATTGCCCATGACACCGGGCAACAGGCGCACCACCGCGTCGATCAGCACCAGGGCCGCCGGCTCGCCGCCGGACAGCACGAAGTCGCCGAGGCTCACCTCTTCGACATCGTGGGCGTCCAGCAGCCGCTGGTCCACCCCTTCGTACCGGCCACAGAGCAGGGTCACCGCCGGAGCGGCCGCCAGCTCCTTCACCAGCGCCTGGTCCAGCACCCGGCCCCGCGGCGACAGGTAGATCACCCGCCCCCGCTCCGGTGATCCCGGAAGTCCGCAGGTTGCGGTCAGGGCCGCATCCAGCACGTCCGGGCGCATCACCATGCCAGCGCCTCCGCCGAACGGGGTATCGTCCACGGAGCGGTGTTTATCGCGCGTGAATGCACGGATGTCCACCGTTTCCAACGACCAGACGCCGTTTTCCAGCGCCTTCCCCGCCAGGCTGTGCCCCACCACCCCCGGAAACATCTCCGGGAACAGGGTCAGCACCCGGACCGACCAGACCTGGGGGCCGGTGGCGCCGTGATTCACGGCTCCCCCTCCCCCGCACCGGCGGCCTCGGCCCCGTCGGAGTCGCCTCCGTCGGGACGGGCCTCGACCACCGCGGGCGGTTCCACCACCAGACGCCCGCCCTTCACATCCACGACCGGCACGCAGGCGCGGGTGAAGGGCAGAAGTTCCAGAGTGCCGCCCGGCCGCTGGAGTTCCAGCATGTCGCCGGCGCCGAAGTCGTAGATGGCCTTCACCACCCCGAACCGCGCGCCGTCCGCCGTTTCCGCCGGCAGGCCGATCAGGTCGGCGTGGTAGAATTCGTCCTCGTCCTCGGGTTCCGGCAGGGCGGTGCGGGCCACGTAGAGCCGCACCCCGGCCAGCGCCTGGGCCTGTTCACGGGTGGAGATCCCCTCCACCCGCGCCAGCCACAGTTCCTTGACCTGCCCGTTCAGCGTCACGGCAAAGCGGCGCTGCCCGTGCTCGTCGGTCAAGGGGCCGTACCCGGCGATGGCCGCGGGATCGCCGGTGAAGCTGCGCAGCTTCACCAGACCGCGCACCCCGTGGGAGCCGGCGAACTGGCCGATGCAGACCATCCCCGAAGGGACATTGGAAGAAGAAGCCTGGGACATGGTTCGACAGACGAACAGAGCCGCCGGACGGACGCCAAAGGCACCGCCCGGCACACCCCGTGGGTCTTACGCTTCGGCGGCGGCGGCGCGCTGCGCTTCCAGCTTCGCGCGCTCCTGGGCCTTGGCCTTCGGCGCCGACTTCTTCGGGGTTTCGCGGATGGCGGGCTTTTCCACCAGGCCCAGGTTGGCCAGGAACAGCACCACGCGGTCGGTGGGCTGGGCGCCGACCGACAGCCAATGCCGGGCGCGCTCGCCGTCGATCACGATGCGCTGTTCGTGTTCACGGGGCAGCATGGGGTTGTAGGTGCCGATCTTCTCGATGAAGCGGCCATCGCGCGGGCTGCGGGCGTCGGCGACGACGATGGCGTAGAACGGACGCTTCTTGGCGCCGCCGCGGGCGAGACGGATCTTCAGAGCCATTGGTAAAACAGCTTTCCTGTCAGGTGGTTAGAAACAATCACGGGACTGCGGGGCTTGGCCGCCCCACCCGTGGGTTGGTGAAAAACAAATCAGCGGATGTTGGGATCGCCGCCGCGCAGGCCGCGGGGCAGCAGCCCCCCCAGCCCGTGGCGCATGATGCCCTTCTTCCCCAGCTTCTGGACCTGCTTCATCATGGAGCGCATGTCGTCGAACTGCTTCAGCAGCCGGTTCACGTCCTGCACCGTGGTGCCGGACCCGGCGGCGATGCGGCGGCGGCGCGATGCCTTGATGACCTCGGGGTTCTTGCGCTCGGCCTTGGTCATGGAGGAGATGATCGCCTCCTGCCGCTTGATGACCGAATCGTCGAGCTTGGCGTCCTTCATCTGCGCCTTCAGCTTGCCGATGCCGGGCAGCAGATTCATCATCCCCGACAGACCGCCCATCTTGCGGATCTGGCGGAGCTGCATGGCCATGTCGTCCAGGTCGAAGCCCTTGCCCTGCTCCATCTTGCGGGCGAGCTTCTCGGCCTCGTCCTGGTCGATGGTCTCGATGGCCTTTTCCACCAGCGACACCACGTCGCCCATGCCGAGAATGCGGCCGGCGACACGGTCGGGGTGGAAATCCTCCAGCGCGTCGATCTTTTCGCCGACACCGAGCAGCTTGATCGGCTTGCCGGTCACCTGGCGCATGGACAGGGCCGCACCGCCGCGGGCGTCACCGTCGATACGGGTCAGCACGATGCCGGTGATGCCGACCTTGCCGTCGAAGTTGGTGGCGACGGTCACCGCGTCCTGGCCGGTCATGGCGTCGGCGACCAGCAGCGTTTCCACCGGGCGGGTGGCATCGCGCACCGCCGCCACTTCCGCCATCAACTCCTCGTCGATGGACAGGCGGCCGGCGGTGTCCAGCATCACCACGTCGTAGCCTTCCAGCCGCCCGGTTTCCATGGCGCGGCGCGCGATGGTCACGGGATCCTGGCCGGGGATGACCGGCAGGGTGGCGACGCCGGTCTGGTCGCCCAGAACCTTGAGCTGTTCCTGCGCCGCCGGGCGCCGGACGTCCAGCGACGCCATCAGCACCTTCTTGCGCTCGCGGGTCTTGAGACGCAGCGCGATCTTGGCGGTGGTGGTGGTCTTGCCCGACCCCTGCAGGCCGACCATCAGCACCGGGATGGGGGCGGGGGCGTTCAGGTTGATCGGCTCGGCGGTGCCCAGCATCTCCACCAGATTGTCGTGGACGATCTTGATGACCTGCTGGCCGGGGGTGACGGAGCGCAGAACCTCCTGCCCCACCGCGCGTTCCTTGACCTGGGCGACGAAGGACTTGACCACCGGCAGGGCGACGTCGGCCTCCAGCAGCGCGATGCGCACTTCGCGCAGCGCTGCAGACACGTCCTCCTCCGTCAGCGCGCCGCGGCGGCGCAGCTTGTCGAAGATGTCGCCCAGGCGTCCGGTCAGACCTTCGAACATGAAATCCCTCGTTTCCCAGTCCCGTCACCCGGACCCGTGTGCCCAAACAGAAACGCGCCAGTGCGCGACACTCGCGGACTGACGGACACCCCCCACAGTGGGCGGCGCTGCTTGGAAACATGGGCCAAGGCAGGAACCCGCACCATAGGCCCCTGCCCATCCTGAGTCAAAGGATAAGTAACGTGACGTTTCCCTACAGTCCTTGAATGAGCCCGCCGTCCACCCGGATGGACGCCCCGGTGATGTAGGAGGCGCGTTCACTGACCAGGAACGCCACCGTGTCGGCGAATTCCTGCGGTGTGCCGTACCGGCCCATGGGGATGGTCTTGCGCGCCGCCGCCGCCGTTTCTTCCACCGTGCAGCCCTGCCGTTCGGCGTTGGCGCGGTCGATCTGTTCCACCCGTTCGGTCTGGATGCGGCCCGGCAGCACCACGTTGACGGTGATGCCGGTGGGCGCCAGTTCCGTTGCCAGCGTCTTGGACCACCCGCGCACGGCCCCGCGCACCCCGTTGGACAGGGCCAGATTGGGAATCGGCTGTTCCATGCCCGACGACCCGATGGTCACGATCCGCCCCCAGCCCTGCTCCCGCATCCCCGGCAGCAGCCGGTTGGTCAGGTGGAACAGCGAGGCGGCCATGGCTGCAAACTGCTGGGCCCATGAAGCTGCAGCGGCACCCTCCGCCGGACCCGGCGGCGGACCGCCGCTGTTGTTGACGAGAATTGTCACCCCTCCGTTGGCAATCACCCCGTCGGCCAGCCGGTCGATGCTGTCCATGTCCGCCAGATCGACGAAGGCCGGGGTGATCCGCGCTGCAACCGCCGGAGGCAATTGCCTAGTCCATGACTGGATTTTATCGGCGGAGCGGGCGGCGGCGGTGACGCGGACCCCTTCCTCGGCGAGTGTCCGGGCGATGGCCGCCCCCAGCCCGCGGCTGGCCCCCAGCACCAGGGCGCGCTTGCCGGTCAATCCCAGATCCATCGCGTGTGTTTCCCTTTGCCGGTGGAGATGTGGCAAGGATGCCGCGGCCCGTCCGCGGAGTCCATCGGAGCCGAAGGCAGGAGTCCGCAGACCTATGACGCGGACTGTTGTCCTGTGCTATAAACCCGCCCATGTCCATCCGCCGTTCCACCCGCCGGTCCTTGTCCAAGGACTGGCTGTCCCTCAGCCGACGCCTGCGGTTCGAGATCACCGGCCCTCATGGGGCCGGGTGCTGCTGGCAATGCGGTCGTCCTCATGGACGCGAGGTGCAGGCATTGCCGGATGGCCGTTGGCTGCATCCCGACCGCAAGGTCTGGCTGGATGCTGCAGGGCGTGACGCTCTTTGGCCGGATATCGTCGAAGCCTGCCTGGCACGCAGCACGCGTGTCGTGCTGGCCGCCTGTCGTCTGGACAGCGTGGATGCGCGTTATCATGCCGTGACCGATGGCCTGGACGATGCTCTGGCCGGTCTGGCGGTGCTTTGTCAGCGCTGCCACATCCTCTCCCGGCAATACCGTGGGCGGACCCGGCTTGCGGTTCTCTCCCGCCGTGCCATGGGTGACCTGTTCAGCGGTCTTTACCGGCGCTGACAAGCGCCGGCCTTCGCCAGGCTTCCGTTTTCAAAACGTGGGTGGACCCCGCCGGACGGCTTGAGTCCGCGCGGGCGGTAGCCCGCGCGCCCGTAGCGGCGGCTTCGGCCTTCTCTCGGGGGCTTTTCACTGCCTGCTCTGCAGCTTTCCACGGCTTTGCCCACAGGCGTGGCCGTTAGAAACGTTAGAGAAGACTCTGTTAGAACAGTTAGGGGCTTGAATCGCTCAACGATTCCAAGCGGCTGCAGCATGTTTCGTGGGTGGACTGCTGAATCGGCGTGGGCGGACTGCCGAAGGCGTGTGTGGGCGGACTGCCGAATCGGCGTGGGCGGACTGCCGATTCACGCGGCTTCAGGCGGCAAGATCTCCACAAGCGGGGCTTTCGGCTCGTTGGCGGCCCGTTTTCCCTCGTTTTTCGGCATGAAGGTGACGATCACCCGGTCGTTGGCGCTGCGGCGGCGCTTGGGTTTCGGCCCTCCGGACACGGTTGCGGCGGGATCATCCTCGTCGGGCAGGGTCAGGGCCACGCCCCGTTCGGCAAAGGCGATGTGATAGTCGGGGATGTTGTCGCCTTCGATGATGCGGGACAAATCGCGCTTGAACGACCGGAGATCCTGTGTCGTGCCGCAGCGTTCGGCCAGTTTCGGCAAGGAAATGTGCCAGAATTCCTGGTTGCCGCAGTGCTTGCGCGCCAGTTCATACAGCCGGCGTTCCATCCCGCTTTCCAGATTGTAGTAATCCTTGGAAATGGTGATGACGCGCCGGTCTTCGGTGATGGCCTTGTAGGTCCAGCGGTTGAGCGTGATTTCCACATGGGTCATCACACGGCGGCCGTTCACCTGCTTGGTCTTGATCTCGTAATCGTCCAGCCAGCCGAAGCCACGCTCCTGCGCCTCGTCGCCCGACTTGATGTTGGTTTCGATCACCGTGGTCTGAAGCCGCTGCAGCGACTTCTTCACCAGCTGATAGCCGTCCTTGCCTGTCGAGCGCCCGGTCACCCGCATATAGTCGTGTAGATTGATCGCCAAAGTCCGCGAGACGGGAAGCCCGCGGTTGATGCGGTCCATCAGAAGTGTCTGGCAGTAAATCAGTAGATCCTTGTCGAAAATCGTCGCCATGCCATAGGGGCCGGGCTTTACGTCGATTCGGATGACGCCGTGCTTGCTTTGCTTCTCATAATGAAACGGTTCGGTACGTCCATGCTTTTGCAGGGAAAACCACGGGTATTCCATCAGCTTCACGTCGTCCTTGACCGGAACGTCGATCAACGTATCGACGAACAGGCAGATCTGCCGATCATCCTGGGCAACCATGACAAGCCTCAAACCGTGGGTGAACAGCCGAATGGTAGACACCCCGTGACGGCCACGTCCACAGAAAACGTGGGCGAAATGCCGAAAGAATCGCCTTTCCCTGGTCGCGTCTGACCTGCGTCTGCAGCCGGGGAGGCAAAACCGTGGGTGAAACACCGAGTCGGCCCGGCTAAACGTGGGCGAAACGCCGATTCGCCTGCCCCTTGGTTGACTCGCGCAAAGAGAGTCACGCACGGCGTGTTGAATCGTGGTGCGAGCGGTTTTTCACCGAAACGTGGGTGAACTGCCGAATCATTGCAGAAAGCGTGGGCGAAGTGCCGACTCCTCTGCGGGTTAAGCGTGGGTGAACTGCCGAATCGGTCCCCGTCTAACCGTGGGTGGACTGCCGACTCGTACGGTGGTTTGCCGGTGCTGGGCTGCAGAAAACGTGGGTGAACCCCGCCACTGTCCCCCTGTGCGGCGGCAGCCGCGCTTGAAAGCGTGGGCGAAGTGCCGACTCGACGGCCTCTTCATCGCGGGGGGAGGGGCGAAAACGTGGGTGAAACCGCCCCGGCCTGCAGGGCGGCTGGGGTTTTGTGACGCTATCCGTGGGCGAAATGCCGAGTCCAGGCGCCCCGAAGCCTGCCGGGGGGGGCAGGGGAGGGGGCGTCCCCGCCGGGGGAGGGGAACGCGTGGGCCTGCCGCCCCCCGTTGTGCCCCCCGGTCCGACCCCGCACGGCATTCCGCCCACGTTTCCACAGCAAAAAACCCTGATGGAATCAGGCGATTCTGCGCCTTTCCCCGCTGGCCGCACCCTGGGGACAAGCGGGGCGGTTCCACCCACGTTTTCAAAAAGCGGAAAGGTCCGGGACGCCGGGCTTCCCGGATGGGGGATCGGAGCCGACGCCCCAAGCCACAGGCTTATCCCGCCGGCGTCACCCCGGCTGCCAGTGCCGCGCGGATCAGGTTCGACAGCCCGCGGACCTGAAGCTTGTCGTTGATACGGGCGCGGTGGACGTCCACGGTGCGGGCGCTGATGCCCAGGCGGTAGGCGATGACCTTGGTGGGCAGTCCGGCGACCACGCCCTCCAGCACCTCCCGCTCCCGCGGCGTCAGGGTGGCGAGCCGCCCGGCGAAATCGGCGGTTCCGGTCCGCAGGGCGGCGGTGCCGTTGCGGGCAAGGGCGCTGTCCACCGCCGTGCGCAGGGCTTCGGGCCGGAACGGCTTTTCCAGGAAGTCCACGGCGCCGGCCTTCATGGCCTGGACGGCCATGGGCACGGTGGCGTTGCCGGTCAGGATGATGACCGGCATGGCGATGGCCTGCGTGGCGAGATCTTCCAGCAGCGTCACCCCATCCAGGTCGGGCATGCACACATCCACCAGCGCACACCCCGGTGCGGCACCGGCGGCGGCGGCGGCGAACGCCCGTCCGCCCTCGTACTCCTCCACCCGGTAGCCCATGGTGCGCAGCAAGGTGGCAAGCGATGCCCGGAAGCCGGCGTCGTCGTCCACCAGATGCAGCGTTACCGCCGCCGCCGGCCCGCAGGGATGAAGGGCGGCGCCGGGACGGCAGGGATTGGTCCGGTTGGGAGTGGGGCGGTCGCTCATGCGGGTTCGGTGGGGCTGGTGGCAGCGGCGGCGGCAGGGGCCGGCACCGCGGGAAGGGTGAAACGGAAGGTGGCCCCCGACAGGGCCGGATTGCCCGGGTCGCACCACAGCCGGCCGCCGTGCGCCTCCACGATGGCGCGCGACACCGCCAGCCCGATGCCCAGCCCGTCGTCTTTGGTGGTGAAGAACGGGCGGAACAGGGATGCCTGCACCTCGGGCGTGATGCCGGTGCCGGTGTCGCTGACGGCGAACTCGACCATGGGCGGGCCGCTGCCGGGCAGGGGGCGGACGCTGACGGTGACCCGGCGGATGGGGCGCCCGGCCGTCGCCTCCGCCGCGTTGCGCACCAGATTGACCAGAACCTGCTGCGCCTGGGTGCGGTCCACCAGAACCGGCGGGCATTCGGGGGCAAGGTTGAGGAACAGGTTCACCCCCGTCCCCGCCATGCCCAACAGCCCCAGCGAGCAGGCGTCCTCGACGATGGCGTCCACCCGTTCCTGGGTCCAGTCGCTGCCGCGGTTGGCGGCGAAGCCGCGGATGCGGCGGATGATGCGGTCGGCCCGGTCGGCCTGTTCCAGCGCCCGGTCCAGGATGGGGGCCAGGGCGTCCATCTGTCCCTCGCCCAGGTGCATCCGCGCCGCCTCCACATAGTTGGACACGGCGGCCAGCGGCTGGTTGATCTCGTGCGCGACGGTGGAGGCCACCTGCCCGATGGCGCTGAGGCGGGCGGAATGGAGCAATTCGGCCTGCAGCGTCTTGGCCCGCTGCTCGGCGGCGTCGCGTTCCCGCGCCCGGCGGTCCAGGTCGGCGCCGGCCTGCCACAGCACCGCCCCCACCCGGTCCACCTCCACCAGGCCGGAATCGAGCGGCGCGGCGGGAATGCGCTCCCCCCGGCCCAGGGCGGCGGCGGCGTTGGCCAGCTCCTGAATGGGCCGCCCGATGCTGCGGGCGATGGTCAGGGCCAGGGCCACCCCCACCAGCGACAGCACCACGCCGGCGGCGGCCAGCAGCCCCAGCGACCGGCGCATCGGCCCCTCCACCACCGTCTGCGGCACCCCCAGCACCACCGACCACGGGGTGCTGCGGGTGGCGCTGTAGCCGCTCAGCACGGGGATGTGTTCCTGGCTGGTGCCCGACAGGGTGCCGTCGCGGCTGGTGGCCAGGATCGCCTTCAGCCGCGGGGTGACGGGGGCGCCGACGAAACGGTCGGCGGATTGGGTGCGGGCGATGATGATCCCGTTGCCGTCCACCACCGACGCCATCCAGTCGGGCGGCAGCCGCTTGGCGGCGATGCGGGCCAGCACCTTGTCGGCCTGGATCTCGCTGCCCAGCAGACCCGCCAGCTCGCCGCGGCGGAACACCGGCTCCAGGATGATGAGGGCGTAATCGCCGCGCATGCGGGCGGCGAAGCGGTTGGAGACCTGGGTCGTCTGGGTCTTCAGCGCCCGGTCCACCAGATCGGGCAGCGGGTGCGGCGGGATGGGCGCGCCATAGGGGGCGAAGGTGTTGAACACCCGTTCGCCCTCGGCGCCGATGAAGCCGATGGGGGTGCCGTTGATGGCCGCCACCTCCTTGGCTTCCAGATAGAGCCGCTCGTAATCCTTGTCCTCGAACGCGCGGGTGACCGACAGGCCGCTGAGACGGGCGCCCAGGATGGCGACCTCGGTGTCCAGATCGTCGGCCACCTCCCGCGCGGTCAGCAGCAGGCGGTTGCTGATCTCTTCCTCTTCCCGCGCCACGTACTGCAGCGTGGCGGCGGTGGCCAGCAGGAACATGGGCACCATGCTCGCCACCGACAGCAGGACCAGACGCCGCTGCAGCCCGCCCCGCTGCAGCAAAAAGCCCCCCCGCCGTTCCTGACCGGCGCCGGCCGGCGGGATGGACGTGGGGGCGCCCATGGGATCAGCCCTGTTCCAGCATGGTGGCCGCCGCCGCCACCGCCGCGGCGGCATAGGGGCGGACCCGCGCCGGGATCTGCGACGGGTTGATGCCCGGCCCCAGGATGCCCACGCCCACCGGCTTCATGAAGTCCAGCTGCAGGTCGATCAGGCTCTTGATCACCGCGTGGCCCATCACCGATCCGTGCTCGGTCTCCCCCCGCTCGATGATGCCCAGCACCACCGCCGCGGCCACGTCGTCGCGCGCCAGCAGCCGCTTGACCGCCAGCGGCTTTTCCATGGAGCCGGGAACCCACACCTCCGCCACGATGGTCAGCCCGCGGGCGGCGGCCACCGTGCGCGCCTCCTCCAGCATCTCTTCGCCCTCGCGGCGGTGGAAGCTGCCCAGCACGATTGCAATGTTCGGCATGCGGTCCTCTCGGTTGAAGAAACGGTTCCTCTGGTTGCCGGTCTACCCCAAACCCCCGATTCGCGGAAGGGGCAAACGGCGCCCGTCCGCGTGTGACGCATTGTGGAGCACACAAGCATCACAGCAATTGACACACACCATCAACCGCGCCAAGGTGCCGCCCGCAAGGGGGAAGCCGAAGGGGGTATCCATGGCCCATGAGATGAGCGGCGAGGAGCTGCGCAGCTACCGCGAGCAGCGGGGCATGAATCAGCAGGAACTGGTGACGTGGCTGAACGAGCGGATGGGCCGCCGGTACGACCGCGCCAAGATCTCCCGCTGGGAAACCGGGGCGGAGCGGATCCCCCAGACCGTGGCCGCGGCCCTGAAGACCGCGGTCAGCCCCGTGGGCATTCCCGCCGCGTCGGTCCGCGCCGCACCCATCGTGTTCTGCGCCGCCAACCAGAAGGGCGGGGTGGCCAAGACCACCACCTGCGTCAACGTGGCGTGGCTGCTGGCCGCCGCCGGGCGGCGGGTGCTGCTGGTGGATTGCGACCCCCAGGCCAACGCCACCGTGCATCTGGGCGTCGATCCCCACGAAACCGAGCTGGCCAAGGCCACCCTGACCCACGCGCTGAAATCCACCCGGCCCATGCGGGAATTCGTGACGCCGGTGTGCGACGGGGCGTTCGACCTGCTGCCCTCGTCCATTTCCCTGGCGGCGGCCGACCGGGAACTGCTGCGCCAGCCCAACGGCACGCTGATCCTGCGGGCCAAGATCGCCCAGCTTGCCGGTCTCTACGACGTGGTGGTGCTCGATTGCCCGCCGCACCTGGGCGAGCTTACGGTGTCGGTGCTGAACGCCGCCGACCAGCTTCTCATCCCGACCCAGACCGAGATGCTGTCGATGATGGGCATCCCGCAGCTTTTCGAGACCATCGCGGGCGTGCGCGAGCTGGTGAACCCGCGGCTGCGGGTGCTGGGCATCCTGCCCACCATGTACAGCCCCCGCCGGCTGCAGGACGAGCAGGTGATGGCGGAGCTGCGCGAGCTGGCGGCGGTGGAGCAGTTGCGCCTGTTCTCTCCCGTCAAGCGGGCGGCAGACTATTCCAAGAGCGTGATGGCCGGGCGGCCCGGTCTGGCCATCAACCCCAACTCCGCCGGGGCGGAAAGCTATCAGGAAATCGCCGACGCGCTGCTGGTGCTGATCAACGACGATACCGGGCGGGCCAGTGCCGGGCCGGAGGGGGTGACCCATGGTGCGTAAGCTGGACACCACCAACACCGGCCTGTTCAAGCGGGCCATGAGCCGCACCGGGGCCGGAGGGGGCAGCAACAGCGCCCTGTTCGGCCTGTCCAGCGCGGTGCGCTACCGCGAGATCCCGCTGGCCCAGATCGAGCCCAACCCCGGCCAGCCCCGCCGCAATGCCCGTGGCGCGGAGATCGCGGCGCTCGCCGCCTCCATCGAGCAGAAGGGGCTGCTCCAGCCGCTGAACGTGCGGGAGGTGGCGCCCGACCGCTTCCAGATCATCGCCGGGGAGCGGCGCTATTGGGCGCTCATGTCCCTGGAGCGCGCCACCGCCCCGGCCCTGGTGCTCGACACCGACGATGTGCAGGTGCTGGCCCTGATCGAGAACGTCCAGCGGGTGGACCTGCACCCGGTGGACCTGGCCCTGTCGCTGAAGGGGCTGATCGGGGACAAGGGGCTGACCCAGGAACAGGCGGCGGTGCTGATCGGCAAGTCGCAGGAGTATGTGGCCCGTCTGGTCGGCATCCTGCGGCTGCCCGCCGACATCCTGGACGACGCGCCCAACCACCCGCAGGTCTCCGCCTCCCTGCTGATGGAACTGGCGGAACTGGGCGACGAGGCCGCGTTGCGCGCCCTGTGGGCACGGGTGGGGGAAGGGCTGACGGTCAAGGAGGTGCGCGCCGCCAAGCGCGAGCGCCGCGAGATCCGCCCCCCGGCGGCAGCCCCGGCCACCCCCTCGGCGCTCTATGTGCCGGTGCTGCGCAGCCTGCGCACCTCCGTCCTCAAGCTGCGCAACCTGTCGGACGAGGGGACGCGCATCGACGAGGACCAGCGGCGGGAGCTGCTGACCCTGCGCAACGCCATCGACGCCGTGCTGAACGAGACATTAGACGGCTAATAACTGAGTGAGACAGTCGGAAAAATGTCAACAACGGGGCGATCATTGCCCCGTTGTTGACATTTTGCCTTTGATGAGGCGCTTTCAACCCAGCCCGAACACAGTGTTCGGCGGAGGGTGGGGTCACGGTGGGCGGTTCCGGTGGTATGACCAGCCATCTCAAAGCCCAAAAAGGGATTCCGCCTCATGAAGTCCGTTTCCATTCTCACCCTGTCCGACGCCAAGACCATTGCCGCCGCCGCCGAGGACGAGGCCCGCCGCCAGGGCTGGAACGTGGTCGTCGCCATCGTCGATGCCGGTGGGCACCTGATCTATCTGCAGCGGATGGACGACACCCAGGTGGGGTCGGTGGTGGTGGCCCAGGAAAAGGCCCGCACCGCCGTGCTGTTCCGCCGCCCGTCCAAGGCGCTGGAAGACACCGTGCTGGGCGGCAAGCCGCACATGATGACCCTGCCGGGGGCCACCGCCATCGAAGGCGGCCTGCCGCTGGTCCACAATGGCCAGGTGATGGGCGCCATCGGCGTGTCGGGTGTGATGTCGCACCAGGACGGCATGGTCGCCAAGGCCGGTGCGGACGTGCTGGCAACGCTGGCGTGAGATAAGGGCGGCGGGGCCAACCCGGCCCCGCCGGTCATTCGTCCGAATCCTCGAAGATCTCTTCGATGGTCAGCCCGAACACGCGGGCGATCCTGAAGGCCAGCGGCAGGCTGGGGTCGTAGCGCCCGACCTCGATGGCATTCACCGTCTGGCGGGAGACGCCGAGCAGACCGGCCAGGGTGGCCTGCGACCAATCCCGCGCGCCGCGCAAATCACGGACCCGGTTCTTCATGCGTAGCGCCGGCTGACCAGCAGCAGCGCGCCCACCCACAGCGCCGCCATCAGCGGCCATACGGTGAACATGGACAGTCTGGGCAGGCCGGTTCCTTCCAGAAAACCATAGCTGAAGGTGATGAGGGCGGTGCCGGCGAAGGCAAGCGCCAGCGCCTCCACCTGCACCCGCCGCTGCAACTCGTCCATCCGCCGCACCTGCCGGACGATCACGGCGCAGAGGCCGGTGGCCGGCACCATGGGCAGCAGGGCCACCGCCGTCAGCCATGGCTGTTCCAGCCCCCCCTGCAACAGGATCCGCGACATGAAGAGAGCCGTCCCATAGGCCAGCAGGCCGAGGGTGAAACGGCGCAGATACGCAGGCAGGGGCATGGGACACTCTCTCCACCGGATGTAAAGGATACTTTACAGTGACGGCGGCGCCTGGTCATGTCAAGGAAGCTTTACATTGCCTTGTTCCTTGACCCGTGGGGTGGACCCGGCCATGCTGGTGACGGGCGCTGCCGGCGCCTCCCCGTCCGCGGAAAGGGCTGCGCCCACGGCTTGCCTGGATCGGTTTCCCTGTCCTGTCCCTTTTCGGTCTTTCCGGCGGACGAAGACGCGTGGGAAAGGGATGTGTGATGAGCGAGCGCTCACCATCGGGTGCCGGCCCCTTCCGGCTCACTCTCGAACAGCAGAAGAAGCGGGCGAAGGAGTTGCTGGCCGTGGTGCGGGCCGGCGACGGCGATGCCCTGGTCCGGTGGAACCGCCACCGGCCCGACGGGGCCGCCCTGTGCCTTGCCACCGCCCAGCATGTGATCGCCCGTGAACTGGGCGTGCCAAGCTGGCCGCGGCTGAAGGCCCATGTGGAGGCCATGGACCGGGCGCGCCGCGTCATGGGGCGGGGGGGTGCCCTGGACGGGGAATCCCGCACCCTGCACATCCGTTGCGGCTCCGACATCCGCGAACGGTTGCGCGATGCCGGGCTGGCCGGCGATTTCCTGGAATATGCCAACCCCTTCTGCCAGGGGCCGGTGACCGATGGGCCGGACTTCCTGGACCGGCGGGCGGCGTTCCTCGCCGTGTCCTATGGCCCGGCCCTTGGCCTCTCCGCCGCCGATCTGCGCACCCGGCTGGAGCGGGAGGAAGCGGGGCTGGCCGCTGCCAACACCTATGACCGCGTGGTGCTGTGGTTCGAGCACGACGGTTATGACCAGTTGATCCTGGCCCGCTGCCTGGAGCGTTTCGCCGTCCTCGGCCCGCCGCCGGTGCTGGAGATGGTGTCGCTCAACCACTTCCCCGGGAGCACCCGCTTCATCGGCCTGGGGCAGTTGCCGCCCGAGGCCCTGCGCCTGCTGTGGGCGAAGCGCCGAGTCGTTCCGTGGGCGGACTGCCGGGTGGGGCAGGGGGTGTGGCAGGCGCTGACGGTCCCGGACCCGGACGGGCTGGCAGCACGGCTGCGGCAGGGGTTCGGTGGATTGCCCTATATGGCCGCGGCGGTGCGCCGGCATTTGCAGGAACTGCCCGGCACCGGCGACGGCCTGGGCCTGACGCAACGGCTGATCCTGACGGCGCTGGCCGAACGGGACCGCACCGTCGGCGACGTCTGGCGCGTGCTGATGCGGAAGACGGACCCGCTGCCCTTTCTGACTGACCTGATGCTGTGGGAGTGCGTGGGCGGACTGCTGGATGCTGCAGACCCGGCGGTCACCGCGGACACCGCCCCCTGGCCCAACCGCCGTCTGGCGCTGACCGGGACCGGGCGGGATGTCCTGGCCGGGCGGCGGGACTGGCTGTCCTGCGGCCCGGCGGAGCGCTGGGTGGGCGGTACGGCCATCCGCCCCGGTGCGCCCATGTGGCGGTGGGACGACGCGGCGGATGCGATACGGTGTTATTAGCCGTCGAATAACCCCGTCACCCCCGCCGCCGCGCCACCGCCTGACCGAAGCGGGACGGGGCGGTGGGGGCGGCGTCCACCATGCGGCGGGTGCGGTCCGCCGCCCCCTTCACCAGTTCGGGGATCAGGGCGGCTTCGGGCAGGTTCTCCCAATAGCGCTTGGGCATGTTGGTCTGCAGCACCGCCGGGTTGACCCGCGCCGGGTTGAAGGTGGCGGCGTAATAGGTGCGCCACAGATCGTCCAGCGCGTCACCGTCCGGGGCGGCGCTGCGCTGGACGCCGGGGGAAAAGCTCATGTCCGTCCCATCCCAATGAGCGCAGCGCAGCGGCGTCAGGATCGACCAGCGCATGGCGGTGAAGCGGCGCACGAAGAACGGGACCGCCGCCTCCACCACGGGGTGGGCCGGCTCGAACCACGCCACATAGGGGCCGTCCTCCCCCGCCTCGGGGGTTTCCACCTGACGGAAGCGGACGAAGGCGTGCATGTGGTGGATCTCCCGCCGCACGGCGCGTTCCAGGCTTTCCACCCGGCGGACCAGCGGATCGGCGGGGTCGTTCAGCACCTCCCGCTCGCCGCGGTTGACCCGCCACAGCAGGCCGTAGAGCAGGGCGAAGCGCTCCGGGTCGCTGTGGCACAGGGCGAGATCGGCCAGCTCCACGAACCGCCGCGGCACCCGCACCGCGGTGGCGGGGGTGTCCGCCGGCAGGGTATCGGCGGGATCGCCGGCAAACAGGGCCGGCTGCTCGCCAGCCACGGTCCAGGTGACGGACACCGGCGGCACCCCGTGGGCCAGCAGCCGGCGGGCGGCGGTGCGCCACCCGTCCACGTCGGCGGGGTGGGCCAGGGTGATCTCGGGCATGGGGCGTTCTCCCGGTTTTCAGAACAGGCTCAGTTGTTCCGGCGGCGGGGCCAGCAGGCTGCGCAGATGGTCCCGGTCCAGCAGGCGGGTGGGGCGGTGGTCCGCCGTGACGACGAAGGGGGTCAGCGTGCGCAGCGGCACCCGCATCCGCCCCAGATCGTCCAGCCGCAGGCGGCGGTGGCGGCGGCTGTCGATCAGCCGGTCCACCGTCTTCACCCCCAGCCCCGGCACCCGCAGCAGCATCTCCCGCGGGGCGGCGTTGAGATCCACGGGGAAACGGTCGCGGTGGGCAAGCGCCCAGGCCAGCTTGGGGTCGATGTCCAGATCCAGCATGCCGCCATCGCCGCCGATCTCCTCCACCCCGAAGCCGTAGAAGCGCAGCAGCCAGTCGGCCTGGTACAGCCGGTGCTCGCGCACCAGCGGCGGCGCCTTGGACGGCAGGGCGTGGCTGGTGTCGGGGATGGGGCTGAAGGCGGAGTAATAGACCCGCTTCAGCCGGAACCGCCGGTACAGCGTGTCGCTGGTCCGCAAGAGCGTGCGGTCGTCGGCCCCGTCGGCGCCGACGATCATCTGGGTGCTTTGCCCGGCGGGTGCGAAGCGCGGGGCGCGCCGTTCGGCCAGCGTCTCTTCGATGCGGCGGTGCAGATGGCCCATGGAGCGGCGGATGGCCGGCAGCCCCTTCTCGGGCGCCAGCGCGGCCAGCCCCTGCTCGGTCGGCAGTTCCATGTTGACGCTGAGCCGGTCGGCGTAGCGCCCCGCCTCCTCCACCAGTTCAGGCGAGGCTTCGGCGATGGTCTTCAGATGGATGTAGCCGCGGAACCCGTGGTCGAGCCGCAGGCACCGCACCACCCGCACCAGCTCCTCCATGGTGTGGTCGGGGGTGCGGACAATGCCGGAGCTGAGGAACAGCCCCTCGATCATGTTGCGCTTGTAGAAGCCCAGCGTCAGCCGCACCACCTCGTCCACCGTGAAGCGGGCGCGCGGCACGTTGCTGGAGCGGCGGTTGACGCAATAGAGGCAGTCGAAGACGCAGACGTTGGTCAGCAGGATCTTCAACAGCGCGATGCACCGCCCGTCGGGGGCGAAGGAATGGCAGATGCCCATGCCGGTGGTGGACCCGATGCCCCCCGACAGCGCATCGCGCTTCTGTCCCCCGCTGGACGCGCAGGAGGCATCGTACTTGGCGGCATCGGCCAGGATTTCCAGCTTTCGGCGCAGGTCCATCGTTCTACCCCCTCACCTATGGGCGGGGGGCAGTATGTTCCCTAATTGTTCCATCTTCAAGAGGGAACGGCCACGCCCCCAGGGTCATCGCATTTGCCCAAGGATGGATCTTGCGAAGTCGTCGGACCATCCTGAGCGTTTTCGCTTACGGCGGACGGAGACGTCAGGTCGGGCGCGGTTGAGGACGTTGAGGGCGAGCTTGCGCAGGGTAGCGAGGTTTTCCGGGCCGTGATCCTTTCGGTTTCTGGCGCGGTCCTCGTCGAAGGTAACGTCGAGAACCCAATGGAGGCCGTTCTCCACCGACCAGTGTGCCCGAGCGGCGTTGAGGTACTCTTCGGCGCCAAGCGGTCGCGAGGCGAGGTGATAGTGGCGGGTGACGGTGGTTTTGCCATTGCGTTCGATGGCGGCCTCGATCATGCCCAGGCAGGCCATGTCGGGGAGCAGAACCGGCTCCGAGCAAGCCGACTTGGGACCGCGCAGCCAACTCAGGTCGTGGCTGACCCAAGCCCGGCGGGTCTCGATACGGCCGTGATCAGCATCGGTGGTTTCGTACGTATTCAATTCGGCCAGCGTCAGCGGATCGGCGAAATAGTCCACCACCATGCCATGCAGGGCGGGGTGGTTGGCCTTGAGCCGCAGAAGGTAGTCGCCCCCTTGGTCGCGAATGATGCGCGCGGTGTCCATTTGGCAATGGATGGCGTCGGCGGTCACCAGCCATCCCGTCAGGTCCATGCATCCCAGCAAGGCCCGCGCCGCCACGATCTCGCTGTCGCCCTCGGCCACCCGGAAGCTCTGCTGGCCCACCACCACGCGCGTGGCCGAGGCGAACGCCGTGACCACCGCCAGCGGGTTGGCGCGCGCCGCGTCGTCGAAGGAGCGGCGTAGCGTCTTGCCGTCGATGGCGAGCACGCCCGCGCCTGCCGCCCCCAGTTCGTCCAGAAACCGCCCGAAGCACGCCGCAAAGGCGGCCGGATCGAGAAGCCGGAAGATCCGCGAGAATGTATCGTGGCTCGGAATCCCGTTCTCCAGCCGCAAGAAGTCCCGGAACAAAGCCTCCCGATCCACCGCAAAATCGGCATAGTCCGAACAGCTCTCAGCCCCGCAGATCGACGCCGTCAGCGCGATCGCGAGAACCTCAAGGAGGTCGTGCCGCTTGGCGTTCCCAGTGCGAGGGTCTGGTAATGCGGCAAACACTTTGGCGTACCACGACATCGGGGGCTCCTCCTCTGACAGTCAGAGCTTCCCTACAGAATCCTTTTCAGAGCGCCGCGCTACCGTCTTTTCTCAAATGCGATTCCCCTGGCCACGCCCCCGGTTCCGGCCACCCGGCCCTGGCAAACGGGCTGGATCTGCGCCGTGGGGCTGGAGGATGTGGAACCGGCGGCGTGGACCGGCCAGGGGCGGGGGAGGGGGACATCCTCGTGGGCGGCCTCTTTCAACGGTCTGCGCGCAGCAACCGCAAGGCATTCATGGTGACGATGACCGTTGCCCCGGTGTCGGCCAGGATGGCGGGCCACAGGCCGGTGACGCCGGCGATGGTGGTGACCAGGAACACCGCCTTCAGCCCCAGCGCCATGGCGATGTTCTGGCGGATGTTGGCCATGGTCCGGCGCGACAGGGCGACCATGGCGGCCACGTCGCCGACCCGCCCGTGCAGCACCGCGGCGTCGGCGGTTTCCAGCGCCACGTCGGTGCCGCCGCCCATGGCGATGCCCACGTCGGCGGCGGCCAGGGCCGGGGCGTCGTTGATGCCGTCGCCGATCTTCGCCACGGTCAGGCCGTCCCGCTTCAACTCGCCGACGATGCGCTGCTTGTCGGCGGGCAGCAGCCCGGCCCGCACGCCGATGCCCAACTGCGTGCCGATGGCCGATGCGGTGCGTTCGTTGTCGCCGGTCAGCATGATGGTCTTGACCCCGGCCGCTTCCAGCGCCCGCAGCCCGGCCAGGGCGTCGGCGCGCGGCTCGTCGCGCAGGGCGATGCAGCCGGCCGCCACGCCGTCGGCGACAAGGACCGAGACGGTCTTGCCCGCGTCGTGCAGGGCGGCGATGCGGGTGGTCTGCTCCGGCGTCAGGGCGGCGCGCTCGGCGGCGGCGGCGCCGGAGCCGAGGAACAGCGCGGTGCCGCCGACGGTGCCGGTCACCCCCTTGCCCCCCACGGCGGCGGCATCCAGGACCGGCGGCACGGCCCGCCCGGTTTCGGCGGCGCGGCTCAGGATCGCCTTGGCCAGCGGGTGGCTCGATCCCGTCTCCAGCGCGGCGGCCAGGGCCAGCACCTCTTCGGCGGGGCGGGCGAAGGCCACCACGTCGGTCACCTGCGGCGTGCCGCGGGTCAGGGTGCCGGTCTTGTCGAAGGCGGCGGCGGTGATGGCGCCGATGCGTTCCAGCACCGCCCCCCCCTTCATCAGCAGCCCCCGCCGCGCGCCCGCCGACAGGCCGGCGGCGATGGCCGCGGGGGTGGAGATCACCAGGGCGCAGGGGCAGCCGATCAGCAGGATCGCCAATCCCTTGTAAACCCAGTCCCCCCAATCCCCGCCCAGCAGCAGCGGCGGAACCACGGCGGTCAGGGTGGCGATGACGACCACGGCGGGGGTGTAATAGCGCGAGAAGCGGTCGATCAGCCGTTCGGTGGGGGCCTTGCTTTCCTGTGCCTCCTCCACCAGCCGGACGATGCGGGCGATGGTGTTGTCGGACGCCGCCGCGGTCACGTGGATGCGCAGGGCTGCTTCCCCGTTCACCGTGCCGGCGAAGACGGGGGCGCCCGGCCCCTTGCGTACGGGTGTGCTCTCGCCGGTGACGGGGGCCTCGTCGATGGCGCCGTCGCCGGTGAGGATGGTGCCGTCGGCGGGGATGCGGTCGCCGGGCCGCACCAGGATCACCGCCCCGACGGCCAGCCGGTCCGCCGGGATCTCCTCGGTTTTGCCGTCCCGTTCCACCAGCGCGGTCTTGGGCACCAGGGCGGCCAGCGACTGGATGCCGGCGCGCGCCTTGCCGGCGGCCACCCCCTCCAGCAGTTCGCCGATGAGAAAGAGGAAGACCACGGCGGCGGCCTCCTCGGTGGCGCCGATGACCACCGCACCGGTGGCGGCGATGGTCATCAGCATCTCGATGGAAAAGGGCGTGCCCGCCCGTGCCGCGGCAAAGGCGCGGCGGGCGATGGGCACCAGCCCCACCAGCAGGGCGGCGGCGAACAGCCACAACTCCGCCGCCGGCACCAGCTTTCCCGCACCATAGGCCACGGCCACCGCCGCCCCGCTGGCGATGGTCAGCCGCCCCTTGCCCGACCGCCACCACGGCCCCGTCGAGGGACCATGGTCATGGGCGTGTGCGTGGTCATGGCCGTGCCCGTGCCCGTGCCCATGATCGTGTCCATGATCGTGATCGTGGGTATGCCCGTGCTCATCCCCGTGTCCGCAGCCGCACGCGGCCCCACAGGATTCGGCGCTGGGCGCGGGCACCGCGGAGGGAAGCGGGGCGATGCGGTAGCCCAGCCCCGTCACCGTACGGGTGATGGCCTCGTCCGGTATGCCCTCGGGGGCGTGGTGGACGGTCATGGTGCCGGCGGTGACGGAAACCGACACCTCCTCCACCCCGGCCACACGCCGGACGGCGGTGTTGATTTTGGCCGCGCAGGACGCGCAGTCCATGCCCTCGATCCGGTAGCGTGTCTGTTGCGATGGGTCCGTCATGACCGTTCCCCGTCGGAGTGTTCACCGGACTCCTGGCTACATCCTCCAGCCACTGGAGGATCAAGAGGAAAAATCCGTCCCCCCGGCCGATCGGGCCGCTCCTTGTCCGCGGGGCGGGGCGGGCCTACAGTCTCCTGTGACGGGGGCATGGCGAAGGCAGGAGGAGGGGCGGTGACCAAGCTGTTGTCCATCGGGGAACTGGCCGCGCAGACGCAGGTGAAGGTTCCCACCATCCGCTACTACGAGAGCATCGGCCTGCTGCCCGAAGCGCCGCGCACGGGGAGCAACCGGCGCCTGTACGACGCCGCCATGGTCCGCCGGCTGCGCTTCATCCGCCACGCCCGCGAGCTTGGGTTCGAGATCGACGCGATCCGCCAGCTTCTGATGCTGGCCGGCGACCCCGCCCGCCCCTGCGGGGAAGCGGACGAACTGGCCCGCGCCCACCTGGCCGACATCGATTCCAAGATCGAGCGGCTGCAGGCGCTGCGCGCCGAGGTGCACGGCATGCTGGACCACTGCGCCCAGGGGCAGGTGCGCACCTGCCGCGTGATCGAGGTGCTGGCCGACCACGCCCTGTGCCAGCACGAGGCGCACTGACGCCCCACCCCTGAGGTGTTTTCGTATGCAGGGTGACGGCAGGGAGAGAATCTCCGCCGCTCGGTTTCGTCTGCATTCATTTCTTGCCCGTGCGGCAGCAGGCGCTCTAAAATTTTGGAAAACCTATTCATTTCCAAAAAATTATCTCGGGCAGCGTGTCCCAAGTCTTCTGGCGTACGGGCCGATATCTCGTTTTATACAGGCGGGATATATGCCGGGGCGGGGCTTTACGGAATGCGCGGCCCCGCGCCCCCGTTCCGTTTCGGCGGACGCCGGTTCCGCCCGGCCCGGCGCCGCAGGAAGAGTTCCAGCAGATAGCCGTAGAACAGCAGCAGCACGAGGCCGCCGAGAATGTAATCGACGATCACGGTCTTCCCTCCGGCCTTTGGGCGCTGGGCAAAGCCCCGGCGCCGCACCGTTCATGCCCCCAGGAAACGGGCCAGCCACTCCATCATCAGGACGAACGCCAGGCTGGCGGCGATCATCGCCAGGATCTCCACGATCATCCGGCCCCCCGACGGAGGCGGCTCGTCATCGGGCAAGAAAGCCATGGGGGGCCGTTTCTTCCGCATGGAATCCTCGTGAGAAAGGAGTCTCGTCCAGACGCCCCCAGAAAACACCCGCTCCGCATATAAAAGCGATTGGGCGCGTCCGGTGCCGGAAATATAGGCGGGGTATATGGCGGCGTGCCGCCATCAGACCGGTGGGCGGTCAATCGGGGGCTTTCTGTTCCGCCATGAGCAGCGGCACAGCCGTTTCCCCATCCGGGCGGGCTGGCGGAGCCTTCTTCGCCCGTGTCCGCGTGGCCGGGGCGACGGACACCGGGGGCAGCACGTCCAGCCTGACCATCACGATCCCCGCATCCGTGATGCCGAGGTCGTGGGCCGCCCGCCAGGAAAGGTCGATTATACGGCCGGGGACATGGGGGCCACGGTCGTTCACGGTGACAAGGACGCTGCGCCCGGAGGCTGGATCGGACACCTGCAATCGGGTGCCCATCGGCAACGCCGGGTGAGCGGCTGTCCGCTCCCGCATATCAAAGCGCGCGCCGCTGGCCGTGCGGCGTCCCTGATGATGCGGCCCGTACCAGGACGCGAGACCTGACAGCGCCACCGTCCGCGGGGCGGTGCCGCCGGGCGGCTGTCGATGGACGGTGGTGGGCGTGGCTGCCGTCCCGGCGACAGCGATCGGGGTGCCATCGGGGGCAGGGGAAACGGTGCAGCCGGCCAAAAAGGCACACGCCACCGAAGCGGAGAAGGTGCGGAGCATGGACTTACACCCAGCTCTGCCAGGAAATGGCCGCGGCGAAGAGGCCGGCGGCCGGCACAAGCATCAGAAGATCGGACATCCGTCGTCTCCACGATCAAGGTATCGTCCGTTCCAGGGGGAGCGGGCGGCATGGGGGGATCATGGAGCGGCGGGGGATATAAATGCGATGCGGCCCCGGCGTGGGCGGCGTATAGGCGCCGTATATGGCGGGTGGGGGTGATGTGTTGACAAGACCCCGTGATGGAGGAATCCTTGATGAAACCAGGGGGAATCCGGTGCCATGGATGACGAGCTGAAGGCTGTCCTTGCCAGGCTGGTGGAGCGGATCGAGACGGAAAGCGCCGTTCAGGCCGCGTTCCGTGATGAGCAGGCCGCGTTCCGTGCCGAGGTCACCGCCGAGTTCAAGGCGATCCATGCGGAGTTCCGGCACCTTGGCGAGCGTGTCGCCCGTGTGGAGGGGCGGCTTGAGGAGCAGTCGAAAGTCCTCCAGGTCGCCCTGGCCGGGCGGCTGCCGCGCAAGCCCGCCGCCTGACCATTCCCCTTACGCCGCCGCCGGGCGGAACCCCTCGATGAACCGCAGCAGGGTGCGGGCGCCGGCCTCGGCGTCGGCGGCGGTGATGGATTCGGCGGGGTTGTGGCTGATGCCGCCGCGGCAGCGCACGAACAGCATCCCCACCGGGCACAGGGCGGCCATGGCCATGGCGTCGTGGCCGGCCCCGCTGGGCAGGCGCTGGGCGGTGAATCCCTCGGCCACCGCGGCCCCGGCCATCTGTGCGATGAGGGCGGGGGAACAGGCCACCGCCGGGGCGGCGTGGGTACGGGTGACGGCCAGCGTCACCCCGCGGCGGGCGGCGATGGCGTCGAACCGGGCCCGCGTGGCGGCCAGGGCGGCGTCGCGGTCGCCGTCCCGTTCCGAACGCAGGTCCACGGTGAACACCGTCTGGCCGGGAATGACGTTGACGGCCCCCGGTGCGGCGGCGATGCGGCCCACGGTGCCCACCACCGGCGGGCGGGCGGCGCACTCCTCCTCCACCGCCAGCACCATCTCCGCCGCCGCGGCCAGCGCGTCGCGGCGCAGGCCCATGGGCACGGTGCCGGCGTGGCCGGCGGTGCCCCCCACCGTCACCGACAGCCGCACCGCCCCGGCGATGGCGGTCACCACCCCGACCGGCTGATCCAGGGATTCCAGCACCGGCCCCTGTTCGATGTGCAACTCGGCATAGGCGAGGATCTCGCCGGGCCGGCGGGCGGCGTCGCCGATGCGCGCCGGGTCCAGCCCCCAATCGGTCAGCGCCCGGGCCAGCGTCACCCCGGCGGCGTCCACCGCCGCCAGGGCCGCGGGATCGAGCATGCCGGCCACCGCCTTGGACCCGATCAGGGTGCTCTGGAACCGCGTGCCCTCCTCGTCGCCGAAGCCGATCACCTCCACGGCACAGGGCAGGCGGCGGCCCCGGCGGTGCAGATCGCCCACGCAGGCGATGGCGGTCAGCACCCCCAGCATGCCGTCGTACCGCCCGGCGTCCCGCACGGTGTCCAGATGCGACCCCAGCAGCAGCGCCGGGGCGCCGGGGGCGTCCCCCTCGTACCGTCCGATGATGTTGCCCACGGCGTCGGTGCGCACGGCCATGCCGGCCTCCGCCATCCAATGCCCCACCAGCGCGTTGGCACGGCGGTGTTCGTCGGTCAGGTACAGCCGGGTCAGGCCGGGGCCGGCGGTGATGGCGGCCAGCGCGTCGGCCCGCTCCAGCAGGGTGGCGCCGTCCAGGGGGGTGCTCATCTCACGCCTCCTCCGTTCACGCCTGCCCGATCATGCCGATGAACTGGGCCAGTTCGGGGGTCTGGGGGCGGGTGAACACCGTTTCCGGCGCCCCGTGTTCGGCGATGCGCCCGCCGTGCATGAACACCAGCGTGTCGCACACCTCACGCGCAAAGCGCATCTCGTGGGTGACCAGGATCAGGGTCATGCCGTCCTCGGCCAGTGTGCGTACCACCGCCAGCACCTCGCTCACCAGTTCGGGGTCGAGGGCCGAGGTGATCTCGTCGCACAGCAGCACCTTGGGCCGCATGGCCAGCGACCGCGCGATGGCGACCCGCTGCTGCTGCCCGCCCGACAATTGGTCGGGGTAGGAGTCGAACTTGTCGGCCAGACCGACGCGGGCCAGGGCGTCGCGGGCGATCTCCTCCACCTCTTTCTTCGACTGTTTCTTGACCACGGTGGGGGCCAGCATGACGTTGCGCCCGGCGGTCAGGTGGGGGAACAGGTTGAACTGCTGGAACACCATGCCGACCTGAAGCCGGAGTGCCCGCAGGTCCGTCTGCCCGGCGTCCACCGCCGCCCCGCCCACCTCGATGGAACCGCCGTCGATGCGTTCCAGCCCGTTGATGGTGCGCAGCAACGTGCTTTTGCCGGAACCGCTGCGCCCGATCATCGCCACCACCTCCCCCTCGGCCACGCGCAGGTCGATGCCCTTCAGCACCTCCAGCGGGCCATAGGATTTGCGGATGCCGTGCAGCTTGACCAGCGGATTAGCGTGCGACATTGACCAGATTCCTTTCCAGACGCTTGGCCGCCACCGACAGCGGGTAGCACATCACGAAATAGAACAGCCCCACCAGCCCATAGACCAGGAATGGCTGGAACGTGGCGTTGACGATCATGGTCCCGGCCTTGGTCAGTTCGACGAAGCCGATGATGGAGGTGACGGCGGTGCCCTTGATCACCTGCACCGAAAACCCCACCGTCGGCGGCACCGCCAGCCGCAGCGCCTGCGGCAGGATGACATAACGCATCTGCTGGCCGTAGCTCATGGCGAGCGCTGCCGACGCCTCCCACTGGCCGCGCGGGGCGGCATCGACGCAGCCGCGCCAGATTTCCGCCAGATAGGCGCTGGTGAACAGAGTCAGCGCCGCCGCCGCCGCCGCCCACGGCGTGGTTTCCACCCCCGCCAGCGGCAGGGCGAAGAAAATCACGAAAAGCTGCATCAGCAGCGGCGTGCCCTGGAACAGCTCGATGTAGAGCACGGCGGCCCGGCGCAGGGCCGGCACGGGGGCAACCCGCAGCAGCGTCACCGCCAGCCCCACCAGCCCGCCGCACACGAACGCCACCAGCGACAACAGCACGGTCCAGCGGGCGGCCAGCGCCAGATTGGACACGATGTCCCACAGGGTGAAATCAACCATGGCGGCGTCTCCCGAACGCGGCGGCCCCGATGCGGCCCAGCGTCCAGCGGGTGGCGACGGCCAGCGCCAGATAGAGCGCCGTCGCCACGAAATAGACCTCGAACGGGCGGAAGTTGCGCGACTGGATGAAATTGGCGGCGAAGCTCAGCTCCTCCGCCGCGATCTGGGAACAGACCGACGACCCCAGCATCACGATCACCACCTGGCTGGACAGCGCCGGCCAGATCTTCGTCAGGGCCGGCACCAGGATCACGTGGCGGAAGATCTGCGCCCGGCTCATGGCCAGGCTTTCGCCCGCCTCCACCTGGCCGCGGGGGGTGGCGTCGATGCCGGCGCGGATGATCTCGGTGGAATAGGCGCCGAGGTTGATGGTCATCGCCAGCAGCGCCGCCTGCCATTCCGCCAGCTTGATGCCCAGCGACGGCAGGCCGAAGAACACGAAGAACAGCTGCACCAGAAAGGGCGTGTTGCGGATGGCCTCCACATAGACCGCCGCCAGCCGGCGGGGAAGGGGGTGGGGAGCGGTGCGGGCCGCCGCCCCCGCCACCCCCACCGCGATGCCCATGGCCGTGCTGGCCGCCGTCAGGGCGACGGTCAGGGCAAGGCCGTGGGCCAGGACCGGCGTGTAATCCCACACCGACGAGAAATCGAACCGGTATGCCATGGGCGGCGGCCTTTCCTGACGCGCGCGCCGTTACAGGTCCGCCGGCAGCGGCGCCTTCAGCCACTTTTCCGCGATCCGGTTCAGCGAGCCGTCGGCCTTGGCCTTGGTGATGGCGGCATTCACCCGTTCCAGCAGCGCCGTTTCGCCCTTGTTCAGCCCGACGAAGCAGGGGGAATTTTTGATCAGGAACTTCATCTCGGGCTTGCGCGGCGGGTTCCTGGCCAGGATGGCGGCGGCCACCACGTTGCCGGTCGCAACCAGCTCCACCTGACCCGACAGGAACGCCGAGATGGTGCCGTTGTTATCCTCGTAACGGTTGACCGTCACCTTGTCGCCGACGATCTTGCTGAGTTCGATGTCCTCCACCGACCCGCGGGTGACACCGACCTTGCGGCCGTCCAGCGCCGCCGGGCCGTCGGCCTTCACGTCCGGCGGGCCGAACACGCCGTTGAAGAAGGGGGCGTAGGCGACCGAGAAGTCGATGACCTTTTCCCGCTCCGCGTTCTTGCCCAGGCTGGAGATGATGAGGTCGGCCTTGCCGGTGGTCAGATAGGGGATGCGGTTGCTGCTGGACACCGGCACCAGTTCCAGCTTAACCCCCAAATCCTTGGCGATCAGGGCGGCGGCGTCGATATCATAGCCCTGCGGCTTCATGTCGATGCCGACCGAACCGAAGGGGGGAAAATCCTGCGGCACCGCGACCTTGAGCACGCCCTGCTTGACGATGCTGTCCAGCGCGTCGGCGCGGGCCGCGGGCGATGCCATCACGGCGGCCCCGGCGGTCACACCGATCACCAGACCGAACGCTTTCATCAACGTGCGCAGCGACATGAAACTCTCCTGTACCGGATGGGGATGGGGCGTTGCCCGATCCCCCTCTTTACAAGCGCCGTGCCAGCCGCCCGCGGCATCGTTCCCCTTGCCGTAGAGTCCTGAAATGTTACGCTTATACCGTCAATCACCAAGCCATGTTCTACGTGTAACATTTTTCCCGTCCCGCTGTCTGCATAATGGGCAATCAGATGACTGATGAGAATTTGGGCATACGCCCGGATGGCGGGCTGACGGCGCGCATCCGCCGGCATTATGGCGACCTGACCCGGCTGGAACGGGCGCTGGCCGACGTGATTCTGGACCGTCCGGGGGAGGTGGCGGCCTACAGCGCCACCGAACTGGCGGCTTTGGCCGGGGTGTCCAAGATGACGGTCTCGCGGCTGGTGCGGCGGCTGGGCTATGCCGGCTTCGAAGAGGCGCGGCTGGCCTCGCGCGGGGCGGCGGAGTCCGGCTCGCCGCTCTATCTGCTGGGCAAATCAGCCCCCGGCGGCGGTGCCGGGACGCACGCGGGGAATGAGCCGCCGGGGCCGGAGGCGCATTTCCGTTCCAGCATCGACGCCATTGCCGCCACCGCCCGGCTGTGCGGCCCCGAACGCATCGCCGCGGTGGCGGCGGCGCTGGCCGGAGCCCGGCGGGTGTGGGTGTGCGGCCAGCGCAACAGCGCCTTTCTGGCCGGCTACGCCCGCTGGCAGTTCATCCAGTTCCGCGGCGAGGTCCACACCCTGACCGCGGCGGGGGAAACGTGGGGGGAGGCGCTGGCCGACGTCGGCCGGGACGACCTGCTGTTCGTGGTGGCGATCCGCCGGCGCAGCCCCGCGGTGGTCCGGCTGCTGAAGACGGCGGAAGCCCGCGTGCTGCCGCTGGCGCTGCTGACCGACAGCCACACGCCGCTGGAAATCCTGGAGCCGCCCATGACGCTCCACTGCCACACCCGCAGCCTGACGGCGCTGGACAACCACACGGCGGCGGTGGCGGTGATCCACGCCCTGACCGCCGAGCTGATCCGCCTGAGCGGACCCGCGGGCCGCGACCGCATCCGCCTGATCGAGGCGCTGCACGAGGACCTGGGGGAGGTATGAAAAAGACGGCGGGTCAGGCGTGGGCGGCGGTGCGGGTGGCGTTGTCCCGCCGCAGCTTCTTGTTCAGGTACATCTGGGCGTCGGCGTTGCGCACCGCCTCGTCCGGGGTGGCGGTGACGGGGTCGGCGGTGACCACGCCGACGCTGGCCCCCGGATAGTCCAGGATGCAGGCCCCCAGCGCGAAACGGCCGCGGATCAGCGGGGTCAGCCGCTGGTGCACCCGCTCCACGGTGGAAAACCCGTTTTTTTCCTCGGCGGGGCTGGTCAGGCCGACGATGATGAACTCGTCCCCGCCCAGCCGGCCCAGCACGTCGCCGGCCCGCAGACCGGCGGACAGCCGGCGCCCGACCTCCACCAGAAACGCATCGCCCGCGTCGTGGCCGTGGGTGTCGTTGATCGCCTTGAACCCGTCCAGGTCGATGAAGGCGACCATCACCCGCTGGCCCGTGCGCCGGGCCAGCGCGAACAGCCGTTCCAGCTCCGCCATCACGAAGCGCCGGTTGGGCAGGCCGGTCAGGGCGTCGGTGGACGAATCCGCCTCCAGCGCCGCGTTGGTCCGCTGCAGCCGTTCCAGCAGGTGTTCGCGCTCGATGTGCTGGGCGATCAGGATCGAGAAAAGCCGCAGGATATTCTGCCCTTCCGGCGTCAGGGGCTGGATCTGGGTGCTGGCGGCGCACAGCGTGCCGTACAGCACGTCGCTGCCCAGATAGACGGGGGTGCTGACGTAGGTGCGGATGCCCAGTCCGCGTGCCGCATCGGAATCCCCCCAGCAGGCGGTGACATCGGTGGTGTAGAACCGCCCTTCGGCCAGCGCCCGCTTGCACAGCGTGTCGTTCCACGGCACCGACAGCCCCTCGGGGATCTGCATGGTGTGGCTGTTGCGGGAGAAGATGATGGTCTGGACGCCGGCTTCCAGGTCGATGCGGGTCAGATAGGTGCTCTCCAGCCCCGTGATCAGTTCCAGCAGTTCCAGCAAGGGGCGCGTCAACTGCTCGATCGTCTGAGCGGACGCCAGCGTGCTGGAAATTTGGTCGAGCAGTTGGGCCGGCATAATTCCCCCCTTTTCAAATGTGGGTAAGATACAATCCCGGTCAGCGTTGTTGTCAAGCGTGACATCAAAATATTATTTCCGATTGGATTTCCCTTTATGATCTCTGGTCCTGAGAGTGGCGGTATGGATCAATGTTTGTTTCATCCGTCACCGTAACGCCAGACGCGCACACGGAAAGGATGCAAGCCATGGGAGAGAAAGTTGCCGTTCTGACCGCTGCCGGCAGCGGCATGGGGGCGCAGGCGGCGCGCCGTCTGGCCGCCGACGGCTTCAAGGTCGCGGTCCTGTCGTCGTCCGGCAAGGGCAAGGCGCTGGCGGAGGGTTTGGGCGGCATCGGCGTCACCGGCTCGAACCAGTCCAACGACGATCTGAAACGTCTGGTGGATGAAACGGTGGAACGCTGGGGCCGCATCGACGCGCTGGTCAACAGCGCCGGCCACGGCCCCCGCGGCCCGTTGCTGGATCTGACGGACGAGGAGTGGCACCGCGGGTTCGAGGTCTATTTCCTCAACGTCGTGCGGGCGGTGCGGCTGGTGGCCCCGGTGATGGTGGCGCAGAAGGGGGGTGCCATCGTCAACATCTCCACCGCCTGGGTGGCGGAGCCCAGCCCGATGTTCCCCACCTCGGCGGTGGCGCGGGCGGGGTTGGCGGCCTACACCAAGCTGTTCGCCGACCAGTATGCCGCCGACAACGTGCGGATGAACAACGTGCTGCCCGGCTGGATCGACAGCCTGCCCGCCACGGAAGAACGGCGCCAGACCGTGCCCATGGGCCGGTACGGCACCAGCGATGAGATCGCCGCCACCATCGCGTTCCTGGCGTCGCCGGGGGCCGCCTACATTACCGGCCAGAGCATCCGGGTCGATGGCGGGCTGATGCGGTCGGTCTGATCCGGGCGGGTCAGGAAACCGGCTCGGGACCGGGCAGGGACGATCCCAGCCGTTCCGACAGGGTGTGGGCGGCGGCGCGCAGGTCCGCCGCCAGCGCTCCCTGGGGGGACAGGTCGATGGTGTCCTTCACCCCCACCACCACCAGGGCCATGGTCACCTCGTCCTTGAAGTTGAAGACGGGTGCAGCCATGGCCTCCACCCCCGACGCGAAATAGCCGTCGGAAATGGCGGCGATGCCGGCCTCGCGGATGGAGGCCAGCAGGGCATCGACCCCGGCCCGGGTGCGCAGCCCCTCGGGCAGTTTCAGCGTCTTCAGTTCCTGTGCGATCATGGCGTTGGTGCGCGCCTTGGGCAGCCACGCGGCGAACGCCCGCCCCGCCGCCGAATTCAGCAGCCGCAGCGGCACCCCCGTCATCACGTTGACGGTGACGGGGCGGCGTGGACGCTCCCACCGCACGATCACCGGCCCCATGTCGCCCCAGATGGCCAGGGCCGTGGTTTCGTTGACGCGGTCGCGCAATTCGGCGATGGCGGCCAGCCCGAAGCGCAGCCGGTCCATCCGGTCGATGGCCACCAGCCCCATGCGCAGCGCGAACGGCCCCAGATCGTAGCGCGAGGTCAGCGGATCCTGCTCCACCAGCCCGGCGCGCACCAGACTGACCAGATAGCGGTGGACCTTGGGGGCCGTCATGCCGGCGGCGGCGGCGATGTCCTTCAGCATCATGGAGCGGTGTCCCTTCACCATGGCCCGCAGGATCGTCATGCCGATCTCCAGGGATTGGACACCGTGTTTTCCGTCGCCCGCGTCCGTCATCTGCTGCCCCGTTCTCATTCACTAATCAGGAATGTATTCTAAATGGATGAACCGCGGTATGCTACCGCCGTTCCGTCCTTCCGCTCAATTTCCCTGCATTTTCAGAAGGCAGACGATGACCCAGCCCCCCCGCGTCTTCGCCATCGACGGCATCGTGCCGGTGGTCGATCCCACCGCTTACGTCCACCCCGCCGCGGTTCTGATCGGCGACGTGATCGTCGGGCCGGGGTGCTATGTGGGGCCGTGCGCGGTGATGCGCGGCGATTTCGGACGGCTGATCCTGGAACGGGGCGCCAATCTGCAGGACACCTGCGTCATGCACGGCTTTCCCGGCACCGACACGGTGGTGGAGGAGGACGGCCACATCGGCCACGGTGCCGTTCTGCACGGCTGCCGCATCGGGCGCAACGCCATGGTCGGCATGAACGCCGTCGTCATGGACAACGCCACCGTGGGGGAATCGGCGATCGTCGCCGCCTGCGCCTTCGTCAAGGCCGGGATGGTTGTGCCGCCGCGCGCCCTGATGGCCGGCACCCCGGCCAAGCTGGTGCGCACCCTGACCGACGGGGAGGTGGCGTGGAAGACCGACGGCACCCGCGTCTATCACGATCTGGCCCGCCGCAGCCTGGCCACCCTGGTGGAAACCCAGGCGCTGACCGTGGTCGAGCCGGACCGCCGGCGCATGGCGCTGGACGGGTACGAACCCCTGTCCACCGCCCGCGCCGCAAAGCCGGAGTAATCAAACGGCGGCAGCCACGGTCCGCAGCGAATCATCGTCGGCGAACCGTGGCGGCATGTGCGGGTCGGGGGCCGGCACCGTGTCGTCGGCCAGCCGCATGTGATGGTCCAGATGGGATTCCGACGGCGCCCACAGGCGGCGGTAGATGTCCTTGCACAGCAGGCGCGCCTCGTGCCCCGGCCAGCCGGCGGGCAGCAGCACGTCGGGCAGTTCGGGGTCGCGCAGCAGCAGCCGGCGGTAATCGTGGATCAGCAGCACCCGCAGCAGAAAGGCGCTTTCCGCCATCCGTTCGTCGTGCCGCTCGTGGCGCATGCCGTCCAGCAGCGGGCGGTAGGTATCGACGAACGCCCGGTAATCGCCGGCCAGCCCGCTCAGATCCCACGCGCGGGCCACCAGATCGGCGTTGCCGGCGGCCAATCCTGAGCGGATGTCGGCGGCCATCAGCGGCATGAGCTGTTTCAGGTGCTCTTCCATCCCGTCGGCGGCCAGCGTGTCGAGCGCTGCCGCCAGATCGGCGCCGGGATGGACGAAGCATTGGTTCCCCAGCGCGCCGAACCCCTGCCAGAACAGGGCGCGGCGCAACTGTTCGCGGTCCTTGGGCTCGATGTCGCCCACCACCAGGATCAGCCGCCACCGCCGGTCCCAGGTGGGGGCGTTGGAGGCGTAGATGTGGCGGGACGCGTCCTCGAACCGGCGGCGGCCCGAGGCGGTGAGGCGGTAGTTGGACCGCCGCCCGTGGGTCTCGGTCTCCAGCCAGCCTTCCTTGACCAGCCGGAACACGGCGGTGCGCACCAGCCGTTCGTTCATGCCCAGCGGCTCCAGCAGGCGGATCAGGCTGCCCAGCCAGATGCCCCCGCCCCGCGGCAGCACCGCATCCCCGAACAGCGACACGATGAGCGAGCCGGTCTGCAGGGTCTTTTGCTGGCGGATGTCGTTCAGATGCTGGTCAATGACGCTGTCCATGGGCGCTTCCCGAACCATCGGCAGGGACATGCCGCCGCTGCCGCCGGTATGAGATAAAAGCTTTGCCACGGGGGGGCAACCGGCTTCAGCCGACGGGCTGCTGCTGGGCGAAGAAGCCCTCGGTGTGGATCAGCTCCTTGCGTGCCCCCAGCGCCTTGGCGGCACCGACGCAACTCTCCACGAATTCGGGGCTGCCGGCGGCGAACACGGTGTGCTTGGACAGGTCGGTGAACAGGCCGGGCAGCAGCGTGTCGATGCGCCCGTTCAGATAGCCTTCCGCCGTTTCGCGGGTCAGCGTGATCTTGTAGTCGAAATTGCGGTGCTTGGTGCGCCACCACGCCATCATGCCCAGCCCATAGACGTCATCGCGCGTGCGGGCGGAATACATCAGGATCACCGGGCGGCGGTAACCGCGGCGCAGCGCCGCTTCGGCCAGCGACAGGATCGGGGCCAGACCGGTGCCGGCGGCCAGGCACAGGACCGGCGTGTCCACCGACGGATCGCCGATGAAGGTGCCGTAGGCGCCGCACAGCTTGACCGCATCGCCCACGTTCAGGCTGTCGTGAACCCAGGTGCTGGTGACCCCGCCCTCGGCCCGCGCCACCTGCAGCACAATCTCCCCATCGACCCGCGGGGCGTTGGCGATGGAATATGCCCGCGCCGGCACGCCGTTGCGCGGATCGCCCAGGGTCACGTACTGGCCCGGCCAGTAGCGGATCGGCTGGCCCACGGGGCGCAGGCGCAATTCCACCACGCGGGCGGCCACGGGGCGCTTTTCCACCACCACGAACAGCACGTTCTCGCGGGGCGGGAACAGCTTGGGCCGGGCGTCCTCGGTCCCCCATTCGATGACCAGCTCGTCGGAGATCGGCTTGGCCATGCACATCAGGCCATAGCCGTTGCGGCGCTCCTCCTGCGTCAGCGCCATGTCCAGGACCATGCCCTGGTCGAACTGTCCCGACCGAACCTTGACCTTGCATTCCCCGCAGGCACCGGCACGGCAGTTGTTGGGGAGCGCGTAGCCCGCCTTTTCCAGGGCCGCCAGAACGGTGTCGCCGCTCTTGCACTCCACCGCCTTGCCCGAGGGCTGCATCACAATTCGCGCCATGGCTTCTCTTTCATCCGCAATCGGGGACTTCACGGGTGGGCGCCGGCCGCCCGCGGGGGACGGCCGGCGCCCGTCAACAGCACCGGGCCTTAGAAGACGGGGATGATGTCTTCCATGGCGGTGTCGGAGATTTCCTCGCCGGTGATGCCCACTTCGGGGATGGCGGGGAAGGGGATGTTGTAGCGGTCCAGAACCCCCTTGAGGTTCAGGATCGCGTTGCGCCAGTTTTCCTTCTTGGCTTCATAGGTGGGGATGCCGAAGCCGGCGGAGCGGGCGATCTCTTCCGCTTCGCGCTGGTTGGTGATGAAATCGTCCGGCAGATCCCAGAAATCCATCGGCGGCTCGAACAGCACGGCGGACAGGAACAGGTAGCCGGCGCGGATCTGCTTGGTCACCACCGCCTTGTTTTCCGGCCCCATCTTGGGATAGTCGCGTTCCATCACGGCCATGCAGATGGCCATGTGACGGCCCTCGTCACGCCCGATGTTGCGGAAGGCCTCCTTGAACACCGCCTCGCGGGAGTTGTCGAACATCTGCTTGAAGATGGTCGCCGCCGCGATCTCGCCCATCAGGAACGAGCTGAACAGCACCGCCAGATCGTACTTCGGCACCGCCTGCTTGTAGCCCGACCAGTAGCGGCCGCCGTTGAAGTACAGCCACTTGGCATTCTTCTGCAGCCGTTTGCCCAGCTCGGTCTTGGGCTCGTAGGTCAGCGGATCGGGGTGGGCCAGGAGCTTGGTGATCGCCAGACCGCACATGATCTCGTGGTTCTGCTCGTCACGGGTGACGGAGAAGAAGCACTTGCGGACCGGATCTTCCTCGTGGACCTCGTAGGTCTTGATCAGCGCCTCGGCGAACACCGGCGGGGCCGACGCGTCGAACACCGACAGCAACGTCCACCAATAGGCGATGGCCTCGCGCTCTTCCCAGGTGTAGCTCTCGACGTCCAGCGTGTCCCAGGGGAGCTTTTCCGGATCCCAGTTTTCACGAAGGGACGCTTCCCACACTTCCTGAAGCTTTTCCGTGTGGCAGTGCCAGGACAGGGGATAGATGTTCGGCTGCGGGGTTTCCGGCGGAAATTCCATCGTGTTGGACAGGCGTTCCTTAACGGATGCCATGGGGAATCCTCCCGATCGTTTGATTGTGCCGTTTGTTTGGGGGTGTGGAGGGCCAGCCGCGCCGGCTGCCGTCCCGCTGAGATATGATACGTATCTGAACGGCAGTCAACGCAAAAACGTATCATAAATCAAAAAATGAGTCCGGGAACCCATTCCGAAATGCGGAAACTTCATCCCGCAACCGCAAAATTTATGAGCTAATTTATTGTTTTAATTCATGTTTGAGTGCGAAGACAGAATTCATTCCAAAAAACCGGCTTGCGGCTCATTCGCTTAACATGATACACGCAATGCAGAAAAACCGGCATCAAGCGAATGATGTCGCCGTGGCTGGAGCGGCCTTCGTGCCCCAGGCGGCGTTTCGAGGAGGATGAAGCTCATGACCCACCCGATGTTTGAAAAGCACCGGGCCACGCTGGACGCCGCGGTGGATGCGGTGCGCAGCCGCGGCTACTGGTCCCCCTACAGCGAAGCCCCCAGCCCGCGGGCCTATGGCGAAACCGCAGCCGCAGATGGCAAGGCGGCGTTCGACGCCCTGCTGGGCGCCCGCTTCGCGCTGGACCAGCCGGGGCAGCAGGGCTGGCTGGGGGGCGAGCGTTCGCCCTATGGCATCGACCTCGGCGTCGAATACCCGGTGTGCGACACCGACGCGCTGATCGCCGCCGCGCAGAAGGCCATGGCCGGATGGGAAGCCATCGGTGCGGCCGGGCGCACCGGCGTGTGTCTGGAGATGCTGGACCGGCTGAACCGCCAGAGCTTTGCCATCGCGCACGCGGTGATGATGACGACGGGGCAGGGCTGGATGATGGCGTTCCAGGCCGGCGGCCCGCACGCCCAGGACCGCGGGCTCGAAGCCGTGGCCTATGCCTGGATCGAGCAGAGCGCCATCCCCGCCGAGGCGCGCTGGGAAAAGCCCCAGGGCAAGAACCCGCCGCTGGTGATGACCAAGCAGTACCGCATCGTCGGGCGCGGCGTGGCGGTGGTGGTCGGCTGCGGCACCTTCCCCACCTGGAACACCTATCCGGGGCTGTTCGCCGCACTCGCCACCGGCAACCCGGTGATCGTGAAGCCCCACAGCAACGCCATCCTGCCCGCAGCGCTGACCGTGCGCATCCTGCGCGAGGTGCTGGCCGAAAACGGGCTGGACCCCAACCTCGTCACCCTGTGCGTGGCCAAGGACCGCAAGGCGACCCAGGATCTGGTCACCCGCCCGGCGGTGAAGTCGGTGGATTTCACCGGCAGCAACGTGTTCGGCCAGTGGCTGCTGGACAACTGCCGGCAGGCGTCGGTCTATGCCGAACTGGCGGGGGTCAACACCATCGTCATCGACAGCACCGCCGACTACAAGGGGATGCTGCGCAACATCGCGTTTACCCTGTCGCTCTATTCCGGCCAGATGTGCACCACGTCCCAGGCCATCCTGGTTCCCGCCGGCGGCATCGCCACCGACCAGGGGCCGAAGAGCTATGACGAGGTGTGCACCGACCTCGCCAAGGCCATCAGCGGCCTGCTGTCCAAGCCCGAGGTGGCGCACGCCGTGCTGGGCGCCATCCAGTCCGCCGACACGCTGGGCCGCACCGACGACGCCAACGCCGGCAAACTGGGCCGCGTGATCCTGGCCTCCGAACGGCTGGAAAACCCCGAGTTCCCCAAGGCCGCGGTGCGCACGCCGGTCCTGCTGGCCTGCGATGCCGCCGACGAGGCGCTTTACATGGAGGAGCGTTTCGGCCCCATCAGCTTCATCGTCAAGACCGCGGGCACCGCGGCCTCGGCGCAGCTGGCCGAGCGCATCATCGCCACCCACGGGGCGCTGACGCTGGGCGTCTATTCCAGCAACGACGCCTTCCTCGATGCCATGACCGAGGTGTCGTGCCGGGCCAAGGTGGCGCTGTCCATCAACCTGACCGGCGGTGTGTTCGTCAACCAGTCGGCGGCCTATTCCGACTACCACGGCACCGGCGGCAACCCGGCGGCCAACGCCTCCTATTCCAACGCCGCCTTCGTCGCCAACCGCTTCTGCGTCGTGCAGCGCCGGTTCCATGTGTGAGGGCCATGCCGTGACCGACACCTCTTTTGACACCATCCGCTTCACGGTTGACGGCGGCGTGGCGACGCTGGCCTTCAACCGCCCGGACAAGCTGAACAGCTTCATCGAGCAGATGCACCGCGAGGTGCGCGCCGCCCTCGACACCGTGCAGGAGGAGACATCCATCCGCGCGCTGGTGCTGACCGGCGTGGGCCGGGCGTTCTGCACCGGCCAGGATCTGGGCGACCGCGCGGTGATGATCGACTCCGGCGCCAAGCCCGACCTGGGCACCACGGTGGAGCGCAATTACAAGCCGCTGATCCTGAAGCTCGCCAACCTGCGCGTTCCCACCATCGCCGCGGTGAACGGTGTGGCCGCCGGGGCGGGGGCCAGCATCGCGCTGGCCTGCGATCTGGTGGTGGCGGCCAAATCCGCGTCCTTCATCCAGGCGTTCAGCAAGGTCGGGCTGATCCCCGACACCGGCGGCACGTGGTTCCTGCCCCAGCGCGTGGGCATGGCCCGCGCCATGGGTCTGGCGCTGCTGGCCGACAAGCTGAGCGCGGAGCAGGCCGCCGCCTGGGGCCTGATCTGGAGCGCGGTGGACGACGACGCCTTCGCCGCCACCGTGGACGGTCTGGCCAGGAAGCTGGCCGCGTCTCCCACCAAGGCGCTGGTGCGCACGCGTCAGGCCATGCACGCCGCCGCCACCAACACGCTGGACCAGCAACTGTCGCTGGAGGGGGCGTTCATGCGCGAGCTGGGCTGGTCCGCCGATTACGCCGAGGGTGTCGCCGCCTTCATCGGCAAGCGCCCGCCGCAGTTCCGGGGGGAATGATGGCCGCGCTGGACACAGCGGTGGCGGTGGGCGTGGTCGGTGCCGGCGCCATGGGCGGCGGCATCGCCCAGGTGGCCGCCGCCGCCGGCCACCCGGTGGTGCTGTTTGACGCCCGCGAGGGGGCCGCCGAACAGGCGGTGACCAAACTGCGCGGCGTCTTCGCCACCCTGGCCGCCAAGGGCCGCATGAGTGCGGAGGCCGCCGAGGCCGCCGGTTCGCGCCTGTCCGCCGCCGCCACGCTGGCCGCCCTGGCCCCCGCCGGGCTGGTGGTGGAAGCGGTGGTGGAGGATCTGGCGGTCAAGCAGGGGCTGTTCCGTGACCTGGAGGCGCTGGTGGCCGACGGTGCCATCCTCGCCACCAACACCTCGTCCCTGTCGGTGACGGCCATCGGCGCGGCGCTGGCCCGTCCGGGGCGTCTGGCCGGTCTGCACTTCTTCAACCCCGCACCGCTGATGCCGCTGGTGGAGGTGGTGTCGGGCCTGGGCACCGACGCGGCGGTGGCGGAAACCCTGTTCGATACGGCCAAGGCGTGGGGCAAGACCCCCGTCCACGCCGCGTCCACGCCGGGGTTCATCGTCAACCGGGTGGCCCGTCCCTATTACGCCGAGGCCATCCGCCTGCTGGAGGAGGGGGCCGCCGACAGCGCCACCATCGACGCCCTGTTCCGCGAGGCCGGCGGCTTCCGCATGGGGCCGTTCGAATTGATGGACATGATCGGCCACGACGTGAATTTCGCGGTGACGCGCTCGGTGTGGTCCGCCTTCTTCCACGACCCGCGCTTCACCCCGTCGCTGACCCAGCAGGAACTGGTGGCCGCCGGCTTCCTGGGCCGCAAGAGCGGGCGCGGCTTCTATGATTACCGCGAGGGTGCAGCGCGCCCGGCGGCGCGCACGGCGGATGGGCCGGCGCCCGCCCGCATCACCCTGCACGGCACCTGCGCCATGGCCGCGAGTCTGGCGGCGCGGCTGGACGCGCAGGGCGTGGCCTTCGCCCGCGCTGACGCCGATGACGGGCGGGTGGCGACGGTGGACGGGGTGGCGGTGTTCGTCACCGACGGGCGCACCGCCGCCGAACGGGCCGTTGCCCTCGGCACCCCGGCGGTGGCGGTGGTGGACACGGCTTTCGATCCCGCCACGGCGGGGCGGCTGGCCTTCGCCACCGCGCATTCCTGCCCGGCGGGCGGGGGGGAGGCCGTGGCCGGTCTGCTGGCCGCCGCCGGCATCGCGCCGACGCCGGTCGCCGATTCCCCCGGTCTGGTGGTGATGCGCACGGTCGCCATGCTGGCGAACGAGGCGGCGGACGCGGTGCACCGCGGCGTCTGTGCGGCGTCGTCCGCCGACACCGCCATGCGGCTGGGCACCAACTACCCGCGCGGGCCGCTGGCCTGGGCCGATGCGCTGGGTGTCGCCACGGTGGCGGAGGTTCTCGGCAACCTTGCCGCCTTCTACGGAGAGGACCGTTACCGCCTGTCGCCGTTCCTGCGGCTGCGGGCCATCACCGGACGGGGATGCCATGACTGATGCGCTTCATCTGGCCCGCGACGTCGGGCAAGCCATGTGGGACCGCGACCGCGCCACCAAGTTCCTGGGCATGGAACTGGTGGAGGTGATGCCGGGCCGGGCGCGGCTGACCATGACGGTTCTGCCCGACATGGTGAACGGCCATGGGCTGTGCCACGGCGGCATGATCTTCACGCTGGCCGACAGCGCCTTCGCCTATGCCTGCAACAGCTACAACCAGAACACGGTGGCGTCGGCCTGCGGTGTGGATTTCCTGGCCCCCGCCCGCGTGGGCGACGTGCTGGAGGCGGAAGCGGCCGAACGCTCCCTGGCCGGGCGCACCGGCGTCTACGACGTCACGGTGCGCATACAAGGGGGTGCAACCGTGGCGCTGTTTCGTGGAAAATCCTACCGCATCAAGGGCGAGGTGATCGCCGGCCTGGAGGCCGCAGGCGACCCCCGTCCGTCATAAAAAAATTCGTCTTTAGGGAGGCGATCCGGTGCCCAGCAAAACCATCGACCGCGACGGCTTGGAACCCATCGAACGGGCCAGCCGCGACGAAATCTCGGCCCTGCAGCTCGACCGCCTCAAATGGTCGCTGCGCCACACCTACGACAACGTCGAACCCTACCGCCGCAAGTGCGAGGAAAAGGGGGTGCACCCGGACGATCTGAAGACTCTGTCGGATCTGTCCCTGTTCCCCTTCATGACCAAGTACGACCTGCGCGACCACTACCCCTTCGGCCTGTTCGCGGTGCCGCGGGACAAGCTGGCGCGGCTGCACGCCTCGTCCGGCACCACGGGCAAGCCGGTGGTGGTGGGCTACACCAGCCACGACATCGACGTGTGGGCCGGGCTGGTGGCGCGGTCGCTGCGGGCGGCGGGTGCGCGGCCCGGCGACATGGTGCACAACGCCTATGGCTACGGCATGTTCACCGGCGGCCTGGGCGCCCATTACGGCATCGAGCGGGCGGGGTGCATCGCCGTGCCCATGTCGGGCGGCCAGACGGAAAAGCAGGTGCAGCAGATCCTCGACTTCCGCCCCGACATCATCATGGTCACCCCGTCGTACTCGCTGGTGATCGCCGATGAATTCCAGCGGCTGGGCATCTGCCCGTCCGACATCTCGCTCAAGGTCGGCGTGTTCGGCGCCGAGCCGTGGGGCGAGGGCATGCGGGCGGAGATCGAACGGTCGCTGGGCATCGACGCCATCGACATCTACGGCCTGACCGAGGTGATGGGGCCGGGTGTCGCGTCGGAATGCATCGAGACCAAGGACGGCCCGGTCATCTGGGAAGACCATTTCTACCCCGAGATCATCGACCCCGACACCGGCGAGGTGCTGCCCGATGGCCAGGACGGCGAACTGGTCTTCACCTCCCTGACCAAGGAGGCGTTCCCGGTCATCCGCTACCGCACCCGCGACCTGACCCGCCTGCTGCCGCCCTCGGCCCGCTCGTTCCGCCGCATCGGCAAGATCACCGGGCGGTCGGACGATATGCTGATCATCCGCGGCGTCAACGTCTTCCCCGCCCAGATCGAAGAGCAGATTTTGGCCGACAAGCACCTGTCCGGCCATTACCAGCTCGTCGTCGGGCGCGAGGGGCACATGGACACGCTGGAGGTCCGCTGTGAACTGCTGCCCGACTGTGCCGCCACCATGACCCCGGCGGAGATGGCGTCGGTGTCCAAGGCGGTGCAGCGCCACATCAAGACCATGGTCGGCGTGTCCACCACCGTCACGGTGCTGGAGCCGGGCGGCATCCCCCGCACCGTGGTGGGCAAGGCCAAGCGCGTCATCGACCAGCGCCCCCGCGCCGTCTAACCCCCATGTTCCCCCCTCATCCGTCCGTTTCCATCCGCCGGACCGGTTTTCCGGTTCGGCGGCAAAGGCCGGGTTTTGCCTTATGCCTGAAGGAGTTGCTGTCATGGGAGAAGCCTTCATCTGCGACGCGGTGCGCACGCCGGTCGGACGCTACGGCGGCACGCTGGCAGCCGTGCGCGCCGACGATCTGGGGGCGGTGCCGATGCGCGCCCTGATGGCGCGCAACCCCGGCGTGGACTGGTCGGCGGTGGACGACGTGATCTACGGCTGCGCCAACCAGGCGGGCGACGACAACCGCAACGTGGCGCGCATGTCGGCCCTGCTGGCCGGACTGCCGGTGGAGGTGCCGGGCACCACGGTCAACCGGCTGTGCGGGTCGGGCATGGACGCGGTGGGTCTGGCCGCCCGCTCCATCCGCGCGGGCGAGGCCGACCTCATCATCGCCGGCGGGGTGGAGAGCATGAGCCGCGCCCCCTTCGTCATGGGCAAGGCCGATTCGGCCTTTTCCCGCAAGGCCGAGATTTACGACACCACCATCGGCTGGCGCTTCGTGAACCCGGAGATGAAGCGGCTGTACGGCGTGGATTCCATGCCCCAGACCGCCGACAACGTCGCCGCCGATTTCAAGATCGGGCGCGAGGACCAGGACGCCTTCGCCCTGCGCTCGCAGCAGCGCTGGGGTGCCGCCAACGCGGCCGGGCGCTTCCGCGATGAGATCGTTCCGGTGACCATCCCCCAGAAGAAGGGGGAGGCCAAGGTCTTCGACACCGACGAGCACCCCCGCCCCGACACCACCCGTGAGGCGCTGGCCAAGCTGAAGGGCGTCAACGGCCCCGATCTCAGCGTCACGGCGGGCAATTCCTCGGGGGTCAACGACGGGGCCTGCGCGCTGATCGTGGCGTCGGAAGCGGCGGTGCTGCGCCACGGCCTGACCCCGCGGGCGCGTGTGGTCGGCATGGCGGCGGCGGGTGTCGCCCCGCGGATCATGGGCTTCGGCCCGGCCCCGGCGGTGCGCCATCTGCTGGCCCGCACCGGCCTGCTGCTGGACCAGATGGACGTGATCGAACTGAACGAGGCGTTCGCGGCCCAGGCTTTGGCGGTGCTGCGTGGTTTGGGCATCCCCGACGATGCCCCGCACGTCAACCCCAACGGCGGCGCCATCGCCATCGGCCACCCGCTGGGCATGAGCGGCGCGCGGCTGGTCACCACCGCCGCCTATCACCTGGCCCGCACCGGCGGGCGCTATGCGCTGTGCACCATGTGCATCGGCGTGGGCCAGGGCATCGCCATGGTGATCGAGAAGGTGTGACCGGACGGGGGGCGCCAGCCCCCATGCCTGCCGAACGGGCCGCCTTCATTAAACGGCTAATAACAAGGACGGAGAGGAAACCCATGAAGACGCTTGCGAAGACCCTGGCCTTTTGCGCCGCCACCCTGCTGCCGCTGATGGCGCAGGCGGCGGACCCGATCCGCATCGGCTCGGTGCTGTCGGTGACCGGCCCCGCCGCCTTCCTCGGCGACCCGGAAGCCAAGACGCTGGAACTCTACGTCGCCGAGATCAACAGGCAGGGCGGCCTGCTGGGCCGCGAACTGAAGCTGATCCAGTACGACGACGGCGGCGACGCCAGCAAGGCCAACGGCTTCGCCAAGCGCCTGATCGACGACGACAAGGTGGATGTCATCATCGGCGGCACCACCAGCGGCTCCACCATGTCCATGGTGCCGCTGGTGGAAAAGGCCGGCATCCCCTTCGTCTCGCTGGCCGGTGCGGTGGTCATCATCGAGCCGGTGAAGAAGTGGGTGTTCAAGACCCCGCACACCGACCGCATGGCGGCGGAAAAGGTCTTCGTCGATATGCAGAAGCGCGGCTTCACCAAGGTGGCGCTGCTGTCGGAGACCAGCGGCTTCGGCCAGTCGGGCAAGAAGGAATCCGAAGCGGTCGCCGCCAAGTACGGCATCACCCTGGTGGCGAACGAGACCTATGGTCCCAAGGACACCGACATGGGGCCGCAGCTGACCAAGATCAAAAACACCCCCGGCGTGCAGGCGGTGTTCGTCTTCGGTCTGGGCCAGGGTCCGGCCATCGTCACCAAGAACTACCGCCAGCTTGGCATCAGCCTGCCGCTGTACCAGTCGCACGGCGTGGCCTCGGACGAGTTCCTGAAGCTCGCCGGCCCGGCGGCGGAGGGTGTGCGCCTGCCGTCCCCGGCCCAGATCATCGGCGACAAGCTGCCCGACAGCGACCCGCAGAAGCCGGTGGTGAACGCCTACAACGCCGCCTATAAGGCGAAGTTCAATGACACGGCCTCGACCTTTGGTGGGTATGCCTATGACGGGCTGATGCTGACGGTGAAGGCGGCCACCGCCGCCGGCAGCGTGGAGCCGGCCAAGCTGCGCGACGCGCTGGAAGCCACCAAGGGCCACGTGGGTGTCAGCGGCACCTTTACCATGTCGCCCACCGACCATATGGGCCTGGATCTGTCGTCGTTCCGCATGCTGGAGGTGAAGAACGGCGACTGGACCATCCTGCCCTGATCCCCCTCTTGTCCTGAACCATAACGCGGGAGACGGGCGATGCTGGCCGAGTTCTTTCAGTATCTTTTTTCCGGCTTCACGGTCGGGGCCACCTATGCCATGGCGGCGTTGGGCTTCACGCTGATCTACAACGCCAGCAACGTCATCAACTTCGCCCAGGGTGAATTCATCATGCTGGGCGGCATGCTGGCGGTGCTGTTCACCCAGGCGGGATTGCCGCTGCCGGTGGCGGTGCTGCTGGCGGTGGCGGTGCCCACCCTGGTGGGGGTGGTGATGGAAAAGACGGTGATCGGCCCGGTCAAGGGTGCGGACACCGTGAACATCATCATCATCACCATCGGCGCCTCGCTCGTCATCCGCGGTCTGGTGCAGGTGACGCTGGGCAAGAACACCCGCGCCCTGCCGGCCTTTTCCGGCGATGCCCCCATCACGCTGCTGGGGGCGGTGCTGCCGTCGCAAAGCCTGTGGGTGACCGGGGGCACGGCGGTGGTGGTGCTGGGCCTGTGGTACTATTTCAGCCGCACCATGGGCGGCAAGGCGATGCTGGCCACCGCCATCAACCGCACCGCCGCCCAACTGGTCGGCATCAACACCGGCTGGGTGCTGACGCTGAGCTTCGCCCTGTCGGCGGCCTTGGGCGCGCTGGGCGGGGTGCTGGTCACGCCCATCACCATGACCTCCTACGACGCCGGCGTCATGCTGGGGCTGAAGGGCTTCGTCGCCGCGGTGGTGGGGGGCTTGGGCAACGGCATGGGCGCGCTCGTCGGCGGCTTGCTGGTGGGGGTGCTGGAGGCCATGGGGGCCGGCTACCTGTCGTCCGCCTACAAGGACGCGGTGCCGTTCGTGCTGATCCTCCTGATCCTGTTCTTCATGCCGCGCGGGCTGTTCAGCGCGAAGACCACGGAAAGAGTGTAACCATGCGCGATCCCCGACATGTGGACCCAAGGCATTGGGGCCTCGCCGCCCTGGCCGCGGTTCTGGCGGTGCTGCCGTTCGTGCTGCCCAACAGCTTCTATCTGGATCTGACGATCCGCATGGCGATCAACGCCATCATCGTGCTGGGTCTGAACCTGCTGATCGGCTTTGCCGGGCAGATCAGCTTCGGCCACGCCGGGTTCATCGGCATCGGCGCCTATGCGTCCGCGGTGCTGCCCACCCATTACGGGGTGCCTCCCATGCTGGCGCTGGGGGCCGGGGCGCTGGCCGCGGGCGCGCTGGCGGCGGCGGTCTCCTATCCCATCTTCAAGCTGAAGGGCCATTACCTGGCCATGGCGACGCTGGGGCTGGGCATCATCCTGACCATCGCCTTCCGCAACGAGGCCGCCCTGACCGGCGGGCCGGACGGCATGCCGGTGCCGACGCTGGAGATTTTCTCCGTCGCGCTCAGCAGCGACCGGCAGTGGTACTGGGTGGTGGCGGCGATGCTGGTGTTCAGCGTCTGGGCCTCCCTCAACCTCATCGATTCCCCCTTCGGCCGGGCGCTGCGCGCGCTGCACGGGTCGGAGGTGGCGTCCAAGGTCGTGGGCGTGGACATCGCCCGCTACAAGATGGCCGTCTTCGTCATGTCCGCCGTGTTCGCCAGCATCATGGGCAGCGTGAGCGCCCATTACGTCGGCTTCGTCACCCCCAGCGTGTCGGAATTCTTCCACTCCATCGAACTGGTGACCATGGTGGTGGTGGGCGGCATGGCGTCGGTGTTCGGGTCGCTGGTGGGGGCGGTGCTGCTGACCGCGTTGCCGCAGCTTCTGGCGACCTTCGAAGGGTGGGAGACGGTGGCCTTCGGCGGCATCCTCATCCTGTTCATGATCGTGTTGCCGCGCGGGCTGGTGCCGACGCTGGCCGCCCGTCTGGGAAAGGGGGGGTGATCCCATGGCCCTGCTCGACATCCACGACCTGTCCATCGAATTCGGCGGCGTCAAGGCGCTCCAGCACGTCAGCTTTTCCATCGACGCCGGCATCGTCTATTCGGTGATCGGCCCCAACGGGGCGGGCAAGACCACCCTGTTCAACCTGATCACCGGCGTCTATACGCCGACGGGGGGCGAGATCCGGCTGGACGGGGCCGCCGTCCATGGGCGCCCGCCCAACGAGCTGGCCCGCCGCGGCATGGCCCGCACCTTCCAGAACCTGCAGATCTGCCTGAACATGACGGCGCTGGAAAACGTCATGGTCGGCGCGCACCTGCGGCTCGACCGGAACCTCGTCAAGGCCGCCCTGCGCTGGCCGTCCATCCGCCGCCGCGACGGCGAACTGCGGGACGAGGCGGCGGACCTGATGCGCTTCGTCGGGCTGGAGAGCTACACCCGCGCGCGCGCCGATTCCATGCCCTATGGCGCGTTGAAGCGGCTGGAGATCGCGCGGGCGCTGGCGATGAAGCCGCGCATCCTGTTCCTGGACGAACCCGCCGCCGGGCTGAACCCCACGGAAACGCTGGAGATCGACGCGCTGATCCGCCGGGTCGCCGCCACCGGCGTCACGGTGGTTCTGGTGGAGCATGACATGAAGATGGTCATGAACCTGTCCGACCGCATCCTCGTCCTCGACTATGGCCGCAAGCTGGCCGAGGGCACCGCCGCCGAGGTGCGCCAGGACGCCAACGTCATCGCCGCCTACCTCGGTGCCCACGCATGAGCCTCATCGAAAAGCCGGAGGCCGCACCCATGCTCGCCCTCACCGCCATCACCGACGAACACCGCAACCTGTGGCGCCTGACCGTCACGCTGGAGGCGGTGGCCGACGACATCGCCGCCGGGGCCGCCGTGGACCCGGCCTTCTTCGCCGCCGCCTTCGATTACATCGACCAGTTCATGGACGGCTGCCACCATGCCAAGGAGGACGGCCACCTGTTCCCCGCCGTCCGCCGCCGCACCCAGGATGCCGACGCCGCCATCGACCGGCTGCAGGCCGAACACCGCAACGGGCCCGCGGTGCTGGCCGCCCTGCGCCCCCGCTTCGCCGGGCCGCACCCGGACGGGGAGGCGCTGGCGGCCCTGCGCACCTACACCCAGACCCTGCGCGCCCACATCGCCACCGAGGAAAAGGAGGTGATGCCCATCGCCCGCGCCGCCTTGACCGCGGAGGATTGGGCGGAGATCGACCACGCCTTTTCCGACCACCACGACCCGGTGTTCGGCACCGCGGCCCGCGAGGAATTCCGCGACCTTTACCACCGCATCGCCAGTCTGGCCCCGGATTCCGTGGGGCTGGGCACCGCGGGCGTGCCGGCGGCGGACACCCACGACGTGCTGCTGCGCATCACCGGCCTGGAAAGCAGCTATGGCCGCATCAAGGCGCTGAAGGGCATCGACCTGGAGGTCCGCCGCGGCGAACTGGTTGCGCTGGTCGGCGCCAACGGGGCGGGGAAGACCACCTTCCTGCGCGCGCTGTCGGGCGTGCAGCCCATCGGCGCCGGGCGCATCACCTTCGATGGGGAGGATATCAGCCGCCTGCGCGCCGACCTGCGGGTCCGCCGCGGCATCTGCCAGTCGCCGGAAGGGCGGCAGGTGTTCGGCACGCTCAGCATCGAGGACAATTTGCGCCTCGGCGCCTTCACCCGCAGCCCCGCCGACGCCGAACCCGACCTGCGCCGCGTCTACGCCATGTTCCCGGTGCTGGAGGAAAAGCGCCGCCTGCCCGCCGGCACCCTGTCGGGCGGGCAGCAGCAGATGCTGGCCATCGGGCGCGCGCTGATGGGGCGGCCCAAGCTGCTGCTGCTGGACGAACCGTCCATGGGGCTGGCGCCGCTCTTGGTACAGGAGGTGTTCAACGTCATCCGCCGCCTGAAGGACGAGGGGATGACCATCCTGCTGGTGGAGCAGAACGCCTTTGCCGCCTTGGCAATCGCCGACCGGGGGTACGTGCTGGAAACCGGGGCGGTGACGCTGACCGGCAGCGGGCAGGATCTCATCGGCAATGAACAGGTGCGCTCGGCGTATCTGGGCATGTGACGTGGTGTCGAGGGGCACCGCCCCTCGACGCTCCCCGGCAGGGGCCGGCGGCCCCTGCACCCCATTGATGGGATGCTTGAATGTTTGAGACGCTTGAAATTGCCATCGACAATGGCACGGCCACCGTCTGGATGAACCGGCCGGAGGTGCACAACGCCTTCAATGCGCAGGTGATTGCCGATCTTCATGCGGCGTGCACGGCGCTGGACGCCGACGAGGCCGTGCGGGTGGTGGTGCTGGCGGGGCGGGGCAAGAGCTTTTCCGCCGGGGCCGACCTCAACTGGATGAAACAGGCCGGCGAGGCGGGGGAGGATGAGAACCGCGCCGACGCCCGCCGCATGGCGCTGATGCTGCGCGCGCTGGCCGAGTTGTCCAAGCCCACCATCGCGCGGGTCCATGGTGCGGCGCTGGGGGGCGGCATGGGGCTGGCGGCGGCGTGCGACATCTGCATCGCCAGCCAGCAGGCGGTGTTCGCCACGTCGGAGGTGCTGTTCGGCATCATCCCGTCGGCCATCAGCCCCTATGTCCTGCGCGCCATCGGCGAACGGCAGGCCGGGCGCTATTTCCTCACCGCCGAACGGCTGGGCGCCGAGCGCGCCGTCCAGCTTGGCCTGGCGCACGAGGCGGTGCCGGCGGACGAGCTGGACAATGTGATTGCCGCCATCATCCAGGCGCTGAAGCGCGGCGGCCCGCGGGCGCAGACGGCGGCCAAGGCGCTGATCCGCGGCGTCGGCACCCGCGCCGTGCCCGAGGCGGTGGTGGACGACACCGCCCGCCGCATCGCCGCACTCCGCGTCACGCCGGAGGCGAAGGAGGGGCTGGGCGCCTTCCTCGCCAAGCGTCCGGCGGCGTGGAACGTGGGCTGAGCGCGCCCGACGGAACTCCTGTCACGTCCCCCGCTTCCGTCTCACTCCCGTGGGCGGCTGGCGGAACCTGGGCCGGGTGCCGTTGGGTGCCCGGCCCCCTTTTCCCCCGGTGGGGATCGTGCAACCGCTTGAAACCACGAGGGGATGCCCCATGACGGACGCTGCCGGTTCGGTGATTTCCCAGGTTGCCGGCGAGGCCGGACGCCTCGGCCTCCACGTCGCCGACATCGTGGGCCACGTGGGCGACGTCAGCACGGTGCTGAACGAGCAGGCCCATGCCTTCGCCGCCCTCCAGCAGATGGCGGGGGAGGTGTCGCACTCCAACACCCGCATCAGCCAGGCGATCTCCATGGCCCGCGGCGCCGGCCAGCGGGCGCAGCAGACCACCGCATCGTCCCAGACGCGGCTGGAGCAGGCGCTGCAAACCATCCGCACCCTGCTTCAGGCCGTGGACCTGATCGCCAGCGAGGCCACGGGGCTGGACGAGACCTTGCAGCGCATCTCCCGCGTGGCGGGCACCATCGCCACCATCTCCAAGCAGACCAACCTGCTGGCGCTCAACGCCACCATCGAGGCGGCCCGTGCCGGCGATGCGGGCAAGGGATTCGCCGTGGTGGCGAGCGAGGTGAAGACCCTGGCCCGCCAGACCAGCGACGCCACCGACGACATCAGCGCCACCGTGCGCACCCTGTCGGGCAAGCTGACCACGCTCGCCACCCACGCGGGCGAGAGCCGCCGTCTGGCGGCGGAAGCGCGCGATGCCACCGACATGATCGGCACCACCGCCGGGGATGTCACCGCCGCGCTGGGCGACATCGACGCCGGGGCCGGGGAAATCGCCGCCGCCGCCCTGCAGATCGAAAGCCGCATCGGCGATTTCGTCGGGCGCGTGCTGTCGCTGTCGGGCACGGTGGAACGGTCCAACGCCAGCATGGCCGAAATCTCCCGCCGCTCCGACACGCTCCTGGAAATGTCGGAAACCCTGATCGGGCTGACCGCCGACACGGGCGTGGAGGGGCCGGACACGCCCTTCGTCCGGCTGGCCGTGGAGACCGCCCGCACCCTGTCCGATGGGCTGGAACAGGCGGTGCGCCATGGGGACATCACCCTGGCCGACCTGTTCGACACGCCCTATGCGGCGGTGCCGGGCTCCGATCCCACCCAATACACGGCACCCGTCACCCCGCTTCTGGATGCCGAGCGGCCCATGGCCGACCGCGTGGCCGGCAGTGACGGGCGGATCATGGCGGTGGGATTCTTCGACCGCGATGGCTATCTGGCGGCGGGCGACCGCAGCCTGTACCAGCCCCAGCGGCCCGGCGACCCGGCGTGGAACGCCGCCAATTCCCGCATCCGCCGCATCTTCAAGGACCGCACGGCGGCACGGGCCTGCCACAATCAGGCGCCGTTCCTGGTGCAGACCTACCGCCGCGATCTGGGCGGACGGTTCCAGTTGATGAAGGACGCCTCCGCCCCCATCACCGTGGCGGGACGCCACTGGGGGGCGGTGCGCATCATCTACACCGCCTGAGGCCCCGGCGGGTCACGCCGCCGGTTCGTGTGCCTTGGTCCTGCTGAGCAGGTCGAGCGCCACATCGACGATCATGTCCTCCTGCCCGCCGACCATCTTGCGCCGGCCCAGCTCCACCAGAATGGTGCGGGTGTCGATGCCGTAGGTCTTCGCCGCCCGCTCCGCATGGCGCAGGAAGCTGGAATAGACCCCGGCGTACCCCAGCGACAGGCTCTCGCGGTCCACGCGGACCGGGCGGTCCTGCAGCGGGCGCACCAGATCGTCCGCCGCGTCCATCAGCGCGAACAGGTCGCAGCCGTGGTCCAGCCCCATGCGGTCGAGCACGGCGATCAGCGCTTCCAGGGGCGCGTTGCCGGCCCCGGCCCCCATGCCGGCCAGCGAGGCATCGACGCGCACCGCCCCCGCCTCGATCCCCGCCACGGCGTTCGCCACGCCGAGCGTCAGGTTGTGGTGGGTGTGCACGCCGATCTGGGTTTCCGGTTTCAGCGCCCCGCGGAAGGCGTGGACCCGCTCCGCCACCTGATGGGGCAGCAGGGCACCGGCGGAATCCACCACATAGACGCATTCCGCGCCGTAGGATTCCATCAGCCGAGCCTGTTCCACCAGGCGGCCCACCGGGATCATGTGCGACATCATCAGGAAACCGATGGTGTCCATGCCCAGCGTGCGCGCGTGTTCGATGTGCTGCTTCGACACGTCGGCTTCGGTGCAGTGGGTGGCGACGCGCACGCTGCGCGCCCCGGCGTCATAGGCGGCGGACAATTCCTCCTTGGTGCCGATGCCGGGCAGCAGCAGCACCGTCACCTTGGCGTGGCCGACGGCGGCGGCGACGGTTTCGATCCAGGTGACGTCGGTGTGGCTGCCGAAGCCGTAGTTGAAGGAGCCGCCGGCCAGCCCGTCGCCGTGGGTGATCTCGATGGCATCCACCTTGGCCGCGTCCAGCGCCTTGGCGATCGTGACGACCGTGGACAGGTCGTACTGGTGCCGCAGCGCGTGCATGCCGTCGCGCAAGGTCACGTCCTGAATGTAGAGCTTGCTCATGGTGCCGTCTCCCCTCACGCGGCGCGCGTCCGCTCGACCCAGCGGTCGGCGGTGGCCATGGCGGCGGAGGTCATGATGTCCAGATTGCCGGCGTAGGCGGGCAGGTAATGGGCGGCCCCCTCCACCTCCAAAAAGATCGACGACTTGATGCCGGTGAAGTCGCCGTAGCCGGGAATGCGCACCGGATCGTTGTTGCCGAACCGTTCGAACTGGACCTTCTGCTTCAGGCGGTAGCCGGGCACGTAGCTCTGCACCTCCTTCACCATGGCCTCCACCGAGGCTTCGATCTCTTCCGGCTCGGCCCCTTGCGACAGCACGAACACGGTGTCGCGCATGATGAGCGGCGGTTCGGCGGGGTTGAGGATGATGACCGCCTTGCCCCGTTCGGCCCCGCCCACCTGCTCGATGGCGCGGCGGGTGGTCTGGGTGAATTCGTCGATGTTGGCCCGCGTGCCGGGTCCGGCGGATTTCGACGAGATCGACGCCACGATCTCGGCATAGGGCACGGCCTTCGCCACGCGCTTGACCGCATAGACCATGGGAATGGTGGCCTGCCCGCCGCAGGTGACCATGTTGACGTTGGGCTGGTCCAGATGGGTGTCGAGATTGACCGGCGGCACGGTGTAGGGGCCGATGGCGGCGGGCGTCAGGTCGATCACCTGCTTGCCGGCGGCAATGCACGCCGCGCTGTGCGTCTTGTGGGCATAGGCCGAGGTGGCGTCGAACACCACCTGGATGTCGGCCCATTCCGGCATCGCCATCAGCCCGTCGAGCCCGCCGTGGGTGGTGGCCACCCCCAGGCGGCGGGCGCGGGCCAGACCGTCGGATTCCGGGTCCACCCCCACCATCACCCCCATCGCGAGGTGCTTGGCCTGCCGCATCACCTTGATCATCAGGTCGGTGCCGATGTTCCCCGACCCGAGGATGGCGATCTTCGCTTTGCTCATGCTCGTCATTCCTTTGCAAAGGCGGCGCGGACGGAGCCGAGGCCCTGGATGCGCGCTTCCACCACCGATCCCCAGGTGACGGGAACCATCGGTCCCAGCGCGCCGGACAGCACGGTGTCGCCGGCCTTCAGCGGGCGCCCGGCCCGCACCATCACCCGCGCCAGCCACAGGACCGCGTTCAGCGGGTGGCCCAGACAGGCGGCGCCGGTGCCGCTGGACACCACGGTCCCGCCGCTGTCCATCTCCATGGCGCAGCCGTACAGGTCCAGCCCGTCCAGGCGCCGCGGCGGCCCCCCCAGCACGTAGAGACCGGACGAGGCGTTGTCGGCCACCGTGTCGGTGATGGTGATCTTCCAATCGCGGATGCGGCTGTCCACCACCTCGATCGCCGGCAGGGCGAACTCCACGGCGCGGATCACGTCGGCGAGGGTGATATGCTCCGACGTCAGGTCGCGGCCCAGGACGAAGGCCACCTCGGCCTCCGCCTTCGGCTGGATCAGGCGGCGGCGGGGGATGGCTTCCCCGTCCGGCACCGCCATGTCGGTGAACAGCATGCCGTAATCGGGCTGATCGACGCCCAACTGCGTCTGCACCGCCAGACTGGTCAGGCCGATCTTGCGGCCCGCCGGAACGCGGCCCTGGTCCAGCCAGCGCCGGGTGTTGATCTCCTGCACCGCATAGGCGGCGTCCACATCGCCCGGCGCCAGCAGCCCGGCCAGCGGGCCGCACGGCGTGCCGCTGCCGTGGGCGGCCCACAGCCGGTCCGCCGCGTCCTGCACGGCCGCCGTTTCAAGGGCGGTGGTTTCAAGGGTTGCCGTCATGGTGGCTCACCCCTTCAGGAAGTCGATGTGGATGCGGTTGAAGGTGTCGGGGTCTTCGTGCTGGGGCCAGTGGCCGCAGTTCTCCATCACCACGAACCGGCTGTTGGGCACCAGATTGGCCAGCCGCTGCCCCACCTCCACCGACGCGGTGGGATCGTGGGTGGTCCACAGCACCAGCGTTTCCGCCTGGATGCGGCTCAGTTCGTCCTCGGTCAGCAGGTTGCGGACGCGCACCTCCATATCCTGCAGGCACATGATGCGTTCCATCGCGTGCGCCATGCCGGGCAGGCGATAGACGCCGAAGCGTGCCTCCACCAGATCCTCGGTGACGATGGACGGGTCGAGCATCAGGAATTCCAGCCGCTTGCGCGTCGCCTCGCGGTCGGGCGCACGCACGGCGGCGAGGCTGAGGGTGCGCAGACGCTCCATCACCTTGGGGTCGGCGATCATGCCGCCGGCGGTGTTCAGCACCAGCTTGTCGATGCGCTCGGGATAGCGGGCCGCGAACCGCGCCGCCACCCAGCCGCCCAGGGATTCGCCCGACAGATGGATCTTTTCTTCACCGATGGCGTCGATGACATCCTTCAGGTGCTCGACGTAATCGTCGATCTCGTAATTGCGGTCGGGCTTGTCGGTGAAGCCGTGGCCCAGCATGTCGATGGCCATCACGCGGAAGTGCTCGGCGTGCGGCAGGACGTTGCGCATATAGGCTTCCAGATGCCCGGCGATGCCGTGCAGCAGAATCAGCGTGCGCGGACCCGCCCCCGCCTCCAGCACGCGGGTGCGCACGCCGTTGGCGTTGACGTAGTGCAGCCGCACCTCGCCGCCGGCGATGGCCGACCACAGCGAGCGCAGTTCCGGTTGGGCCGCCGTTCCGGCCGCGGAATGGGACATGAACCTTCCTCCCAAGGGGCGTTTTTCACGATGCGCGCCAAGATGAAGAAGGGACGCCGGACGGCGCCAATACATAATCCTTTGCTTATTCAGACGTGAAATATCTTAATCTTTGTGCAGCGCACGCTTCACCAGATCGACGAACCCGCTGAGGGCGGGAAAGTCCCGGTCGCGGCTGCGCACCATCGCCAGTTCCACCGACGGGGCGGAGCCGGCCAGCGGGCGGGTGGTGACGTTCTTGAACACCAGATGCTCGGCGTAATCGGGCAGCAGCCCGAAGCCGATGCCCATGCCGATGAGCGTCAGCAGCGTCAGCACGTTCTCCACATCCTGGATGGGGCGAAGCTGCACGCCCATGGCCCGGCAATGGGCCTCGGTGATCTCGGACAGGTTGCCGGCATGGTTGGGCGCCACCCGCAGATAGGGAAAGGGGGCCAGCGCCTCCAGCGGGATCTCGGCAAGCTGGGAAAGCTCATGATTCTCTGGTAGGACCACCACGATCTTTTCCAGCAAGACCACATCGTGGATCAGGGTCGTCTCGTCCACGGGAAGCCGCATGAAGGCCACATCGATACTGCCGTTTTCCAGGGCAGCGAGCTGTTCACCGGTGGTCATGTGCCGCAATTCCACCTGAGTATCGGGATATTGGGCACGGATACCGGACAGAACGCTGGGAAAGATCTTCACCTCCGCCGACGGCAGGAAGCCGATGGCCAGCCGGGTCTGTTCCGGCTGGGCGGCGCGGCGCGCCATGGTCACCGCCCGCTGGGTCTGGGCCATGACCAGCCGCGCCTCGTCCAGAAAGGCGCGTCCGGCGGCGGTGAGCGCCACGCGGCGCTTGGTCCGTTCCAAGAGCGGGGTTCCCACCTCGTCTTCCAGATCGCGGATTTGCTGGCTGAGCGACGGCTGGGCCGTGCGGAGCCGTTCGGCGGCGCGGGTGAAGTTGAGTTCCTCAGCCACGGCGATGAAATAGCGGATGTGCCGGAGTTCCATGCCGGCATTAAGACGTGGCACGTCTTTTTATGCAAGGAACAAAATATTTCACCCCCACAGCCTTTGCGGACATTTTCAGCCCACGAGCCAAAAAATCCCAACCAACGGTACCTGGCCAACGGTACCAGGAGGAGACAGCCCGATGGGCGACCGTATCGATGTGCAGAGCCTGGTGAACGCCCGTTCGGGCACCGTCACCCCGGCCATCTACAGCGACCCGGACATCTACACGCTGGAACTGGAACGCATCTTTGCGCGAAGCTGGCTGTTCCTGGTCCACGAGAGCATGATCCCCAAGGCCGGCGATTTCTTCACCACCTTCATGGGCGAAGACCCGGTGATCGTGGTGCGGCAGAAGGACGGCGGCATCGTCGCCTTCCTCAACCAATGCCGCCACCGCGGCATGAAATTGTGCCACGCCGACAGCGGCAACACCCGCGCCTTCACCTGCGCCTATCACGGCTGGGCCTTCGGCCTGGACGGCGGCCTGACCATGGTGCCGCTGGAGGAGCAGGCGTACCGCAATTCGCTGGACAAGAGCAAATGGGGGGCCGTGCGCGTGCCCCGCGTCGTCAGCTACAAGGGTCTGGTGTTCGGCTGCTGGGACGAGGCCGCACCGGAGCTGGAAGAGTATCTGGGCGACATGAAGTGGTATCTGGACGGCTTCCTCGACCGCCGCGAGGGCGGGACCGAGGTGGTCGGCGGCATCCACAAGTGGGAAGTGAAGTGCAACTGGAAATTCGCCGCGGAACAGTTCTGCAGCGACCAGTACCACGCCCCCTTCACCCACATCTCGGCGGTGCAGGTGCTGCAAAAGGTGCCGGAAAACACGCCGCAGGACCGCGACGCCCCCCTGGGCAGCGGCCAGACCGCGCGGCCTGTGTGGTCGGACGCGCAAGGTGGCGTGCAGTTTGCCGGCAACGGCCACGGCAGCGCGTTCTTCTTCACCAAGGAAGCCGACGCCAACGTGTGGGTGGACGGCACGGTGTCGGCCTATTTCCGCGACACCTTCGCCGAGACCGAAGCGCGTCTGGGCCGGGTGCGCGCCCTGCGTCTGGCCGGGCACAACACCATGTTCCCCACGCTGTCGTGGCTGAACGGCACCCAGACCCTGCGCATCTGGCACCCCCGCGGGCCGGACAAGATCGAGGTGTGGGCCTTCTGCATCGCCGACAAGGCCGCCCCGCAGGAGGTGAAGGACGCGCTGATCCGCAGCCACGCCCGCGCCTTCGGCCCCGCCGGCTTCCTGGAACAGGACGACACCGAGAACTGGATCGAGGTGCAGAAGGTTCTGCGCGGCCATATCGCGCAGAAGTCGGAGTTCTGCATCCAGATGGGTCTGGGCTTCGAGGAGCGCCGCGCCGACGGCATCCCCGGCATCACCAACTACACCTTCGCCGAAACGGCGGCGCGCGGCTTCTACCAGCGGTGGGCCGACATGATGACCGCCGAAAGCTGGAACGAGATCCAGTCCCGCACCAACGCCTATGAAAAGGAGGTCGTCCATGTCTGAGGCCGCCGTTCTCGACAAGCCCGCCGCCGCCCCCCTGGCCTGGGCGCCGATCGCCCTTCAGCATGATGTGGAGCAGTTCCTCTATCACGAGGCGGCCCTGCTGGACGAATGGAAGTTCCGTCCGTGGCTGGACCTGCTGGCCGACGACATCACCTATGTGATGAAGACCAACACGCTGGCCCAGACCCGCGACCGCCGCAAGGGCATCGCCCCGCCCACCACCTTCATCTACAACGAGGACAAGTTCCAGCTTGAGCGCCGGGTGGCGCGGCTGGAAACCGGCAACGCCTGGGCCGAGGAGCCGGTGTCGCGCACCCGCCACATCGTCAGCAACGTGCGCATCCTGGCGTGGGACGATCCCGAGGACGTGCTGGTGTCGTGCAATTACCTGCTGCACCGGGCGGCCAAGCCGCAGGACCATTACGATTTCGTCGGCACCCGCCGCGACCGTCTGCGCCGCGTGCCCGGCGGGGCGGGGTGGGAGATCTATGACCGGCAGATCGAGCTGGACCAGTTCGTCCTGCTCGCCCCCAGCATCAGCATCTTCTTCTGACCATGGCCCGTATCCTCGTGTGTTCCGTCGAAGACCTCCAGCCCGGCGATTCCCGCCGGGTGGAGTGTTCGCCGGCGGTGGCCGTCTTCAACGTGGACGGCGCCTTCTACGCGGTGGCCGACCTGTGCACCCACGGCAACGCCTCCATGGCCGACGGCTATCTGGAGGATGACGCCACGGTGGAATGCCCGCTGCACACGGCGCGCTTCTGCCTGAAGACCGGGCGGCCCATGTGCCTGCCGGCGACGGAGCCGCTGCGCACCTTCCCCGTCGTCGTCGAGGGCGACAGCCTGTTCGTCGAGGTGGAGGAGGCGGCATGAGTGGCGCCGTGACCACGGGCCGGCTGACGGGGGAGGCGATCCTCGTCACCGGCGGCGGGTCCGGCCTGGGCCGGGCGGTGGTGGAACGCTTCCTGGCCGAAGGGGCGCGGGTGGGCGTGCTGGAGCGGTCGGCGGAGAAGGTGGCGCAGCTTGCCGCCGATTTCGGTGACCGTGTGGTGGCGATCCAGGGCGACGTGCGGTCCCTGGACGACAACCGCCGGGCGGTGGCGGACACCGTGGCCCGTTTCGGCAGGCTGGATGGGTTCGTCGGCAACGCCGCCATCTGGGACCACGGCGCCGGCCTGCTGGCCACCGACGGCGACCGTCTGGCCCAGGGCTTCGACGAGCTGTTCGCCGTCAACGTCAAGGGCTACCTGCTGGGGGCCAAGGCGGCGGCGGCGGAACTGGTGAAGACCGAAGGGTCGATGATCTTCACCCTGTCCAACGCGGCCTTCTACCCCGCGGGCGGCGGGCCGCTCTACACCGCGTCCAAGCACGCGGCGGTGGGGCTGATCCGCCAGCTTGCGTACGAACTGGCGCCCAAGGTGCGGGTGAACGGCGTTGCCCCGTGCGGCATGGCGTCGGACCTGCGCGGGCCGGAAGCGCTGGGGCAGCAGGACATGAGGATCATGGATTCCCGCACGCCCGAGGCGATCCGGTCGATCCTGCCCCTGCAGTTCTTCCCCGAACCCGCCGATTTCACCGGCCCGTTCGTCATGCTGGCGTCCCGCGCCGACAACCGCACGCTGAGCGGCGTGCTCATCAACGCCGACGCCGGCCTCGCCATCCGCGGCATCCGCCACGTGGCGGGCGGCCTGGACCTGTAACCAACAAGATCCGCGCTTTTGAGCTTGGGAACAGTGCAGGGTCAAGGGGCATCCGCCCCTCGACACTCCCCGACAGGGGCCAACGGCCCCTGTACCCCATTGATGGGATGCAAGGGCCGTCGGCCCTTGCTGGGGGTGTCGGGGGCAAAGCCCCTGACGTTCAGGCTGTTCCCTTGGCTCACACGGCGCCGAACCGGGAGGAAACCCATGCCCGTGAAGCTGATCTGCGCCTCGCACACGCCGATGATGGATTACATCCATCCCCCCGCGGCGGTGGAGGCCGAGGCGCGCGCCACCTTCGCCTCACTGGCCGAGGATGTGGCGGCGTACGATCCCGAACTGGTGGTCGTGTTCGCGCCCGACCATTTCAACGGCTTCTTCTACGACCTGATGCCGTCGTTCTGCGTGGGGCTGCGGGCGGCGTGCGCCGGGGATTGGGACATCGGCCACGGGCCGCTGAACGTGCCGGAAGCCCTGGCGCTGGATCTGGTGCGGGCGGTGCAGGCGCAGGACATCGACGTCGCCTATTCCTACCGGATGCAGGCGGACCACGGCTTCACCCAGCCGCTGGAATTCCTGTGCGGGAACGTGGCCCGCTATCCGGTGATCCCGATCTTCATCAACGGGGCGGCCAAGCCGCTGCCGCCGTGCCGCCGGGCGGTGGCGCTGGGGACGGCGGTGGGCCGTTTCCTCGGCGGTTTGAGCGAGCGGGTGCTGATCATCGGCTCCGGCGGCCTGTCCCACGACCCGCCCACGCCGCAGATGGGGTCCGTCCCGCCGGAGGTGGAGGAATTCCTGATCGCCGGGCGCAACCCGACGCCGGAGGCCCGCCAGCGCCGTCAGGAAAACGTGCTGCGCACCGGCCGCCTGCTGGCGGAGGGGCAGGGGCAGTCGCTGCCGCTCAACGCCGACTGGGACCGGAAGCTGATGACCCTGTTCGCCACCGCCGACATGGACGCGCTGGCGGCCCTGCGCGACGAGGACATCCTGGCCCAGGGCGGGCGCGGCGGGCAGGAGATCCGCGCCTGGATCGCGGCGTTCGCCGCCATGAACGCCATGGGGCCGTATCAGGCGGTGACCCATTACTATCACCCCATCGACGAATGGATCGCCGGCATGGGCATGATGAGCGCCGTTCCGGCCCCCCGCAACGCGCTGGCGGCGTGAGGCAGTGATGACGGAAACCTATGTGATCGTCGGCGGCGGACAGGCGGGGGCGGTGGCCGCCGCCAGCCTGCGCACCTTCGGCTTCGGCGGGCGCATCTTGTTCGTCGGGGCCGAATCCCATCTGCCCTACGAACGCCCGCCGCTGTCCAAGGAGGTGCTGACCAAGCCGGAAACCGCCCGGCTGACCATCCATCCCGACAGCTTCTACGCCGGCAACGCCATCGAAACCCGCTTCGGCACCGCCGCCGTCACCCTGGACGCCGAGGCGCACACGCTGGAACTGGCGAACGGGGAAACCGTCCGTTACGACCGGCTGTTGCTGGCGACGGGGGCGCGGGCGCGGCCCTATCCGCTGCTGGACCATCTGGGCGCGGGCGTCCACACGGTGCGCACGCTGGACGATTCCGAAGCGCTGCGCGGCCACATCTGGCCGGGGCGGCGGGTGCTGGTGGTGGGCGGCGGCGTCATCGGGCTGGAGGTGGCGGCCAGCGTCGTCACCATGGGCGCCACGGTGACGGTGATCGAACGCGGCGACCGGCTGATGGCCCGCGCCGCCCCGGCGCCGCTGGCCGACGACCTGCGCGCGCTGCATGAGGGGCGCGGCGTGGCCTTTGCCTTCGGCTGCGAGCTGGTGGAGGCGGTGAAGGCCACGGACGGCACCATCACGCTGGCCGCCGCCGACGGGCGCCGGTTCACCGGCGATCTGGTGGTCTATGGCGTCGGCGTGGAACTGAACGTCGAACTGGCGGTGTCGGCGGGGCTGCATGTGGAGGACGGCATCGTCGTGGACGAGCATGGCCGCACCAGCCACCCCGCCATCTTCGCCGCCGGCGACGTGGCGCGGCAGTGGCACCCGCACCTGAACGGTTACCGCCGTTACGAGACCTGGGCCAACGCCCAGAACCAGGGGGCGTGCGTCGCCCGCGCCATGGTGACCGGCGAGCCTTGCGGGTTCGAGGTGCTGTGGTACTGGACCGACCAGTACGGCATCAACATCCAGGTGGCAGGATCGTGCGAGGCCGACGACTGGCTGCTGCGCGGCAACCGGGACGGCGGGCGCTACACCCTGTTCGGCGTGACGGCGGGGGTGGTGACCGGGGCGGTGACGGTGAACAACGGGCGCGACATGCGCCCGGCCCGTGCGCTGATCGCCGCCGGGGCCGCGGCGGACGCCGCCCGCCTGACCGATGCCGGGACACCGTTGCGCGCCCCGGCGGCCAAGGCGGCCTGACGGCATGAAACGCAGGGTGCGGCCTCCCGCCCGCACCGGGGGATGCGGTGGGCATCGGGCATGGCGTTGCCCCTGTTCCATGCGTCCTTGACTTGAGCGGCCGGGCATTCCCGTGCCCGGCCCTCCTTTTCCCTTTCGGAGCCATCCGTCATGACCACCGCTTCGGACGATTCGGCTGTTCCGGGGCCCGCCGTTCTGGTGGCGGTCCTCAACGATCTGGCCCGGCGCATGGGCACGCTGGGGCTGGAGTTGTCCGACATCACCGGCAACGTGGATGCGGTGTCGGCGGTGGTGGAGCGGCAGGCGGCCCAGTTCGCCACCGTGCGCCGCTCGGTCGAAACCATGGTGGCGGCCAACCGTGCCATCCATCTGCAGGCCGACGCCACGCGCGAGGCCACCGGGCGCGCCGCCGACGACATCGCGCGTTCGCGCACCGTGCTGACCGACGCGGTGGAGCGCATCGCCGCCCTGATCGGCGGCGTGGCCCGCATCGAAGAACATCTGGGCGGCATCGCCGCCTCGCTGCGTCAGGTCGCCGCCTTTTCCGGCATGATCGAGGCGATTTCCAAACAGACCAACCTGTTGGCGCTGAACGCCACCATCGAAGCCGCGCGCGCGGGGGAGGCCGGCAAGGGCTTCGCCATCGTCGCGCGGGAGGTGAAGGGGCTGGCCGAACAGGCGCGCCGGGCGACCGAGGAGATCGCCCGCACCGTCGCCACCCTGAACGGGCAGGTGGACGCGCTGCTCCAGCACAGTGCGGCGGCCAGCGCCGGGGCGGTGCTGGCGCGCGACGGAACCACCCTGATCGAGCGCTTCATCCATCAGATCGAGGCCGATTTCACCGCCGTGGGCGACGCCATCCTGGCCATTGCCGCCAGTGCGCGCGGCAACCTGGACCATTGCGCCGCCCTGACCGGCGAGGTGACGGCGCTGGAAGAGGCCGGCGCCACCTCCACCGGCGCGCTGAAGACCGCCGACGGGCGGCTGGTGGCGGTGCTGGAGACGTGCGAAGCCCTGATCGACGCCATCGCCGCCGGGCCGGTGCCCACCCCCGACAGCCCGTTCCTGCGCATGGCCGAGGACGCCGCGCGGCGGGTGGCCGATGCGTTTGAGGCGGCGGTGACCGCCGGGGCCATCGGCATCGACGCCCTGTTCGACGAGGATTACCGCCCGGTGCCCGGCACCGCCCCGGAACAGGCGCTGACCGCCTTCACCACGCTGGCCGACCGGCTGCTGCCGGGCATTCAGGAACCGCTGGTCACCCATGACGCGCGGGTGGTGTTCGCCATCGCCAGCGACCGCAACGGTTATGTGCCCACCCACAACCGCCGCTACAGCATGCCGCAGAGCACGAACCCGGTGTGGAACACCGCCCACAGCCGCCAGCGCCGGCTGTTCCGCACCCGTGCCGCGCTGAAGGCGGCCCGCTCGCCCAAACCCACGCTGCACACCATGCGGCGCGATCTGGGCGGCGGCCAGCACACGCTCATCAAGATCGCCAGCGCCCCCATTCTGGTCCGCGGACGCCAGTGGGGGGCGTTCAGCGTCGCGTTCAATCTGCCGACCGGGGACATCGGGAACGGCAGCCCATCATAAAAAAGACGATCGAGGAGGTAAGCCCAGATGGATGCCGCGTTGCGCAAACGAATACAGGGTCATCCCAAATACCGCCAACTTGTGGCCCGCCGCATGCGGCTGGCGTGGTTCCTGTCGGCGGTGATGGTGGTGGTCTATTACGGCTACATCCTGGCCGTGGCCCTGATGCCCCAGCAGATGGGGGCACCCGTGGCCCAGGGCGGGGTCACGTCGGTGGGCTTTCCCGCCGGGGTGGGGGTGATCCTGACCGCCATCGCCCTGACCGGGGTCTATGTCTTCCACGCCAACCGCCGCTTCGACGGCATGATCCGCGACATCGTGGAGGAAACCCGGTGATGCGCCGTCCCCTTTCCCTCATCGCGGCGGGCGTTGCCGCAGCACCCGCCGCCGCCTGGGCCGCGGGTGCGCTGGACGGGCCGGTGACCAAGCAGGCCACCAACGTCACCGCCATTATCATGTTCTTCGCCTTTGTCCTGGCCACGCTGGGGCTGACGTGGTGGGCGGCGCGGCGCACGCGCTCGGCGTCCGACTTCTACACCGCGGGCGGCGGCATCACCGGGTTCCAGAACGGTCTGGCCATTGCCGGCGACTATATGTCGGCGGCGTCGTTCCTGGGCATCGTGGCGCTGGTCTACACCTCGGGCTACGACGGGCTGATCTATTCGGTGGGGGTGCTGGCCGGCTGGCCGCTCATCCTGTTCCTGATCGCCGAACCGCTGCGCAACCTGGGGCGCTTTTCCTTTGTCGATGTGCTGTCCCAGCGGCTGACCGAGCGGCCCATCCGGCTGTTCGCCGCGTGCAGCTCGCTGACGGTGGTGGCCTTTTACCTGATCGCCCAGATGGTGGGGGCGGGGCAGTTGATCCAACTGCTGTTCGGGCTGGATTACATGTACGCGGTGGTGCTGGTGGGGGTTCTGATGATCCTCTACGTCACCTTCGGCGGCATGCTCGCCACCACCTGGGTGCAGATCACCAAGGCGATCCTGCTGCTGCTGGGCGCCACCTTCATGGCGGTCAGCGTGCTGATGGCCTTCGGCTTCAGCCTGGACGCCCTGTTCGCCCGCGCCATCGAGATCAAGGGCAGTGCGCGCATCATGATGCCCGGCAATTTCGTGAAAGACCCGTGGCAAACGGTGTCGCTGGGGCTGGCGCTGATGTTCGGCACCGCCGGGCTGCCGCACATCATGATGCGGTTCTTCACCGTGGCCGACCAGCAGGCGGCGCGGCAGTCGGTGTTCGTCGCCACCGGCTTCATCGGCTATTTCTACATCCTGACCTTCATCATCGGCTTCGGCGCCATCGTGATGATCGCCGGCAACGACACCTATCTGGTGCGCAACGCCGAGGGCGTGGTCACGGGCCTGCGCGGCGGCGGCAACATGGCGGCCATCCATCTGGCCCACGCCATCGGCGGCGATTTGTTCCTGGGCTTCATCTCGGCGGTGGCCTTCGCCACCATCCTGGCGGTGGTGTCGGGTCTGACGCTGTCGGGGGCGACCACGGTGTCGTACGACCTCTATTCCCGCCTGATCCGCAAGGGCCGGGCGAACGAGCAGGCCGAGATGCGGGTGTCGCGCATCGCCACCATCACGCTGGGCATCGTGGCGGTGGGGCTGGGCATCCTGTTCGAGAAGCAGAACATCGCCTTCATGGTCGGTCTGGCCTTCGCCATCGCGGCCAGCGCCAATTTCCCCGTGCTGATCCTGTCCATGTTCTGGCGCGGGCTGACCACCCGCGGGGCGGTGGCGGGGGGAACCGCCGGGCTGATCACCGCCGTGGGGCTGACCATCCTGGGGCCGGGGATCTGGGTGAAGGTGCTGGGCTTCGCCACGCCGGTCATCGCGTGGGACACGCCGGCGCTGATCTCCATGCCGGTGGCCTTCGCCGTCATCTGGCTGGTGTCGCGGCTGGACGGCAGCGTGGACCGCGCGGCGGCGGGGGAGGTGTTCGAGGACCAGTTCGTGCGGTCGCAGACCGGCATCGGTGTGGCGGCGGCCCAATCCCACTGACGGACCCAAGACAGGAAAGCGCCGCCGGACCCGTCCGGCGGCGTTTTTTCATGGCGGCGCCGTTTCCCGGCCCGTACGGGCGGCAGGAACGGCGGGCGTGAAGGGGGTGTCGCCGCCGTCGCCGAACCCATGCCCGGCATCGGAGCCGTCACCGTAGCAGTAGCCATAGCCATAGCCGTAGCCCGTGTCGGAGCCGTCGCCGAACCCGTCGCCGTCGCCATAGCCGCCGCCGGGCAGGCCGTGGGCCGATCCGCTGAGCAGGGACGCCATGGTCAGCGGCCCTGGACGGGGGCGGCGGCCCACGCGGCGGCGGCGGCATCGGTCACGCCGAAGACGGCGGTCACGCCTTCCAGAATGACCGACGGCGCCGTGGCGCTGATGCGGCAGCGCCCGGTCGGGCCGATGTCGGCCAGCCCGAACACCCCGCCGACGTCTTCCGACCAGTACAGGCACATCCGCGCGTTGGTGAGAACGATGGGCCGGGCCGCCACGTTTTCCGTCGTGCCAAAGACGACCCCGCGTTTGTCGGTGCAGACGACGACGTTGGTGCTCATGTTCCTTGCCCCATGCTCTGCCGGCGTGGTGCGGTCCGTGGCGCGGGATGGTGATCTCCGGGGAACGGCCGCGTTTCCACGAAAGACTGTAATGCGGTTAAAAAACCGCGTCAACAGAAAATGCGGCTTTTTTACCGCATTGGCGCCGCTGGGCGCCGGGGCGTGCGGGCGGTGTCCTGGCATGCCACGCTTGCGTTATTATGATTTTGTTCCTATTATGGTTGCGGTTCCGGATGGCGGGAGGGTACGATGACGGGCGTGCTGTGGGATGCGGGCACCATTCCCGACGAAGCGTGGGAAATGCTCCGCCTGCTTGATGTCTTGCCGGATGGCGTCCGGCGCAGGGCGCTGAGGGATCTCAGCCTGCACGCTTCTTGCGTGCGCGTGCGGCGTCGGCGAGCGCCCGCAATTCCTCAAGAAAACTTTCCTTCTGGCTGGGGGGGAGTTCGTCGAGGTCCGCGATAGCCTTCAGCTTCCAGTCTTCCATGCCGCTTGGGTGCGGAGCCGGCTTGGGCAGGGGGGTGTCGAAGCCGTCGGCGAAGAAGCTCGGCGGAACCTGCAGAACCTCGGCCAGCTTCAGCAGGTTGTCGCCGCGCGGAATCTTCACCATGCCGCGCTGGATGTTCCGTATGAAATCACGGTGCTTCCCCGCCAGGATGGAAGCCCCATTCGGCGTCAGGCCGATTTCGGCCAGGCGGTCGGTGATCCGTTCCGAGAGCGGTTTCGTCATGCGCGCTATAATGCCCATCCTGCATCATGCGGTTAATGCGGTATTTTTACCGCAACTCCTTTGGCAAGGACACCACAAAATGGGGCGCGCATCGGCTTTGGGCGCCGGGGGCCGGCCTTTGAAAGAGGCTGATCCTGTTCATGATGACCCGCGGGCGTTTCTGTGCAAATCAGAACACGCACGTGACGGCCCCCGGAAACGTTGGCGGCGGCCCATCATCGGCGACGAGGCATGGTGCATGGAGCATGACGACAAGACCGGAAACCCGCCGCCCGGTCCGGCGCGACCGCACGCCGATGCGGCTTTGCTGGCCCTTGGCCGTGCGTTCGACGCGGCGTGGGCGGCCGAGCGGGCATTGCCCGGCAACACCCCCGATGCAACGGCCGATGCCGCCCATGGGGCGGTCCGGCGGATCGTGGAGCGTATTCTCGTCCACCCCGCGGCCACGGTGGACGGGCTGGCGGTAAAGGCGCGCGTGCTCCTCTGGTGCGGGTACCAGAGCCATGAGGTCGGGCCGGATCTGTTCGGGGATACCCTTGACCTGCGCATTGCCGGCGCGGTTCTCCGCGACCTTCTGCACCTGAACGGTGCCGGATGACGGCGGGGGGCCGGTTCCCGGTCCCGTGCCCCGTCCCGGATGCCGGGACGGGGCGATGGTACGGGACGCCGGTGCGTTACCGTTTTCCCGGCAAGGGGATGGGCAGGTGGTCGAGCAGCGACCCGCCCGCCGCTCCCTTTTCCTCGGACCGTTTCCAGACGTAGACGCCCAGAACGCTGAGCCCGATCGCCCACATGAAGGTCAGGCCGGCGATGGATTCGATGATGCGGGCGGCCTCCGCCGGGGTCTTGACGATGGCCCATGTGATGGCGGCCATCTGCGCCGCCCAGGTCATGGCCATGACGTAGCCGAACGTCGGGCGCATCCGGCGGACATAGGCGTCTTCGGACGCGGCCTCCAGCCGGCTGGTTTCGTTGACGGCGCCCAGACGCCGGGTTTCCTCCTGCACCAGGGTCTTTTCATAATCGAGCAGCGCTTCCTGAAGCCTGGCGGCGGCTTCGGGGCTGGCCCGCAACGCGTCCATCAGCCGGGACGGATCGGATTCGCCCGCCGCGGCGGTGGCGTGCCCGACGATGCCCTGGGCGATGGTCTCGGCCTTGGGGCCGGCGACGCGGCCCACGAGGCTGGGGACGAATTCGGCGGCGAGGCTGATGGCAAGCGGAATGAGCGGCAGCATGGCGGCCTCATCACAGCAAAGAGGAGGAGAGGGCGGCACCGCTGTCCTGCCCCCCGGCGGTGCTGCCGCGCTGGAACAGGGCAGCCTCGGCGGCGCGGCGCTTCTTCAGGCCCGGCAGGTCCGTCAGGGTGCCGTTGACGCGGGCCTTGGTCCAGCGGCCGAACTGCGCCGCCGCCCCGGCGCGGTCGCCGGCGTTCAGCAGGCGCAGCAGTGTGGAGCCGGCCAGCGCGCCGGTGTTGAACTGAAAGCTTGCCAGCGCGCCGCGCTCTTCGGGGTTGAGAGGGACGGTGACGCAGCGGTCAACCGCGGCGGCGGCCTGCGCCAGATCCTCGGCCAGCCAGACCGCCGCCTGCCGTTCGGTGCAGGCCATGCCGGCGGTGACGCCGCGGGTGTGCCCGTACCCGATGGTCCACACCCCTGCCGGGCAACGGTAGGCTTGGGTGCGCAGGCCCTCGTAATATTTTACGAGGTCGATGGCGTGGCTGCAAACGGGGGTGGTCATGCTCTACACTCCCAGGAATTTCTTGAGGATCACCGGCGCCACAAAGGACAGGGCGGTGCCGGCGATGGCGAAATAAACCCCGAACGTGATCAGCTTTTCGCTGCCGTCGCCGATCTTGCGGGTCAGGGCGTCCAGCTTCTGTTCGATGCGGGTTTCGTTGGCGATGACGCGGCGTTCCAGGGCGTCGAAGCGCGTTTCCAGGACGATCGTGCGTTCCCGGTTCTCGCCATGCTTTTCGATGGCGGTGCTGACACGCTCCAGCCATCGCTCAAGGCCGGCGAAACGGGCCTCGACATGATCTTTGAGCCCCTGCATGTCGTGCCCCACGGTGGTCTCCGCCATGTTGGTGATGTCTCCGCGTTGCAGGGTGATGTGCCTGCGGGGTGGTTGGGTGTTTTGGTATTCATCGATGACTGATAGTTGAGTGGGCAGGGCCGCCGGCCGGGCGGCCCTGATGCGTGTCACGGCTGCATCGCGTTCAGATGTAGTCGATCACGTGGTTGGCGTTCCCCGCCTTGACGCGGGTGAAGGTCAGCCCCTGCGTGCCGGACGCCTTTTTCCGCTTCACGGTGTAATCGGTGCCGGGAACCATCAGCGCGTATTCGTCCATGCCGATGGTGATGTTATCGACCATGGGGGCGTACGACGGGTTGGACGAGGACATCAGGACAACGATGTTCAGGCTCGTCATCGCCGACACGTCCAGGGCCAGCAGGCCGGTCTGGAACTCCGCCCGGGAGTTGGCCACGCTGTCGAGCTGGGCCGCGGTGGCGGCGGTGGTCAGCGCCGAACCGTTCCATGTCATGGCATAGGCGGTGTCCACCCAGGCCGAGCCGTTCCACCGTTTCAGGGCCGAGCCGTACCCATCGGTGGAAATCAGGAATTTCATCGCCGTCCCCGGCGGCACGTACGCCGTCACCGCCCCGTTGTCGATGCTGGAGAAGGCCGACAGATCCAGCGCCGTCGCGCCCGGCTTGGTGGCGACCCAGTACGTGCCGGTCACGTACTGCTGACCATAGGGCAGCGTGGGAACGGCAATGGTGTCGCCGGTCCAGCCGCGGTCGGTGCCGTAGCTGTAGCGGATCTCGTCCATCCACCCGTACCAGCAATTGCTCCGGCTGGGGGCCCCGCCAATCGTCATGCGCAATGGGTAACCCGTGATGGAATAGAGTGTCACGTTGCTCACGCTGCCGACACGGGTGCCGTCCCAATAGAGGAAGAGCGAACTGCCGGAACGGACGACGGCGCAGTGATGCCAGGCTTGCGAAACGGAGACGGGGGACGGGGTGTTGTATGTGGCGCCGGTTTTGCCGCTGGTTGAATAGCGCACGGTCAGCCTGTTATCGGACGCGAGTCCGAGCGCCCACTGAATGCCCCCGCCTTGCGCATCCCAGATTTCATAGCCGCCGCAGACATTCACGAATTCGCGGAAAGCCGGGATATAGTCGGTGCCGGGATGAACAAAACATTCAAAAACCCAACTTCCCGTGGACCCATCGATATTCTGTGGATAAACATCCATAATGGACGATTGGCCGTTGCAGAGGAATGATGAAATTCCAAAATTTTTCTTCAAATTAGATGTGGTTATTTGTGCCCGGTCTGAGGTGAAGATTCTGTCCATGTTCGAGATCCAGATGCCATCCTTGACCGTCTTCACGCCTGTATTGCCGATGAGCGTGGCATTTTTCGACAATTCCTTCGCCCATTTCTGACCAGTCGAGCCGGACGAGAAATCCCAGAACAGCGCGGTGTCATCGTCGGACGTCAGGGCGGCCGGCGTGAAGTTGACCGTGTAACGGGGCTTGCCGCGGGTGAGGCGGAACTGGCTGATGTGGCCGGTGAGCGAACCATCCGTGGATGTCGTCCCCAGCCGCACCATGATATCGGTGGGGGACATTCCCAGCCACGCCTTCTTCATGAGGGGAGCGCCCGTTATTTTTCCGTTGATGTAAAGCGCATACCCGCGCGGCTCGCGCACGAGGGCGACATGAACGTCCGCGCCGACGGTTGTGGGACCGGTCGGAAGGGTTTCGATCGTCGATCCATCGAAGATGGAAGCCTTCAGGCCCGTCACGTCACCGAGGACCGACCAGCTCCCTCCTCCTCCATTGGCGCCCCAGATGCCGAAAAGGATGTGGTTGTAATTCAGGGTGGTCAGTTTGGCCCAGCATTCGAAACAGAAATATTCGGTGTAGCTGGCATTGAGCGGAGTCGAATTCCCGTCACTGAGGAGGCATGCATAGCTCACGTAGTTGTTTTCGGAGAAGCTCAGCGCCGTGCTGGAACCGTTGATGGACGCCGGGGCGAGCGCCGCCGTACCGGTGTAGACCAGCGTCCGGATCGACGACGCGTTCGTCTGCGCGGTCCCATGGCTGCTTTCGGAGCTGTCCAACGTCACCTTGTCACCGTTGGCGCCGTTGAAATGCAGCAGCAGCACCGTGCGGTCGTCGGCGGTGTACGGGGCCGTGGGCGGGGTGAAGCTGGACGTCCATTCGGCGACGCCGCGTTTCAGCCGCACCTCGTCCAGGCAGGCGTCCGTGGGGTAATTCCCACCGCCGCCGCTCCGGCCAATATAGAAGCGCCGCGGCGTGTCCCCCTGCATGTACAACGGCATGGTCCCGATGGCATAGGATCCTTTCTGAACACCGTTGGCGAACCAGAAAATCGTGCCGCCGCTGCGCGTCACGGCGATGTGGTGCCATTCCCCCACGGCCAGAACGCCAAAGCCGGACCCGGCCGGAAGAGCGTTCACCGTGCCGTTTTGGTTTGTATAGAGTGTGAGAAGAAGATTGGTCGTTCCAGAGGCGAATACAAAGGCGACGTTGCCGTTGATGGGCCCGGAGACGCAGGCGATGTCGCCCAGTCCAACCGGGACGCTGTTTGGGCGCACCCAGAAGTCGAGGGTGAAATCCTCCCCGTCCAGGGCGAAGTCGCCATGGGGCTTGCCGTACGACACGACCACGTCGGGGCGGGCGCCGCCGTTGATGCGCAGGCTGGAGGAGCCGAATTTGGCATAAGCGGTGGTGATCTCCGCATTGCCGCCCATGATGGCCACTTCATGCCCCGACCGGCTGTCGTCGCGGATGAACTGGTTGCCGTGACCGTCGTCGAAATGGAACAGGTGCACGGTGTCGGCATCGCGGACGTGCGGGGTGGTGTGCGGCATGAATGTGGCGGTGTAGCGCGCCACCTTGGAAACGCGGATCTCATCCATCCACCCGGTGAAGAACGGCGCGGCGGGGGACGACTCCCCGGCCGCCGCACCGATCACCATGGCCCGCGCGCCATAAGCGGTCGTGTCGGCGTAGGTTCCGGCGGACGTGCCGTTGACGTACAGCGTGGTGGTTCCGTTCTTTCGGGCAATGGCCCAATGGAACCATATATCGGCCGGGGGGGCGGTGGTGGAGATCCGGGCCGCCCCGTTGATCGACAGGGTGATGGTACCGGCACTCATGAAGAGCCGCGGGTTGGAGCCGGTGGTGTCGAGGATGGTGACGGGGGTGGCCACGGCGGTGCGGGCCCATCCCTCGATGGTGAAATCCTGCGCCGCCCCGAAGGCGATCTTGTAGCTTGACGGGATGGTGACGGCGCTGGCCCCGTCGAAATACGCACAGTGCGTGCCGAACGCGGTGATCTTGCGTTCGTCGACGACCTCGGTGTTGCCACTGCCTCCCTCGGCATGGATCAGCAGCTTGGTGGCGCCGTCGATCACGGCGCCGGCGGTGTTGGCCAGCGTGAAGGTGGTGCCCGTGGCGTCGGTCCCGTTGGTGTCCTGCTGGGCGTAGTCGCCTTCGTTGGTGTAGGTGATGTTGAAGGTCTGGCCGGCCACCTGCTCATAGGCGGCCAGGATCGACTGGCCGTTCAGGCTTGCGGTGTTTCCGGAGGGCACGTACAGCACGGACGATTGCTTGACCGTGGCTCCGTTCCCTGCCTCGGCGGGGATGGCGACGACCGTGCTCCAGGTGCCGTCTCCGCGCAGCACCTTGGTGGCATCGGGGGTGCCGGCGCCCAGAACGGCGGGGTTGATGGTGTCGCCGGTGGCGAATTCGCCCAGGGCGGCGGCCGGGCCGGTGATGGTGCCGTCGGCGTTGCGGCCGGTGCCGATGGCCTTGACCGGGGTAACATAGGTCATGTCGTCCTCGTCGGGAAAAGCGGTTGGGGTCAGAGGGCGCCGGGCGTCAGCGCGATGGGGCTGGAGGTGCCGTTTGCCAAGACGAAAGGCAGCACCGGCTGGTGCGTCAGGTCGCGGTAGTCGCCGGACAGGGCCACCGCGGACAGGCTGGCGCGGTCGGCCTTCTTCCCGAACTTGTCGGCGAGCGTCGTGATGAAAACCGGGTCGTTGCCGATCGCGGCAGCCAGCTTGCCCAGGGTGTCCAGCACCGGGGGGGCATCGCCGGTCACCTGTGCCACCGCCGTGGTGACGGCGGTGGTGGTGGCGGTGGTGGTGGCGGCGTTGGCGGTGAGCACGACGGTTTCCGCCTGGACGCGGGCTTCCTCCGCCCAATGATAGGCGGAATAGAGGCCCGGCTTGACCGGCGTGTTCCGCCCCGCCTGGGCAAACGCCTGTGCCAGGTCGCGGGCGTTGACGGCATCGGTCCTGGCCGCGAGAGCGTCGATGGCGGCCTGGGTGATCGACGCGGCGGAACTGGCCGTTTCAGCGGCGCGCATGCCCGCCGCCACCGCGTTGATCGCCGCCTGCTTCGCCTGCGTCGATGCTTCTCCCGCTTTCAGGGATGCGGTGACGGCGGCGGCTTCGGCGGCGGCCTTCTGGGCTTCGACCGAGGCGACGGCGCCACTGGCTTGCGTGGCGTAGAAGCGGGCGGAATACACCCCGCCCTCAACCGGGCCGCTCTCCTGGCTGGCCCAGGCGCCGGCGCGGTCGCGGGCGGTTTCGGCACCCTGCCGGGCAAGGGTGGCGCTGGTCTGGGCCGCCTGCGCCGCGGCCCTGGCGGCGACGGCGGCGTCACGGGCGGATTCGGCCGCCGTCTGATACTGGGCGGCCGCACCCGCCGCCGCTTCCGTCAGGGACTTGCTCGCCAGGGTCAGGCCGTAGGCGGCTTCGCTGACGGATTGGGCGGTTCCGGCGGCCTGCGCCGCGGACTGGGCCAGCGTTCCCGCCGCCATGGCATGATGCTTGGCCGAATAACGGGTATCCTCGACCGGTCCATCGGTCTTTTCCGCCCAGTCGCGGGCACGGTCAAGGGTTCCCACCGCCACGCTCACCCGCCAGCCACCGGCGTCATAGATGACGTCGGCGTAGCTTTCGTCGCGGACGGAGACCCGCCAGCCCACTTGGGGCTGGATGAATGTCCAGGTGGTCTTGTCCCACACCGCGATGCGCCCGGCCTGTCCGGCCCACGCGCCGGTGGCGTTGGCGGGCACGATGTAATTCCCCCGTTCCGATGGGGTGGCGGGCGGTGTGCTGGCCGCCCGGCTTTCGACGACGGTCAGGCCGGTGTCCTGAGCGATGATGGCGCCCTCGACCTTCAGGACCATCTCCTTCCACAGCGACGTGGTGTCGGTGTCGCCCGCGTCCGGGTAGGGAAAGTTGAAATAGGGGGTGACGTCGCGGGTGATGGTGTACGCTTCCCCCGCTGCCGAAGCCCCGGCGTACGGGTGCGACAGGGTAAGCCGGGTGCCGCTGTCAACCGATGCGATGGTGTAGGACACGCCGGAACGATACAGCGAAAACACCTGACCGGGGATCACCGCCCCCGTCCAGGCGGTTCCCGTGCCCGTCACCACCGGCGATCCCTGTGTGACGGAAACCAGCCCCTCGCGATACTGTGCCATAGTCCACTCCGAAAATATGGTAAGCATAATAAGTCATTGATGACTTATTATGCGGGTGATGGGTACAGCCGTTCCCTTCTGATCGCGGCAAGCGCGGTCAGCATGGCGTCCTGTTTGTCCGGCCGGTCCCGGGCCGCTTCAGCGTGGGTTTCCATGCGATGGTCGATGGCCATGCCGGGAGATCGGGACGTTGGTGGGCGGCGGCGGCCTCTGCACAAATCCTGTTTTAAGTTATCGACATAAAATTATATCCAACAAATATGTCAGTCATGACTGATTATTGACAGCAGTCTACGTGTTTTTGTGGGCAGTTGTCAACTCTCAGCCGTTCTTCCGTCACCGTTGACGGTTCGCCGCCGGTCACGACGGTGCAGAGGGCCGGAAGGGCCATTCAGGGCGGCCATGCCCGCGCCCTCAGGCTCACAGGCATGCCATCATGATGGACAGACGGCTTCGTGCCGTTTTCGTGGCGGCACGCCGGGGGCGGTGGACCCGGTGTCCGGCATCGGGCGTTCACAATTCCCCCCGTTTCACCTACATCATGGGGCTTGCACCGGTACGGCACGGTGTTCCGCGGAGGAGGGGGGCTTGTCATCACCGAAGGAGACCACGGGGGCCTCCGGCCCTGTGCCGGATGGCGGCGAGGCCGCACCCGGCGCGAAGCGGCCCGTCGTGAAGGCCCGCACCATCATCGAGGATATCCATCGGGCCACCGGCTTCGAGCGGGGCCAGATCGGTCTGACCCTGACCGCGCTCTACAACGCCGTGGCCGAGCGGCTGAAGGGCGGGGAGGATGTGGTCCTGCAGGATTTCGTGTCGTTTTCGGTCAAGGAATACCGGGAGCGGGATTATTTCGTTCCCCCCACCCAGGAATATATCTCGCGCGGGCCGGCCAGCCGCCTGCGGGTTCAGCCGGCGACCACGTTCAAGAAACGCGTTTGACCGCGGCGCTCCATGCCCTCTCACGCCGGGCGGGCGTCAGGGCGTGCTCCCGGTCTGACGCCGGCGGGCGTCGGCCAGCATCCGCTCCAGGCTTTCCACCGCAAAGAGCGTGCTGGCGACGCCGGGGAAATGGTCGGCCAGAACCCGTTGCAGGAACCAGATCTGGTCCATCTCCAGGATATCGGCGATTTCCTGGCACCGTTCGAGCGGGACGCGGGAGGTGCCGGATTCCATCATCGACAGGAAATTCGGGTTCCGGTAACCCATCTTGCGGGCGATTTCGGTCTGGGTCATGTGCAGCTCCTTGCGGCGCTGCCCGATGATGTCCCCCGGCGTGTCCAGATCGCGATAAGAAGCCATGGCCGGTCACCGTTCCTGTTGCCGATGCTGCCGATGCCGGGAGAGGCGGCTGAGATTCATGCCGCGCCCTGTCCACAGTCATTTCGTCCACAGTCATCGCTGAGTGTCATCATTCTGGACTGAAGGATAATCCCGCTTCTTTTCGTATTCAACATGGAAAATGCCTGTTTGCCGGCCCATGGCGCGCATCCGCGCCGCCGGCTACGGGGCGCGGGCTTCGAACGCCGACAGCACGGCGTGCAGGCGGGCGGCCAGGGGGGCGGCATGGGGGGGCGTCATCATGGTCAGATGGTTGCCCGGCACCGGCTCCAGCACCGGGGCGCCGGCGCTGAAATTCCCCCAGCCCCAGAGCGGATCGCCGCGCAGCGCCGCGGGCATCCCGGACAGGAAATCCTCCAGCGCCTCCTCCGCCCTGAACAGGGCGATGGGGGCCTTGACGTCCGCGGGCGGCTGATAGGCGATGCGGGCCTGCGCCCGGTACACCTCGGCGAAGCCGCGGATCTCGGCGGTGTCTGTCCCGGCCTGCACCGCGCCCATGGCCTCCATGGCGCGGGTGAGGGCCGTCACCTGCTCGTCCCACGACCGGCCCGCCACGTCGCCGTCGGTCAGCCCGTGGGGCTTGCCGAACATGGCCGACAGGATGTCGGCGATGGTCAGGATCCACCGCGCGTTGTCCCAGTCCTCCATCACCGAACGGTCCCGCGCGCCGGGCACGCCGGTGTCGAGCACCGCCACCCCCGCCACCGTCTCCCCGGCGGCCAGCAACTGGCGGGCCATTTCGAAGGCGACCCAGCTTCCGAACGAATGCCCGCCCAGCAGATAGGGGCCGTGGGGCTGCACCGTCTTCAGCGCCGCCACGTTCTGGGCGGCGATGTCCTCGATCCGCTCCAGCGGCGGGGCGGCACCGTCCAGCCCGGCAGCCTGCAGCCCGTAGAAGGGGCGACCGTGCGCCTTCAGTTCCAAGGCCAGGGCGCGCAGGTAGAGCACCGTCCCGCCCGTGCCCGGCACGCAGAAAAACGGCGCCGCCGCCCCCTCCGTCTGGATCGGCACCAGGGGGGAGAAGGCGGTGGCCGGCCCGCCCAGCGCCTGGGCCAGTTCGCGGATGGTCGGCTGGGCCAGCAGCACCGTCAGGGGAAGCTGGGTGCCGAAGCTCTCCTTCACCATGGTCATGTGGCGGATCGCCAGCAGGGAATCGCCGCCCAGATCGAAGAAGTTGTCGTGGACGCCCACGGTGGTGAAGCCGAACAACTCCTGCCACAGCGCCACCAGCCGGGATTCGGCCGCGGTGGCCGGGGCGGCGTAGGTGGTGGCCAGGGCCGGGCGCTCGTGCTGGATCTCGGACCGGACAGCCGCCGGCTGCACCGGCACGGGGGCAGTGGTGCGCCGGACCCATTGGTCATAGCGCGCCCGGATGTCGCCGGTGGACAGGATCACCCGGCCCACCGGAACATGGGCCACCACCCGCGCCAGCGCCTCCAGCGATTCCGCCGGCGTCATGGTGAAGACGGGGCCGGAGTCCGGCGGCCCGTCGAACCGCCAGCCGTCGCACCCCACGCTCAGCCAGCGGGTGCCGCCGTCCTGCTGTGCCTGCCGGGTGACGAAGGCGTCGGCGAAGGCGTTGGCCGCGGCATAGGCGGCAAAGCCGTACCCGCCCAGCACAGCGGAGGTGGAGGAGATCACCAGACAGAAATCCACGTCCCGCCCGTCCAGCACCCGTTCCAGCACGCGCAGGCCGTGGACCTTGGGCGCGAACTGCGCCGCCGTTTCCGCCGCCCCCACCGTGGCGATGGTGGCGAGGTAGGAGGCGTCGTTGAGCCGCCCGGCGGCGTGGATCACCCCATGCACGGGGCCGAAGCGTTCCTCGGCCAGATCGAAGGCGGCGCGCAGGGCCGCCTCGTCCGCCACGTCGGCCCGGATTGTCAGCACCGCGGCCCCCAGCGCCTCCATCTCCCGCACCTGGCGGATGATGGCGGCGGCGGGTCCGCCCGCCGGCTGGCGGTCCCACTCCTCCCGCGCGGGGAAGGGGGACGATCCCACCAGCACCAGCCGCGCCCGCACGGTGCCGGCCAGGAAGCGGGCCAGCATCAGCCCCACCCGGCCCAGCCCGCCGGTGATGAGATAGACCCCGCCCTCGCGCCAGCCGGTGGCGGCGGCGGGGGGCGGGTCCAGGGTCACCGCTTCGAAACCGGGCACGAAGCGGCGGTTGCCGCGGTAGGCGACCAGGGGATCGGGCGCCCCCGCCAGCAGGTCGGCCAGCAGCGCATCGGCCAGCCCGCCGGCGTGGCCGCCGGGAATGTCCAGGCAGCGGACGGTGATCGCCGGCACCTCCTGCGGCAGCACCAGACAGGGGCCGAGCAGCGTCGCCGCGTCCGGGTCCACCGTGTCGCCGCCGCCCACGTCGTGCAGGTGGCGGGCGATGACCGCGATGGTCAGCATCTCCCCCGCCCGCCGCCCGGCCAGCGCGCGGCCCAGCAGCAGCAGGCTGCCGTAACCCGCCGCCTGCACCGCGTCGAACCCGGCATCCAGGGCCACCGTCAGCGGCCAGAGGTGCAGCACCATGCGCAGCGGGCGGCCGTCCAGCGCGGTGATGAGTGCGGTGTAATCCTCCGGCACCGAGGGGCGGAGGGTGAAGGCTTCGCCGTTACGCCCGTAACGGTCGCCGGCTGCGACGGTAACGATGTCACATCCCGCCGCGGCCAGCCGCTCCACGATCCGCCGCTCCAGGGCCGAGCCGCCGCCGAACACCAGCCAGGTGCCCGGCTGGGCGGCGATGGCGGTTGCGTCCAGGCGCGGGGCCAGCGACGGCTTCCACGCCGGGAGCGTGAACCACGCGTCCAGCGGCAGCCTCTTTTGCGGATCGTGCCGGGGAATAAGGGCCTCGTGGCCGGGATCGTCGATGAAGTACCGCTGGCGGTCGAAGGCATAGCCGGGCAGGGGGATGCGCGACAGCCGGTCGCCGGCGTAGAAACCGTCCCAATCCACCGCCACGCCCGCGGCCCACAGCCGGCCCAGGCTGTCCAGCATCCCCGCCGTCTCGGTCTCCTCCTCCGGCCCCGCGGGGCGGGGGAAGGACGGCAGCACGGGGCGCCCGCCCGCCACCGGGTGGCGGCGGGTCAGGGCGGTCAGCACCGTGCCCGGCCCCACCTCCAGCGGGATGGCGGCGGGGGTGTCCAGGGCCGCGGCGATGCCGTCGGCAAAGCGCACGGCGTGGCGCAGGTGGCGCGCCCAATAGGCGGGATCGGTGGCCTGTTCCGCGGTGATCCAGGTGCCGGTCAGGTTGGACACGAACGGCACCGTGGGCGGGTTGAGCCGCACCGTGCGCAGCAGCGCCGTGAAGGGCGCCACCGCCGGGTCCATCAGCGCCGAATGGAAGGCGTGGGAGGTGCGCAGCCGCCGGCACGGGATGTCCCGCTCCGCCAGCCGCTGCGCCAGCGCCGTGACGGCTGCCTCGGGGCCGGAGACGGTGCATTCCTGCACCCCGTTGATCCCGGCCAGATCCAGATCGCCGGACAGCCACCCCGCGACCTCTTCCGCGGGGCGGGCGACGGCCAGCATGGCCCCACCCGGCAGTTCCCAGATCAGCCGCCCCCGTTCCGCCACGATGTCCAGGGCGGTGTCGAAATCGAACACCCCGGCCAGACAGGCGGCGGTGTATTCGCCCAGGCTGTGGCCGATCATGGCGCTGGGCGTGATCCCCCACGCCATCCAGGTTTGCGCCAGGGCGTATTCGGTCAGGAACAGGGCCGGCTGGGTCAGCCACGTCTGCGACAGGCGTTCGTCCGCCGCCGCGCGGGCGTCCGGGGCGGGGGAGAGCAGGGTGCGCAGGTCCAGCCCCAGCCGTTCGCGCAGCCGCTCCGCCCCGCGGTCGATCCAGGTGCGGAACACGGGTTCCGTGCGGTAAAGCTCCGCTCCCATGCCGGCGTACTGGCTGCCCTGGCCGGGGAACAGGAACACCACGCCGGGCGGGCTGGCCGGGGCCGGCGGCGCCGGGCGGGGATCGGGGGATGACAGCAGCCGCACCGCCTCGGCCCCGTCGCGGCAGACCACCGCCGCGCGGTGGGCGAAGGCCCGGCGCCCCACCGCCAGGGTATAGGCGGCGTCGGCGGGGTCGGTGTCCGGGTGCGCGTCCAGATGGGCGGCCAGGGCGGCGCGGGCACGCTCCAGCGCCGCCGGGCTGCGGGCCGACAGCAGCAGCAGGTGGCGGGCGCGGTGGGCCGACGAGGCGGTGCGGGCGGGCGCCTCCTCCACGATCACGTGGGCGTTGGTGCCGCCGATGCCGAACGAGCTGACGCCCGCCCGGCGTGGGCCGGCGCCCCCGTCCCAACCGCGCAGCCGGTCGTTGACGAAGAACGGGCTGTTGGCGAAGTCGATCTCGGGGTTGCCGCGGCGGAAATGCAGTGTCGGCGGGATCTGCCGGTGCTGGAGCGCCAGCACGGTCTTGACCAGCCCGGCCATGCCGGCGGCGGTGTCCAGATGGCCGATGTTGGTCTTCACCGCCCCCAGCGCGCAGGTCTGCACCGCGTCGGTCCCGGCCCGGAACGCGCGGGTCAGGGCCGCCACCTCGATGGGGTCGCCGAAGCGGGTGCCGGTGCCGTGGGTTTCCACGTACGAGATATCGGCGGCGGTCACCCCGGCCCGTGCCTGTGCGGTGGCGATGACCTCGGCCTGCGCCTCCACCCCCGGCGCGGTGAAGGAAACCTTCAGCGCGCCGTCGTTGTTGATGGCCGATCCCGTGATGACGGCGTGGATGGTGTCGCGGTCGGCGATGGCCGCGTCCAGCGGCTTCAGCAGCACCGCGGCCACCCCGCTGCCCCAGGTGGTGCCGTTGGCGTCGGCGTCGAACGCCCGGCAATGGCCGTCGGGCGAATGGATCATCCCCTCCTGATAGGTATAGCCCGACACCTGCGGCAGCTTGATCGCCACCGCACCGGCCAGCGCCATGTCGCATTCCCCGTCGAGCAGGCTGTTGCACGCCATGTGCAGCGCCACCAGCGAGGTGGAGCAGGCGGTCTGCACCGTCACGCTCGGCCCCCTCAGGTCCAGGGCGTACGAGGTGCGGGTGGGCAGGAAATCCTTGTCGTTGGTGAAGATCATCTGCTGCACGTCGATCGCCCGGCCGGCGAACAGGCTGGGCAGCAGATTGCGCGCCAGATACCCGGCGTGGCTGGACCCGGCGAACACCCCGATGCGGTTGCCCGCCCGGTTGCCGGCATAGCCGGCGTTCTCCAGCGTGTGCCACGCGGTTTCCAGGAACAGCCGGTGCTGGGGGTCCATCACCTCCGCTTCCGACGGGGTGACGCCGAAGAAGCCGGCGTCGAACCCCGCCACGTCCGACAGGCAGCCGTTGGCCGGCACATAGGCGGGATCGGCAATCATCTCCGGCGGCATCCCCGCCGCCAGCAGTTCTTCATCCGAGAAGAAGCGGATGGACTCGCGCCCGTCGCGCAGGTTGGCCCAGAAGGTCTCAAGGTCATCGGCACCGGGGAAGCGCCCGGATAGCCCGATGATGGCGATGGCGCGGGAACCGCGGCGGGGGGCCGCGGCGGACGCCGACACCGCGACCGCCCGGTCGTCCGCCGCCAGCCACGCGGCCAGGGTGCGGACGGTGGGGTACTGGAACAGGGTGATGAGGGGGAAGGGCCGCGCGGTTTCCCCCCGCAGCGCCTCGTGCACCTGGGTCAGCAGCAGCGAATGGCCGCCGAGGTCGAAGAAGTTGTCGTCGATGCCCACGGCGTCCAGGCGCAGCACCGTCTGCCACACCGCGGCCACCCGCGCTTCCAGCGCCGTTTGCGGTGCGGCGGGGGCGGCGCGCGGGGCCGATGCCCCTGTGTCGGGGGCCGGCAGCGCCTTGCGGTCGGCCTTGCCGTTGGGGGTCAGGGGGTAGGCGTCCATCATGACGAAGGCGGCGGGGATCATGTACGCCGGCACCGCGTCGCGCAGGAACGTGCGCAAATCCCCGGCACCGGGCGCCGGGGTGGTGGATGCCACGATATAGGCCACCAGCCGCTTGTCGCCCGGCGCATCCTCCCGCGCCAAAACGATGGCGTCGCGCACGCCGTCGTGGCGGCGCAGCGCCGTTTCGATCTCCCCCAACTCGATGCGGAAGCCGCGGATCTTCACCTGATGGTCGATGCGGCCCAGGAACTCGATGGGGCCGGCGGCCAGACGGCGCACCAGATCGCCGGTGCGGTAGAGGCGGGCGCCCGGTTCGGTGGCGAAGGGGTCGGGGACGTAGCGCTCGGCGGTCATGCCGGGCTTGTTCAGATAGCCGCGGGCCAGCCCGTCGCCGCCGATGTACAGCTCGCCCGGAACGCCGATGGGCAGGGGCCGGGCGTTCGGCCCCAGCACGTGGATCTGGGTGTTGGCGATGGGATGGCCCACCGGCTCCACCCCTTCCTCGCCCACGTCGGCGGGGGGGACTTCGGACACGGCGGACCACACGGTGGTTTCGGTCGGGCCGTAGAGGTTCCACAGCCGGACGCCCTTGCCCAGCAGCGCCCGCGACAGCGCGCGCGGCAGCGCCTCCCCCCCGCAGAGCGCGGTGAAGCCGGCGGGCGGGCGCCAGCCGGTGTCAACCAGGATGCGCCAGGTGGCGGGGGTGGCCTGCATGACGGTGACGGCACGGGCGGCGAGTGCGGCCTGAAGCGCCTGTCCGTCCAGCGTGGTTTCCCGCTCCGCCACCACCAGCCGGCCCCCGGTGATGAGCGGCAGATAGAGTTCCAGGGCGGCGATGTCGAACGAGACGGTGGTGACCGCCAGCAGCGTGTCGTGCTCGGCGAACCCTGGTTCCCGCTGCATGGACAGCAGGAAGTTCAGCAGCGCCCGGTGCTCCACCGCCACCCCCTTGGGCCGCCCGGTGGAGCCGGAGGTGTAGATCACATACGCCGTGTTGCCGGGGGCCGCCGCGCACGCCGCGGCACGGTGGGCGGGTGCGGGCGCCCAATCATCCTCCAGGCACAGGACCGGCACCGCCCCGTCGGGGAACAGGGACCGCAGGTGCCGCTGGGTGATCGCCAGCGCCGGGCGGGCGTCGTCGATGACCAGCGCCAGCCGGTCGGGCGGATAGGCGGGGTCGAGCGGGATATAGGCGCCGCCGGCCTTCAGGATCGCCAGCAGCGCGACGACCATGTCCGCCGAGCGTTCGACGCACAGGGCCACCCGCGTTTCCGGCCCCACGCCCAGGGTGCGCAGGTGCGCGGCCAGCGCGTCGGCCCGTGCGCGCAGGGCGGCGTAGGTGATGTCCTGATCGCCGAAACGGACCGCTACCCGGTGGGGCACCCGCGCCGCCGTGTCGTCGAACAGGTCGGGGACGGTGCGTTCGCGCGGGTAGTCCACGCGGGTCCGGTTGGGGGCGTGGATCACGGCGCGCCGCTCGTCGGCGTCCATCATCGCCAGATCGGGCACGGGGGCGTCGGGGGCGGCGGCCATGCCCGCCAGCAGCACCCGGTAATGGCCCATCATGCGCCCGATGGTCGCCGCGTCGAACAGGTCGGGGTTGTAGTTCCAGAACACCGCCAGATCCGCCGCCCGCTCCTGCACGGTCAGGCTCAGGTCGAATTTGGCGCTGGTTTCCTCCTGCTCCACCGGGATCAGGGTCAGGCCGGCGGCCTCGATGCGTTCGGTGGGCGCGCGCAGTTGGAACGACACCTGCACCAGCGGCGAATAGCTGAGCGCACGGGCCGGGCGCAATTCCTCCACCAACTGCTCGAAGGGCAGTTCCTGATGCTCCAGCGCCTCCATCCCCGTCAGCCGCACGCGGTCCAGCACGATGCGCACGGTGGGGTCGCCCGACAGGTCCACGCGCACCGCCAGCGTGTTGATGAACAGGCCGATCAGCCCCTCCATCTCCGTGCGGGGGCGGTTGGCGACGGGGGTGCCCACCACCACGTCGGACAGGGTGCTGTAGCGCCCCAGCAGGATGGCGAAGCCGGCCAGCAGCGTCATGTAGAGGGTGGTGCCGGCACTCTGCCCCAACTCGCGCAGGCTCCGGGTCAGGCCCGCGTCCAGCACCCCGGCCAGGCTCGCCCCGCGGTAGGTCTGGACCGGCGGGCGGGGCCGGTCGGTGGGCAGGGCCAGAACCTCGGGTATCCCGGCCAGCTTGGTGCGCCAATAGGCGATTTCGCCGGCCAGGAAAGCGCCTTGCAGGCGGTTGCGCTGCCAATGGGCGACGTCGGCGTATTGCAGCGGCAGCGGGGCCAGCGGCGACGGCTGCCCGTGGCGGAAGGCACCGTAGAGGCTGGTCAGTTCCCGCACCAGCACGTCCAGCGACCACCCGTCGGACACGATGTGGTGCATGGTCAGCAGGAACAGATGCCCGCGGGACAGCGGCACCAGCGTGGCCTGCACCAGCCGCCCGTTTTCCAGATCGAAGCAGCGCCCGGCCTCGTCCGCCACCAGCGCCGCGATGGCCGCGTCCTCATCCAGGCCCGGCGGCAGGGGCCGCAGGGTCAGGGGGCAGTCCGCCGTGTCGTGGATCACCAGCACCGGCTGGGCGCCGCGCAGGACGAAGTTGGTGCGCAGGCTTTCGTGACGGCGCACGATTTCGGCCAGCGCCCGTTCCAGCGCCGGCACGTCCAGATCCCCTTCCAGCCGCACGGCCATGGGCATGGTGTATGTGGCCGACGGCCCCTCCAGCCGGTCGAGGAACCACAGCCGCTGCTGCCCGAACGACAGCGGCAGGTCACCGCCGCGCGGGACCGGGGGGATGGCGGTCCCGGCCCCGGCTGTCAGCGCCTGCGCCCGCAGCAGAAAGGCGATGACCTCGGCCTTGCGGGCCGACAGCTCCCGCGTCAGGTCGGGGGTCAGGGTGCCCTTGGGCGCCCGGCACCGCAATTCCTCCCCCTGGACCGACAGCGCAACGCCCAGGCCGCGCAACTGGGCAAGGAAGGCGTCGATGGGGGTCACAGGCTGATCTCCTCTTCGTCGTCGCTCATGGCGGTCTCGGGCGCGCCGTGCTGCCGGGCGGCCCACAGGATGGTGTCCACATGGGCGGCAAGCTGCCGCACCGTCGGCCCTTCGAACAGGACGGGCAGGGGAACCGCCAGCCCCAGCGTCTGCTTGACGCGGGCCACCAGACGGGTGGCCAGCAGGGAGTGGCCGCCCAGCGCGAAGAAGTCGTCGTCGATGCCGACCCGCTCCTGCGACAGAACTTCGGCCATGATCGCCGCCAACTGCTCCTCCACCGGGGTGCGGGGGGCCGTCAGCTCGCGGGCCGCGGGCCGGCCGGGGGGCGGCAGGCTCCTTCGGTCCAGCTTGCCGTTGGGGGTCAGGGGGAACCGCTCCATCACCACCACGTCCGACGGGATCATGTAGGCGGGAACCCGCCCGCTGAGCCAGCCGCGCAGCGCCGCCCGGCTGGGAGTATCGCCGGCATCGGGCGACGGCTGCACGTACGCCACCAGCCGCTGGTCGTCGGCGGTGGCGCCCCACAGGGTGACCACCGCCTGCGTGACCTCCGCCCGTTCGTTCAGCACCGCCTCGATCTCGCCCAGTTCGATGCGGAAGCCGCGCAGCTTCACCTGATGGTCCATGCGCCCCAGGAACACGAGATTGCCGTCGGGACGGTGGCGCACCAGATCGCCGGTGCGGTAGACCCGCGCCCCCGGCTGGGTGGCGAAGGGATCGGGGATGAACTTCTCGGCGGTCAGGGACGGGCGGCCCAGATAGCCCATGGCAAGGCCACTGCCGCCGATCAGCAATTCGCCCGCCACCCCCATGGGCACCAGCCCGTGCCGCCGGTCGGTGACGAACAGGGTGGTGTTGGCGATGGGGCGCCCGATCGGCTCCGACGCTTCGTCATGCGTGCCGGGGGCGGCCAGGATGCGGCTGGACCAGATGGTGGTTTCGGTGGGGCCGTAGAGGTTCCACACCTCCACGCCCGTGGCGTCCATGCGGGTGGCGAGGTCGCGGGACAGCGCCTCCCCCCCGCACAGCGCGCGGCGCAGCGGCGCGCCCCGCCAGCCGGCGTCCAGCAGCAGCCGCCACGTGGCCGGGGTGGCCTGAAGCACCGTGGCCCCGCTCTCCTCCAGCCCGGCCAGCAGTTGGAAGCCGTCGGCTGCGGTCTCGCGGCTGGCCAGCACCACCCGCGCACCCACCAGCAGGGGCAGGTAGAGTTCCAGCCCGGCGATGTCGAACGAGATGGTGGTGACGGCGAACAGCACGTCGTCCGCCTCCAGCCCCGGCGCCTCGGCCATGGTGGCGAGGAAGTTGACGAGGCCGGCCTGCGTCACCTGCACGCCCTTGGGCCGCCCGGTGGACCCGGAGGTGTAGAGGACATAGGCCAGTTGCCCGGCGATCACCGGGCGCACCGGGGCGCCGGACGGATGTCCGGCCCCGGTTGCCGGGTCGTCCAGGCACAGCAGCGGTGCGGGCACCCCGTCCAGATCCGCCCTCAGGTGCGTCTGCGTCAGCACGAGGGCCGCGCTGGCGTCGGACAGCATGAAGGCGATGCGGTCGGCGGGGAAGCCGGGGTCGAGGGGGACCGACGCCGCCCCCGCCTTCTGGATGCCCAGCAGCCCCACCAGCATGTCGGGGGAGCGGTCCACGTACAGCCCCACCAGATCCCCAGGCCCGATGCCCAGGGACCGCAGGTGGTGGGCCAGCCGGTTGGCCCGCCGGTTCAGCGCGCCATAGGTGATCTGCTGATCCTCGAAGACCACCGCGGTGCGGTCCGGCGTGCGGCGCACCTGATCCTCGAACAGGTCGGGCAGGGTGCGGGCCAGTTCGGGGTTTTCCCGCACGGTGTCGTTCAGCCCGTGGACCAGCAGCCGGCGTTCGTCCGCCGTCATCAGGCAATCCGCGGCCCAGGCGCCCACCGTCTGGTCCGGTGCTTCGGCCAGACCGGACAGCAGGCTTTCCAGATGGCCCAGAATCCGCGCCGCCGCCCCGTCGTCGAAGCGGGCGCGGTCATAGGCGATCTTCAGCGGGATCTGCGTGCCCCCGGCGGCGGTCACGGTCAGGGGGATGTTGTTCTGCTCCTGCAGCCGCACGTCGGTGACCGACAGGGTGCCCGTTTCCTCCAGCGTGGAGTCCATGGGGTAGTTCTCGAACACCACCACGCTTTCGAACAGCGGGTCGCGCGGCCCCACCCCGCTCCACCCGTGGATGGCGGTGAGTGGGGTGTGGGTGTAGAGGTCGCGGGTGATCTGCGCGTCCATCAGGGCGGCGAAGAACGGCGTCACCCCCTGGTCCGCGTCGATCGCCACCCGCACGGGCAGGGTGTTGATGAACAGCCCGACCATGGAATCCACCTCCGCGATCTCCGGCGGGCGGCCCGATACGGTGGTGCCGAACACCACGTCGGCGGTCTGGCCGTAGCGGCCCAGCAGCACGGCCCACGCGCCCTGGATCACCACGCCCAGGGTCAGGCGGCGGCTCTGGGCGAAGCGGGTCAGGGCCTGGCTGGCCTCCGCGCTCAGGCTGCACCCGATCTCGCGGAAATCGGCGGCGGGTTCGGCCCCGCCGGCAGCATGATGGGCCGGGCGGTCCACCCCCAGCGGCGTCGGCGTGTCGAAGCCCGCCAGATTGGCCCGCCAGAAGGCTTCGGCCTTGCCCATGTCCTGCCGCCCCAGCCACGCGATGTAATTGCGGTAGGGGGGCGGGGTGGGCAGATCGGCGTCGCGGCCCGCGGCAAAGGTGCCGTACCAGTGCATCACCTCCCGCATCAGGATGGGCAGGCACCAGCCGTCGGTCAGCAGGTGGTGGTGGCTCCACACGAACCGCCACGACCGCTCATTCAGGCGGATCAGCGCGCAGCGCATCAGCGGGGCGGCGTCGAGCGCGAAACCGCGGGTGCGGTCGTCGCGCAGATAAGCGTCCAGCCGGCTGTCGGCGGACGGATCGTTGCTCCAGTCCAAATCCTCCCACGGCAGGTCGGCGCGCTGCAGCACCACCTGCACCGGGTCGGCGGCGATGTCGGGCAGGAACACCGTGCGCAGGCTGGGGTGACGCTCGACCACCCGCTGCCACGCGCGGCGGAAGGCATCGGCGCGCAGATCGCCCTCCAGCCGGGCGGCAAGCTGGATGACATAGGCGCCCGACTGCGGCTGATAGAGGGCGTGGAACATCATGCCCTGCTGCAGCGGCGACAGGCGGTAGACGTCCTCCACCCCCCGGCCCCAGCGGTGGAACAGCCCGTCCAGCGCCGTGTCCCCCACCGCCGCCAGCGGGAAGTCGGACGGGGTGTAGCCCCCGGCCCCGGCGGTGGCGCAATGGGCGATGATGGCGTCCAGCTCCTGCACGAAGCGCTGGGCCAGGGTTTCCACCGTGCGGCGGGTGTGGCGGTTGCGGCTGTAGGTCCAGATGAACTCCATCCGGTCACCGCGCAGCAGCCCGTTCACCTCGATCACGAAGCGGCGGTTGCCGGCGCGGCTCTGGTCGTCGCCGATGTCCTCGCGCGCTTCGCCCAGGATGATGGACCCGGCCATGTCCTGCTCGAACCGGCCCAGATAGTTGAAGCTGACCTCGGGTTCGGTGGCGCACTCCAGGGCGGCGCGCACCGCCGGATCGGGGCTGAGGTAGCGCAGAATCCCATAGCCGATGCCCTGGTTGGGCACGGCGCGCAGGGTTTCCTTGATCCGCTTCAGCGCGGTGCCGGCATCGTCGCCGGCGCTGGCCGACAGGGCGATGGGATAGGCGGCGGTGAACCAGCCCACCGTGCGCGTCAGGTCCACGTCATCGAACAGCGGCTCGCGCCCGTGCCCCTCCAGCACGATGCGCAGGCTGGCATCGCCGGTCCAGTCGGCAAAGGCGCGCACCAGCGCCGTCAGCAGCACGTCGTTGATCTGGGTGCGGTAGACGCGCGGGGTCTGTTGCAACAGCGCCTGCGTCGAGGCTGCGGCGAGCGCCACCGTCACATGCTCGGCGGATGCCGTTGTGTTGGCGGGGGGGGTGTTCGCGGAATCGGCCTCCGCCATGTCCACCGGCAGCGGCACGCCGGGGGCCGTCACCTGATCCCGCCAGAACGGCAGTTCGGCCAGTGCCGGTTCCCCGGCGGCGTACGCGGCCAGCCGCTGGGACCAATAGGGAAAGGCGGTGGTCTTGGCGGCCAGTTCCACCGGCTGGCCCTGGCGCAGCGCGTGGAGCGCGGTGGCAAGGTCGCTCAGCAGGATGCGCAGCGACACCCCGTCCACCACGAAATGATGGATCGCCAGCAGCAGCCGGTCGGCCCCGCCACCCATGCGGAACAGGGCGGCGCGGATCAGCGGCCCGCGGGTCAGGTCCAGGCTGCGCTGGAGCCGTTCAGCCTCGGCCCGCAGGACCGGCGCCTTGTCGGCGGAAGCCAGAGAGGTCAGGTCGTGGAAGGAGAAGGGGATCGCTTCCACGCTGTCGGCGATGTCGATGCGCGGCGCATCCCCCGGTTCTCCGTGGAAGCGGGCGCGCAGCATGTCGTGGTGGACCAGCAGGTGATGCACCGCGGTTTCCACGTCCTGCGGCGGCAGACCGGGTGTGACCTCCAGCAGCACCGACTGGTTGAAGTGCCACGGCTCGGGCGGCAGGCCGTCGTAGAACCACGCCAGCACCGGCGTCGCCGCCGCAGGGCCGGAGACGATGCCCTGTTCGGCGTGGACCGCCGCCTGTTCCGGCATGACGCGGGCCAGTTCGGCGATGGTCTGGTTCTGGAAAAGCTGGCGGACGCTGATGCCGAACCCGGCCCGCCCGGCGCGGTTGGCGATCTGGATGCTGAGGATGGAATCCCCGCCCAGGCTGAAGAAATTGTCGTGGATACCCACCTGCTCCAGCCCCAGCACCTCTTGCCAGATGGTGGCGAGCAGGGTTTCGGTGGGCGTGCGCGGGGCGGCATAGGCGGTTTCCCGCACGCCGAAATCGGGGGCGGGCAGGCTGCTTCGGTCCAGCTTGCCGTTGGCGGTCAGCGGGAACGACGCCAGCGCCACGAAGGCCGACGGGATCATGTAGTCCGGCAGCCGGTCGGCCAGATAGCCCCGCATCTCCCGCCCGTCGGGCACCGCGGTGCCGGTGACATAGGCCACCAGCCGCTTGGCCCCGCCCGCGCGCCCGTCGGCCACCACCACGGCGTCGGTGACGGCGGGATGGCCGGCGATGACGGCGGCGATTTCGCCCAGTTCGATGCGGAAGCCGCGGATCTTCACCTGATGATCGTCGCGGCCCAGGAACTCCAGCTCACCGCTGCGCCGCCAGCGCACGAGGTCGCCGGTGCGGTAGAGGCGGGCACCGGGCACGGGTGCGAAGGGATCGGGGACGAAGCTGGCCGCGGTCTGGGCCGGGTGGGCCAGATAGCCGCGGGTGACCTGCGGCCCGCCGATCAGCAACTCGCCCGCCACCCCCGCCGGCTGCGGGCCGAACCGCCCGTCCAGGCAATAGAGCCGGCTGTGGGGCGTGGGCCGCCCGATGGGGATCACGGTCTCGCGCGCCTGCGGGTCCACCGCGTGGACGCTGGCCCACACCGTGGCCTCGGTCGGGCCGTATTCGTTGAACAGGGCCGTGTGGGGCAGGGCCTCCCCATGGCGGGCCACCAGTTCGGGGGGCATGGCCTCGCCCCCTAGGATCACCGTGCGCAGGTCGGCCAGTTCCCCCGGCCCCGCCGCGTCCAGCAGCGGCAGGTACGACAGCGGCACCAGCACCAGATGGGACGCCCGCGCCCGCATCATATGGTCCAGCAACTGCCGCGGATCCTGCGCCAGATCGGTGGATTCCAGATGCAGCCGGCCCCCCTGGCACAAGGTCCAGAAAATGCAGCCGGTCGCCACGTCGAAGCCCAGCGGCTGGAGCAGCAGCATGGACGTCACCGGCTGCCCGGTATAGCGGGCCAGACGCGCGTGGGTCGAATGCACCAGATTGGCGTGGGAGACCTGCACCCCCTTGGGCCGCCCGGTGGAGCCGGAGGTGTAGATGATGTAGGCCAGAGCGTCGGACGGCACCGCGCGCACCGGGTTGGTGTCCGTCACACCGGGCGCGCGCAGGTCTTCCACCATGCGCACCCCCGTGCCCGCCGGCAGCGCGCCGGCCAGCGCCGGTTCACTCAGCACCAGCGTGGCCCCGGTCTGGCCGAGGATGAAGGCCAGCCGGTCGGGCGGGGTCCGCGGCACCAGCGGCACATAGGCGCCGCCGGCCTTCAGGATCGCCAGCAGGCCGACCAGCATGTCCAGCGACGGCTCCACATGCAGCCCCACCGTCACCTCCGGCCCCACGCCCAGGGCGATCAGCCGGTGGGCGGCGCGGTTGGCCAGCCGGTTCAGCGCGCCATAGGTCAGCACGCCGTCGCCGTGGACCAGCGCCGGGCGGTCGGGGGTGAGCGCTGCCTGACGCTCGAACAGCGCGTGGATGGTCCCGTCCTGCGGCGTGGGGGCCATGGTGCGGTTCCAATCCACCAGAATGGCGCGCCGCTGCGCCTCGCCCAGCAGGGGCAGGGCGGCGATGTCGGCGTCCGGGGCGGCCGCCATGGCGTCGAGGATGCGGCGGTACTGGCCGGTGAACGCGTCGATGGTGGCGTCGTCGAACAGGTCGGTGTCGTATTCGACGGTGCCGTGCAACTCCCCGCCGCGTTCCTCCAGCGACAGGGTGAGGTCGAACTTCGCCGACACCGCCGTGGGTTCCACCACCGACAGGGTGAGATCACCCATTTCCATGTCGGGCATGGGCGCGTTCTGCAGGACGAACATCACCTGGAAAATCGGGGTGTGGCTCAGGCTGCGTTCGGGCTGCAGCGTCTCCACGATCTGCTCGAACGGCACGTCCTGATGGTCATAGGCCGACAGGGCCGTGCGCCGGATGCGCTCCAGCACCGTGCGCACCGACGGCTGTCCCGACAGGTCGATGCGCAGCGGCAGGGTGTTGACGAAGAACCCCACCAGGGATTCCAGTGCTGCCTGATTGCGGTTGGCGATGGGTGACCCCACCACCAGATCGTCGGTGCGGCCCAGCCGGGCCAGCAGGATGCCGAACCCCGCCAGCAGGGTCATGAACGGCGTGGCCTCGGCGCTGCGGCCAAGCTGGTTCACCCGCGCGGTCAGGCCGGCGTCGATGACGAAGCCGTGGATGCGCCCGCGGTGGCGCCGCACCGCCGGGCGCGGACGGTCGAAGGGCAGCTCCAGCACCGCCGGCGCCCCGGCCAACTGGCCGGTCCAATAGCGCATCTGCGCCTGCAAGACCTCGCCGCTCAGCCATTGGCGCTGCCAGACGGCGTAATCGGCGTACTGCACCGGCAGGGCGGGCAGCGGGCTGGGCTGCCCGGCGCTGAAGGCACGGTAGAGGGCGGCCATCTCCTGGAAGATCAGGCCGATGGACCACTGGTCGGAGATGATGTGGTGCAGGGTGACGGCGAAGACATGCTCACCCGGCGCCAGCCGCAGCAGGACGGCGCGGAACAGCGTGTCGCGCGCCAGATCGAACGGGCGCTCGCTTTCACTGGCCAGCCGCTGGCGCAACTCCAGATCCCGCGCGTGCGGCGGCAGCGCGTCCAGCGCCACCGTGCGCAGGGCATAGGGCACCGGGTCGGCCACCGCCTGCACCGGGCTGCCGCCCCGTTCGGGGAAGCTGGTGCGCAGGGCGTCGTGCCGCCGGGCGATCTCCCCGACCACCCGTTCCAGCGCGTCCACGTCCAGCGGCCCGGTGATGCGGATGGCGCCCGCGATGTGGTAGGCGAGGCTCTGCCCCTCCAGCCGGTCGAGGAACCACAGGCGCTGCTGGGAGAAGGACAGGGGTGCCGAATCCCGCTCCGCCGCGCTCAGCGCCACGATGGGCGGCAGCACCACGTCGGCGCGGGTGTCGGTGCCGCCCAGCCGTTCGGCCAGCAACCGCACGGTCGGGGTGTCGAACAGCGCCTTGATCGGCAATTCCACCGCCCACGCCTCGCGGATGCGGGAAATCACCTGAATGGCGAGCAGGGAGTGGCCGCCCAGATGGAAGAAATTGTCGGTGGCCCCCACCCGCTCCACGCCCAGCACGGCGGCCCAGATGGCGGCCAGCTTTTCCTCGTCCGGGGTGCGGGGGGCCTCGTACTTGCCCTCCACATCCAGGCCCGCCGGGACGGGCAGCGCCCGCCGGTCGATCTTGCCGTTCGGCGTCAGCGGCAGCCGGTCCAGGCACACGATGGCCGAGGGCACCATGTAGTCGGGCAGCCGTTCGGCCATGCGCCGGCGCAGGTCGGCCACCAGCGCGCGCACCCGCCCGCCGCGCACGGGATCGTTGGCCAGCGGCGCATCGGTGGCACCGTCCGCCGGGGTGAGCGGGATGCCGATGCCGTCGTCCGGGCCGGTGCCGCGGGACAGCACCGCGTCGAACCGCCCCGATCCCGGCTGGCCGCCCGGCCAGCCGCACGACACGCGCAGGCCCAGATCACGGCCCAGTTCCCACACCTGTTCCGGCGTGACGCCGCCGGCCGGATGCTCGTCCAGATGCCGGCGCATAGCCTCCACGGATGCGGGGCCGGCGGGATCGGCCAGCCACGCCAGCACCCGGCGGTCGTCGTCCACCCGGCGGTTGCGCAGGTTGCGGATGGTCACCGGCCCCGTCTGGGCCGCCTGTGCCACCGCGGCGCGGATCTCGTCCCACGCCGGGCCGTGGCCGGCGTCGATGACGGTGCCGGCGTCCGCTGCGGGCACCCCCGGCCCGACGCGCAGAACCACGTCGTAGCGGAACCGGGTCATCTCGTTGAGGGCCGCACCGCGCTTCAGTTGCAGCAGCACGCGGCTGATGCGGGGGAAGCGGGCGGGCAGGGCGGCGAACAGCGCCGGGTCGAACAGCAATTCCTCTTCATGCTCGGCCTGTCCGGCCACGCGGCGGCGCAGATCGTCGGGCGTGCAGGAATCCTCCGCCTGATGGAACTGCACCGACGCGTGCTGAAGCTCCAGCAGCGGCAGGGCGCGCAGATCACCTAAGAAGATGGAACCGCCGTCGGCCACCGCCGCCACCGCCGCGTCCAGCACGTCGAGGAAATAGTCCAGGCCGGGGAAATACTGGGAGACGGAGTTGACCACCACCGTGTCGAAGCAGCGGTGGTGCCCCTCCCCCACCTCCCGCGCCTGACGGCGCAGCAGCCGGACCTGGGTCAGACCGCGCGCCGTCACCCGCGCGCTCAGCGTTTCAAGGACGGAGGCGGAGAAGTCCACGCCCACGTATTCCGCCACGTGCGGCGCCACGCGGGTCAGCAGCAGGCCGGTGCCGCAGCCGATTTCCAGCACCCGCGACGGCTTGAGGTCGAGGATGCGGGCGACGGTGTGATCCACCCATTCCCGCATCTCGTCCCGCGGGATCGGCTGGCCGGTGTAGCTGCTGAGCCAGCCGCTGAGGTCGAAATCATCGGCCTCGGCCAGATCCCCGGTGCGGTAGTTCTCGTCCCACACCGCCTGCCATTTCTCGATCTGCGCCGTTTCCGGCGCCTGCTCGGCGGGGGGCTGCCAGTCGGGGTCGGCCTCCACATAGGCGACAAGCTGCTGACGGTTCGGCTGGTCCTCGCGGCAGACCACGACGCCGGTGCGCACGCCGGGGTGGCGGTCCAGCACCGCTTCGATCTCGCCCAGTTCGATGCGGAAGCCGCGGATCTTCACCTGATGGTCCAGCCGGCCCAGGAAGCCGATGCGCCCGTCCGGCAGATAGCGGGTGAGGTCGCCGGTGCGGTAGGCGCGCGCCCCCGGCTGGCCTGCGAAGGCGTCGGGCAGGAAGCGTTCCGCCGTCATCGCCGGCTGGTTGCGGTAGCCGCGGGCCAGCCCGATGCCGCCGATCAGCAATTCACCGGGGAAACCGGGGGGTACCAGATCGGTGCCGTCGTCGGCGATGTAGACGCGGGTGTTGCCGATGGGGTGGCCGATGGGTTCCTTGGCATCCTCCGCCGTGCCCTCGGCCTGATGCACCTGGGACACCGTGGACCAGATGGTGGTCTCGGTCGGGCCGTAGAGGTTCCACAGCTCGGCACCCGTGGCGAGCAGCCGTTCGGCCAGATCGCCCGACAGCGCTTCACCGCCGCAGAACAGCCGGCGTGGCAGTGGCCCGCGCCAGTCCGCCGCCAGCAGCAGCCGCCACGTGGCCGGGGTCGCCTGAAGGATGGTGGGGGCCGTTTCCTCCACCAGCCGGCGCAGGGCGAAGCCGTCGGCGGCGGCATCCCGCGACACCAGTTCGATCCGCCCGCCGGTGATCAGCGGCAGATAGAGTTCCAGCCCGGCGATGTCGAACGAGATGGTGGTGACCGCCAGGAACACGTCGTGTTCGGTGATCCCCGGCTCCTCCCCCATGGTCAGCAGGAAGTTGGCGAGCGCCGCGTGGCCGATCTGCACCCCCTTGGGCGTGCCGGTCGAGCCGGAGGTGTAGATGACATAGGCCAGGCTGTCGGGATGGACGGTCACCGGCGGGCGGGGCGGGGCGGCGGCCACCGCGTCCCACTCCCGCTCCAGGCACAGGCGGGGCAGGGTGGGGGCGAAGGCCACGTCCCCGGTGCTCCGCCCGGTCAGCAGCAGCGTCATCCCGGAATGGGTGGCCATGTGGGCCAGCCGTTCGTCGGGGAAGGCGGGGTCGAGGGGGACATAGGCGGCCCCGGCCTTCAGAATGCCCAGCAGCGCCACCACCATGGTGACCGAACGGTCCAGGCACACGCCGATCAGGCTTTCCGGCCCGGCGCCGCGGCTGTGCAGATACCGGGCAAGCTGCTCCGCCCGCCGGTTCAGCGCGCCATAGGACAGGGCGTGGCCGCCGTGGGACACGGCGATGCGCTCAGGCGTGCGCGCCGCCTGCCGCACGAACAGATCGGGCAGGGTCTGCGTGCCGGGATAGGGGCGTTCGGTGGCGTTGCGGTCCGCCAGCACCAGCCGCCGTTCCGCCGCGTCCATCAGGTCCAGCCGCGCCACGGGCGTGTCGGGGGCCGCCGCCAGCCCGTGCAGCAGGGCGGCGTAGCGGCGCACGAAGGCGGCGATGGTAGGTTCGTCGAACAGATCGGTGTTGTATTCCAGCTCGCCCGACAGGCCGTGGGCGGTTTCCTCCAGCTTCAGCGTCAGGTCGAACATGGACCCGGCGGTGTCCTGGGGGATCATGGTCATGCGCAGATCCCCGATCCGCACCCCCTCGGTCCGCGTGTTCTGGTTCTGCAGGATGAACATGCTCTGGAACAGCGGCGAGAAGCTCAGGTTGCGCTCGGGCTGCACCGCCTCCACCAGCCGTTCGAACGGCACGTCCTGATGGCGGAAGGCGTCCAGGCAGGTCTGACGCACCTGGGCCAGCAGGCCGCGGCCCGTCAGCCCGCCGGCCAGATCCACCCGCATCACCAGCGTGTTGACGAAGAAGCCGATCAGCCCCTCCACCTCCTCCGTCCGGCGGTTGGCGATGGGGGAGCCGACGGCCACCGTGTTCTGTCCGCTGTAGCGGGCCAGCAGCGCGCCGAACCCGGCCAGCAGCGTCATGAACAGGGTCGCCCCCGCCCCCTGGCCCAGCGCCTTCAGCCGGTCGAGCAGGTCCGCGGGCAGGGTGAAGTAATGGGTGCGCCCGGCGAACGTCTGCACCGGCGGGCGCGGACGGTCGGTGGGCAGGGTCAGCAGTGCCGGGATGCCGTCCAGCGTTTTGCGCCAATAGGAAAGCTGCCCGTCCAGCCGCTCCCTGCTCAGCCAGTCCCGTTGCCAGCAGGCGTAATCGGCGTACTGGATCGGCAGGGGCGGCAGCGGCGACGGCGCCTTGCGGGCAAAGGCGGTGTAAAGCTCCATCACTTCGCGCAGCAGCACGTTGCCGATGGACCAGCCGTCGGACACGATGTGGTGGATGTTGATCAGCAGCGTGTGGCAGTCGGGCGCCGTGCGCACCAGCGTCACCCGCAGCAACAGGTCTTCGGACAGGTGGAAGGGCCGCCGCGCTTCCCGCGCCGCGAGATCCAGCAGCGCCGTTTCCCGCTCCGCCGCCGGCAGCGGCTGGAGATCCACCACCGGCAGGGTCACGTCCACCGCGTCGTGGATGACCTGCACCGGCTGGCCGCCGTGCAGGACGAAGTTGGTGCGCAGCGCCTCGTGCCGGCGCACGACCTCCTGGAACACGGCCTCCAGTGCCGCCACGTCGAGCGGCCCGTCCAGCCGCACGGCGTTGGGCATGTTGTAGACCGAACTCGGCCCCTCCAACTGGTCCAGGAACCACAGCCGCTGCTGGGCATAGGACAGCGGCGGCACGCTCCCCGCCGGGCGGCGGGGGATGCGTTCCTTTTCCGGCGGTGCCGCCGCCGCACCCTGAAGCTTCTTCAGGAGTGCCTGCTTGGCGGGGGAGAGGGAGGCCAGCCGGTCGGCCAGCGCTTGGGCGTGTTCCAGTTCCCGGCTCATTTGATACCTGCGCTGCTCAGCAATTCGGCGGGGATGTCACCATCGGCGAGCAGGGCCGCCACCTCGTCCTCGGACATGCTTTCCAGACGGTCGAGCAGGGCCGCCAGATCCTCTTCCCCGCCGCCCGTGGGCCGTTTGCGGGCCAGGGATTCCGCCAGTTGGGCGACGGTCGGCGTGGCGAACAGGGCGTCAAGCTCCACATCCACCCCGAACAGCCGCCGCAGCCGCGACACCAATTGCGCCGCGATCAGCGAATGGCCGCCGAGGTCGAAGAAATTGTCGTTGATGCCGATGCTCTCGATCCCCAGCACCTCTTGCCACAGGGCGGCCACCGCCGCCTCGTCCTCGGTCCGGGGGGCCACATAGGGCACGAGGTCGGGGCGCTGGTGGCCCTTGGCGGGGGCGGCGTCCGTCTGTCCCTCCGCGGCGTCGGCACCCGCGCGCGGCTGGGTGCCGGCGGCCTGCCGGCGGGCGGCGGGATCGGCGGTGGCGACCACCACGCGGCCACCGGCCGGCAGGTGGGCCAGACGGGTGAAGGCGTCCGCCCCTTCCGCCGGGGTGATGGCGAAGCCGGCGCGGGCCGCCGCCGCCGCGTCCGCGGCCCACATGTCCCAATTGACCACGGTCCAGCCGCGCGCCTCGGCAAAGGTGTCGAAGGCCACGGCGGCGGCGGCGTGGGCCGCCTGTCCCAGCCCGCCGATCTCGGCGGCCAGCGACGACATGACCATGCACACCTCCACGGGCCGGGTGCGCAGCACGGCGTCCAGCGCCGCCATCGCCGCTTCCTGCTGGCCCCAATAACGGGCGCGGGTGGCGGGGTCGAGATCCCGGATGAGCCGCACGGGCCGTTCCTCGCTCATGCCGGCGGCGTGGACGACACCGGTGATGGGGCCGAGGGCATCCTCGATCCGGCGGAACGCCGCCTCCAGCGACGGCGCGTCATAGGCCGGCACGCGGATCACCAGCGCGTCGCCGGTGCCGCCCGCCGGTTCATCCGTCCCGTCGGTGTCGATCAGGGCCAGACGCACCGGCGCCAGCGCCCGGATCTGCTGCGCCAGCCCCAGCCCGATGGCGCTCAGACCCCCGGTGACGGCACAGACGCCGCCGGCACGGAACACCGGCTCCCCGCCGTCACGGTTGAGCCGCACGGGCGTGGGGGCATAGACCCAGCGCCGCCCGCCGCGCAGGGCAACGATCCGCTCCTCCGCCGGGGCATCCAGTTCGCGCACCAGCCGCCGGGCCAGGGCCGCCGCCGGATCGGCGGGGGCAACGTCGATGGCGCGGCAGCGGATGGCGGGGTGTTCCCACGGGATGGTGGCGGTCAGGCCCAGCAGGGCGGCCTTGGCCGGGTCGGCGGCGGCCTCCCCATCCAGGCCGCGCAGGCGGTCGGCGACGATGGTCAGGTCCACCGGCTCGTCCAGCGCCAGCCACGCCAGCGCCTGCACCAGCGCCAGGGCCGGGGCGGTGTGGCGGGCGATGGCGGGGGCACCCTCGGCCACCCCCTCCCCGGTCAGGCCCCAGAGATGGACGATCCGGCGGGGCAGGGCGCCGTCGGTCAGCAACTCATCGAACAGGGCGGTGAAATCGTCCGTCTGCGCCGGGTCGATGGTGTAGGCGGTGCCGCTGTCCTTGGCGAAGGCGGCACCGGCCCGCACCGTCACCACCGGGCGGTCCAGCCGCGCCAGTTCATCGGCCAGTGCGGTGCCGACACCGCGGGTGTCGGTGAACACCAGGGTGGTGCCGTCCGCGTCGGTGCGCGGGGCCGGGGCCACCGCCGCCCGCCAGCCGGGCAGGTGGAACCAGTCGGCCACGTCCGTGCGCTTGCCGGCGGTCACCGGGGCGGCGGCGGTGCGCTTGCCCGGTGCCACCCAATAGCTTTGCCGCTGGAACGGGTATGTGGGCAGCGGCACCCGGCGGCGGCGCTCGTCGCGGTAGAACCCGCTCCAATCCGGGGCCACGCCGCGCTTCCACAGTTCGGCCACCGCGTGCAGCAGGGTTTCCAGCGCGCCCCGGCTTTCCTTGGGCTGGGGCAGGGTCGGGAAACAGGCCGCCGCACCGCCGGCCCGTGCGGCGAAGGTGCTGAGCGTGCGGCCCGGCCCCACCTCCACCAGCGGCACCGGCATCCGTTCCAGCAGCCGGGCCAGACCGTCGGCGAAGCGCACCGGCTGGCGCAGGTGGTTCGCCCAGTATTCGGGCCGGGTGGCCTCCGCCTCGGTGATCCAGGTGCCGGTCAGGTTGGAGAGATAGGGGATGCGCGGCGCGCTGAAGCGCACCCGCCTCAGCAGCGCCAGGAACGGTTCCACCGCCGGCTCCATCATCGCCGAGTGGAAGGCGTGGGAGGTGTGCAGGCGGGTGCAGGCCACCCCCTCGGCGTCCAGCAGCACCTGGAAGGCGGCCACCGCGGCCTCCGGCCCGGCGACGACGCACAGGCCGGGGGCGTTGACCGCCGCCAGCTCCACCCCGTTGCCCAGCCGCGGGCGCAGGGCGTCTTCGGCCAGGGGCACGGCCAGCATCGCCCCCGGCGCCATGGACTGCATCAGCCGCCCGCGCGCCGCGATCAGCGACAGCGCGTCCGCCAGGGAGAAGACGCCGGCCAGACAGGCGGCGACGTATTCGCCCAGGCTGTGGCCGATCATGGCGCTGGGCGTCAGCCCCCAGCTCATCAGCAGGCGGGCCAGGGCGTATTCGACGGCGAACAGCACCGGCTGGGTGACGGCGGTCTGCGCCAGGGTGCGCCCCGCCGCCTCCGCCGCACCGTCCGCGGGGAACAGCAGGGTGCGGATGTCGAGGCCCAGGTCGGCCTGCAGATGGCGGGCGCAGGTGTCGATCTCGTCCCGGAACACCGGCTCGCTGCGGTAGAGATCCCGCGCCATGCCGGGATACTGGCTGCCCTGGCCGGGGAACAGGAAGGCCACCCCCTGGTCGCCGCGCTCGCAATAATGGGCCGGCTGGGGGCTGCGCAGTTTCTGAACCGCGTCGGCCACCCCGGTGCAGACCACGGTGCGGCGGTGGGCGAAGGGCCGGCGCCCGCGCTGGAGCGTGTGGCACACGTCGGCCAGATCGGCGCCGGGCGTTTGCTCCAGATAGGATGCCAGATCGTCGGTAACGGCCTGCAGCGCGCTGTCCGTGCGTGCCGACAGGGTGACGATCTGCACGGGGCGGGAGGGCGACCCCGGTTCCGTCAGCGGCGCTTCTTCCAGGATGGCGTGGGCGTTGGTGCCGCCGACCCCGAACGAGCTGATGCCGGCCCGGCGCGGGGTGCCCTTGCGCCGTGGCCAGGGCTGGAGCGTGTTGACGACGTAGAACGGCGTTTCCGGCAGGTTCAGCTTGGGATTGGGAGCCTGGAAATGCAGCGTGGGCGGAATCATCTCGTGCCGCAGCGCCAGCACCGTTTTAATCAGCCCGGCCAAGCCCGCGGCCTTGTCCACATGGCCGATGTTCGATTTGACCGCACCCAGGCCGCAGAAGCCGGTCTTCTGCGTGCCGGTGCGGAAGGCGCGGGTCAGGCCCGCCACCTCCACCGGGTCGCCCAGCGGGGTGGCGGTGCCGTGGGTTTCCACGTACGAAATGGTGTCGGGCGGGCAGTTGGCGACGCTCTGCGCCTCCACGATCACCGCGGCCTGCCCCTCGATGCTGGGGGCGGCGTAGCCCAGCTTCTTGGAACCGTCGTTGTTGATGGCGGTTCCCTTGATCACCGCGTGGATGGTGTCGCCGTCGGCCAGCGCGTCGGCCAGCCGCTTCAGCACCACGGCGGCCATGCCGTTGCCGTCCACCAGCCCGCTGGGGGTGGCGTCGAACGGGCGGCAATGGCCGTCGGGGGAATAGGCCGACCCCGGTTCGTGGATATGCCCGTGCTTTTGCGGCAGATGCACGGTGATGCCGCCCACCAGCGCCATGTCGGCCTGATAGGTGATCAGGCTCTGACAGGCGAAATGGGTGCTGACCAGCGACGACGAACACGCGGTGCCGATGTCCACCCCCGGCCCCTGGACGTTCAGGGCATAGGCGATGCGGGTCGGAACAAAATCCTTGTCGTTGAAGATCGACAGCTGGAACCCGCCCACCGTCTCGGCCAGACCGGGGTTGGAGAGGATGTTGAGCGGCAGATAGGTGTTCATGCCCGCACTGGTGTAGACGGCGACGCGCCCGTCGTACGCCTCGGCGTCATAGCCGGCGTGCTCCATGGCCTGCCACGCGCATTCCATCAACAGACGGTGCTGCGGGTCCATCAGTTCCGCTTCACGGGGGGAGATGCCGAAGAAGGCGGCGTCGAACTGGTCGGCGCCGTCCAGATAGCCCTTGGTGGCGATGAAATCCGGGTGGCGGATGGTCTCCAGATCCAGCCCGGCCTCCAGCAATTCGGCCTCGGTGAAGGTGGCGATGGATTCCACGCCGTCGCGCAGGTTGCGCCAGAAGGCGTCAACATCCGCCGCCCCCGGCATGCGTGCGGCCATGCCGATGATGGCAATGCTGTCCTGCTCGTCCTGCAGCAGCGCGTCGTCGTTGGTCATCTCGTCAGGCTCCCTCAGGCGTGCTGCCGTCTGCGCCGGGCCGCGGACTGGCGGGCGGCGGTGCGTTGCTGGTCGGCGCGGGTCTTGATGCGGCCGTAATCGGGGGCCGCCCCCTCGCCCTGTCCCTGGGCATCGCTCAGGTACTGGGCCAGGGAGGCGACGGTGGGATGCTTGAAGAAGGCGATCACCACCGCGTCGCGGTCCATCAGGTGGTCGAGCCGCGAGCACACCTGAAGCAGCAGGAAGGAATCGCCGCCCAGGTCGAAGAAGTTGTCGTGAACCCCGACCCGCTCGATTCCCAGCACCTCCTGCCAGATGCCGGCCAGTTCCTGTTCCACGTCGGTGCGGGCCGGCAGATAGGTATCGGCCGTGCCACCGCGGGTCTGTTCCGGCACCGGCAGGCGGGCGCGGTCGATCTTGCCGTTACCGGTCAGCGGCATCTGCGCCACCACCACCAGTGCTGCCGGCACCATGTGGGCCGGCAGCCGGTCCTTCAGCGCCCGGCGCAGGGCGTCGGCCAGGGCGCTGTCGTCTTCCGCCGGCTGGGCGGGGCGGACATAGGCGGCGAGATACGGATGCCCCGGCTGATCCTCGCGCAGAAGCACCACGGCCTCGCCCACCTCGGGCAGGCCGCCCAGCACGCCCTCGATCTCGCCCAGTTCGATGCGGAAGCCGTGCAGCTTGATCTGCCGGTCCATGCGGCCCAGGTAGGTCAGCGTGCCGTCCGGCAGATAGCGGGCGCGGTCGCCGGTCCTGTAGAGCCGTTCACCCTGCCGGGTGAAGGGATCGGGGACGAAGGCCCCGGCGGTCAGGTCGCCGCGGCCCAGATAGCCGCGGGCCAGCCCGGCCCCGCCGATGTAAAGCTCCCCCGCCATGCCCGGCGGCACCGGCTGGAGATGGCGGTCCAGCACATGCAGGCGGGTGCCGGCGATGGGCCGCCCGATGGGCATCACCCCCGCCGCAACCGGCGCCGTGGCGCCCTGGACGCAGCACCCGACCACGGTTTCGGTGGGGCCGTATTCGTTGACCGCGCGGACGGTGCCGTCCGCCAGCCACGGGTTGATGGCGGTGGCGGTCAGCGCCTCCCCCCCCAGCACCAGATGGCGGGCCAGTCCGGCGGGCGGGGCGCCGTCGAACATGGTGTTGAGCAGTTCCAGATGCGCCGGGGTCACCTTGACGAAGTTGAACCGCCGTGCCGAGCGCCGCAGGGACGTCAGCGCTTCCAGCTCGCTGGCGCCGGCCAGCATGACCACGGACGCGCCGGCCAGCAGCGGCACGAACAGGCTGGTCAGGGTGGCGTCGAAGCCGATGGACCCCAGAACCGGGGCGCCGTCGCCCTCGCCGCCTGCGTAATCGCCCACGGCCCATTGCAGGTAGTTCACCATGCCGTGGTGGGAGATCATCACCCCCTTGGGCTTGCCGGTGGACCCGGAGGTGTAGATCACGTACGCCAGATGGCCGGGCAGGGTGGCGGTCACCGGGGCCGTCGCCGGTTCCCCCGCGATATCGGGCCAATCGGCGTCCACCCGGCACACCGGGCCGGGCGCGTCGGGCAGGGTGCCCGCCAACCCCTCGCGGGTCAGCAGCACGGCGATCTGCGCGTCCTGCATCATCAGCGCCAGGCGCGCGGCGGGATAGGCCGGGTCCAGCGGCACGAAGGCGCCGCCGGCCTTCAGCGTCGCCAGCATGGCCACCAGCAGCGGCCACGACCGTTCCAGGCACACCCCCACCCGTCGGTCGGGGCCGACCCCCAGCCGTTGCAGCCGGTGGGCCAGACGGTTGGCCCGCCGGTCCAGCTCGGCATAGGTCAGGCAGACGTCGCCGTCTGCGCCCTCGGCCCCTTCCTCGATCAGCGCCACCCGGTGGGGATGGCGGGCCACCGCGTCGGCCCACAGATCGGTGAAGCGGGCGGCGGGGGCCGCCGCCGGGGCGGCGTTCCACTCCACCAGCACGCGCTCAAGGGCGGGGCCGCTCAGCAGCGGGACGGCGGCCACCGGCTGACCCGGATCGGCGGTGACCGATTCCAGCAGGGTGCGGTACTGGTCCAGCAGCCCCTCGACGGTGGCGGCGTCGAACAGGCCGGTGTTGTAGTCGCAGGCGATGGACGCGCCGTCGTCGCGCAGATAGACGGTCAGCGTCAGGTCCACCCCGGTGAAGCCCACCGGCAGGCGGTAGGAGTCCACCTCCAGCCCGGCGATGGCCTGCCGTCCGCCGTCCCGTTCCAGGTTGAACACCACGCCCAGCAGCGGCGCGCGGCTGCTGTCGCGCTTGTGCCCCAGCTTGTCGATCAGCCGGGCGAACGGGTAATCCTGGTGGTCGAAAGCATCCAGCAGCGTGCTGCGGATGGTCTTCAGATGCGCGCCGAACGGCGTGTCCGCCGTCACGGTGCTGAGCACCGGCAGCAGATGGACGCAATAGCCCACCAGCGCCTCCCCGCCGGTCAGCCCGCTGCGCCCGGCATAGGGGCAGCCGACGACGATCCGGTCCTGCTCGCCCAGCCGGTGCAGCAGGGCGGAATAGGCGGCCAGCAGCACCATATAGACGGTGCTGCCGTGGGCGCGGCCCAGCGTCTTCACCCCGTCGATCAGGCTGCCCGGAAGCTCGGTCCACAGGCGGGCACCGTCATAGGTCTTGACCGCGGGCCGGGGCCGGTCGGACGGCAGATCCAGCGGCGGCACCGGCGTGGCGAAACGCTCCAGCCAATAGGCCTCGTGCCGGGCCATGGCGTCGCTGTTCTCCTGCTCCCGCTGCCAGCGCACGAAATCGCGGTAGGGCAGGGGCGTGGGCAGGGCCGGTTCGGTGCCGGCGCGCTCGGCCTCGTAACAGGCCAGCGCCTCGTTCAGCACGATGCCCATGGCCGGGCCGTCGCTGCCGATGTGATGGGCCTGGAGGAACAGCACGTGCCGGTCCGCCGCCAGCCGGTAGAGGTACGGGACGAACAGCGGCCCATTGACGAAATCGAAGCGGTCGCGGGTGTGGGCGGCCAGCCGCTCGGTCAGCCGCGCCTGGGGATCATCCTCCCCCGACAGATCGACGGTGGTCAGGCCGGTCAGGGCCGCGGGGTGGATGATCTGGTGCTCGCCCGCCTCGTCGAAGGTGGTGCGCAGCGCCTCGTGCCGGGCCACCACGCGGGCGATGGCGCGGTCGAGCGCCGCCGCGTCGAGATCCCCCTCCAGCAGCAGGGCGGCGGGGTCGTTGTAGGCGCGGGAACCGTCGGCGCTCAACTGCGCCAGAACCCACAACTGCTTCTGCGCCTCGCCCATCGGTTCCGGCGGCTCGGCGGACAGCGTGCCCCCGGCGGTGGTGACGACCACCGGGGCGGTTTCCGCCGCGGTGTCCGGCTGGAACCGGCGGCGCAGGGCGTTCAGGCTGGGCAGCCCGGCCAGCACCGCGGCGGGATCGACGCCGAAATCCACGAAGCACGAGATCTCGTCCACGCCGATGTCGTTCAGACGCTCCACGATGGGCGCGCAGGTCTCGGGCGAGCCGATCAGGGCGCTGGAGCCGACGTAGGTGTCGTACGCCTTGTTGACGAGGAAGTTCTTGTCGTCCGCCGTCAGCCGGTTGATGTCCACCGCGTTGCGGTCGATCTGCGCCATGCGCTGGAACAGCCCGATGCCCGACAGCAGATAGTCGCACAGGGGCTGGCGCGCCGTGGCGATGGCCCGGTCGGCGTCGGCATCGAGATAGGTGTGGATCAGCACCGACACGTTGCCGGCGGCGGGATCCAGGCCGTTGTCGGCCCGCGCCTGCCGGTAGATGGCGATGTTCTCCGCCAGATCCTCCAGCGACTGCCCCATCAGGTTGGTCAGCACGCCGATGCCCGCGGCCCCCGCCCGGCGGTAGGTGTCGGGGTTGTTGACGATGGCCAGCCACGTGGGCAGTTCGGCCTGCTTGGGCCGGGGGTAGATGGCCAGTTCGACCGCGCTGTTCTGGCCGCCGCGCCGGTTGATCTTTTCCCCCCGCCACAGGCGGCGGACGGTCTCGATCCGTTCGAACGTGACCTCGCGCCGGTCCTCGTAGGTCTCGGGCGAGAACACGAAGTCGTTGGCGTGCCAGCCCGACGCGAAGCCCACGCCCACCCGCCCGCGGGACAGGTTGTCCACCACCGACCATTCCTCCGCCACGCGGATGGGGTCGTGCAGCGGGGCCACCACCGCACCGGAGCGAAGCTGCACCTTGTGGGTTTCGCGGGCCAGGGCGGCGGCCACCACCGACGGGTTGGGGGAGAAGCCGCCGAATTCGTGGAAATGCCGTTCGGGCAGCCAGATGGCCGAGAAGCCCTCGCGGTCGGCGAAATGCGCGCCTTCCATGATCAGGTCGTACTTGCCGTCGCTGAAGGCGGCGGAATAGGGGCCGAAGAAGAACAGCCCGAAATCCACCGTGCGTGCACCCTGGCGGACCGGGTGGTGCCGGGCGTCACCGGCCACCGTGTCGTTGTGGCCCAGCTTGGAACGGTGGCGCGCCCAGAACCCCTCGGGCTTGCCGCTGTCCAAGGGGGCGGTGCGGGCGATGGCGGGCGACGTGGCGCGGGCCGGGCTTGCGGCTTTGCTGCACGCCGCCGCCGGGGCCGGTGCCGCGGCGGTCGGTTGCGCCGGGGTGGTGCCGCCCCGGCGTTCGGGCAGGAATCCGCCCTGGCGCAGGTCGTCCACGCTGTCCTTGATCGCCTTGACGAAATGGGCCAGATCGTCGTCGGTGTGGGCGGTGGACAGGAAGCAGTTGCGCCATTCCCAGATGTACACGCCGCGCAGCAGCAGGTGGTAATAGAGGATGTCCAGATTGCCCTGGAACACCAGCCGGAACATGGACGCGAAGTGGGTGACGCGCAGCGGCAGCCCCTCGCCCTCGAAATAGGCGTTGAGGGTGTTGGCGAGGTCGGTGGTGCGCTGGTTCAGCCGTTCCTGCAGCGCCGGCCCCTCGGCCTTCAGATGGCGCAGTGCCGCCAGGGCCGCGGCCATGGTGAAGGGGTGCTGGCAGAAGGTGCCGCCGAAATACGTCCGCGGTGCCGCGGGGTAGGAGGCATCGCCATAGGCCCAATAGCCGCCGTCGATGCCGTCGAGGAACCGGCGCGTGCCGGCCACGGCGCCGATGGGCATGCCGCCGCCGATGATCTTGCCATAGGTGGCGATGTCGGCGCGCACGCCGAACAGCGCCTGCGCCCCGCCCTGGTGGGCGCGGAAGCCGGTGATCATCTCGTCGAAGACCAGCGCGGTGCCGCTTTCCTCGGTCAGCGCGCGCAGCGTGTGCAGGAACTCCACCGGGCGGAAATCGGGGCGGCGGCTCTGCACCGGCTCCACCAGCACGGCGGCCAGTTCATGGGCGTGGCGTCGCAGGATCTCCAGGCTTTCGTCGGTGCCGTATTCCAGCACCAGCACGTCCGACGCCACCCCCGCCGGCACGCCGGGTGCCAGCGGTTCGGAGCGGAATTCGCCGTTGGCCTGGATGGTGCGGGCCAGCGTGCCGTCGGAATGGCCGTGGTACGAGCCGTCGAACATGGCGATCTTCGACCGCCCGGTGGCCGCACGGGCCAGACGCAGGGCGGTCATCACCGCCTCGGTGCCCGAATTGGTGAAGGCGACCCGCTCGTGCCCGGTCATCTCCAGGAAGAGGTCGGTCACCTCCTTCAGCAGGTCGGAGCGGGGCCCGAGCTGGAAGCCGCGCCCCACCTCCGCCTCGATCACGCCCTTCATGAAACCGGGGCGGTTGCCGAACAGCAGCACCCCGAAGCCCATGGTCAGGTCGATGTAGTCGTTGCCGTCGATGTCGCGCAGGTGCGACCCCAGCGCCTCCGCCCCGGTGATGGGATAGAGGATCTCCTTGGTGGAGAAGCGGAAACCGACGCTGGCCCGGCTGTCGGCCAGCCCGGCCCGGCACGCCTGCGCCAGTTCCTTCGACCGCGGGGTGCGGCTGAGATACCGCTCGATCAGCGAGGCGAGGTGCTGGTCCTGGCGCGGGTTCTTGCCCGTCGGCTCCAGCGACACCGGGTTGGCCAGTGCGCGCAGCGGCGACGAGCGGTCCTCGGCCTTGGGCGGCGCTTGAGCGGCGGCGGCGGGCTGGGCCGCGGGTGTTGGCGGCGGGACCGAGCGCGGCGGCTGTAACGCGGGCAGCACCGCCGTGGGCTGGGCCTGTAACGCGGTTTCACCCGACGGCTGCGCTGCCACGGCGGGGGCCGCCAGGGCCGCGCCCTGCAACAGCGCCAGCTGCTGGCTCAGCACCTGCGTCTGGGCCAGCAGAAGCTGTTCCAGCGCCGTGCCGCCCACCACCGGACGGACCGCCACCGGGGCGGGGGCCACGGGCGCGCTCACCACCGCCACGGGGGCGGCCTGCACGGGGGCGGCGGCAACCGGAACCGGCGCGGGCGCCGGGGCGGGTGCCGCCACCGGCTGCGGCGCCACCGTCTGGGGAGCGGGCTGGGCAATGGGCTGGGCCGCGGGCGGCGGGGTCAGGCCGAAGGTGGAGCGGTCCACCAGATGGTCGGCCAGGGCGGCGATGGAGGTCACGTCCTCGAAGAACTGGCGCATCTGCAGCTTGACGCCGAAATTGTCGTCGATCAGCCGCATGGCTTCCACCAGCACCAGCGAATCCGCCCCCATCTCCAGGAACGAGGCATGGATGTCGATGTCGCCCGGTTCCACGCGCATCATGGCGGCGATGATGGTCAGCAGCTTGGCCAGAACCGCATCGTGCTGGATCTTCCGGCTGTCTTGGGTCGGCACCGCGGCGGCTTGATTGTTGTCCATGGTCGATCCTGTCGTGGCAAACCAATGCGACTTGCGCTGGAAGGGGTAGGTTGGAACGGGCGCGCGGGTGGGGGCGAAGGGGGCGTCGAACGCCGCCCAGTCGATGGCGGCCCCGCGGACGTAGGCTTCGGCCACGCTGGCGCCCAGCACCGGCCAATCGTCGCGCGGCGGCGCCAGCGACGGCAGCCACACCGCCGACGGCTCCCGCCGCCGGCCCAGTTGGGTCAGGACCGTGCCGGCCCCGATCTCGATGAAATGGCGGTAGCCCTGGCCGAGCAGGGCGCCCAGGCCATCGCCGAACAGCACCGGCTCGCGGCAGTGGCGGCGCCAGTATGCGGCATCCAGAACCGCCCCGCCGGCGGGCACAAAGCCGCCGGTCAGGTTCAGCGCCATGGGCAGGGTGGCCGGCTGGTGGGCGACGGTGGCGGCGAAGCGCTCGAAATCCCCCAGGATCGGGTCCATCACCGGGGAATGGAAGGCGTGGGTCACGGCCAGCGGCGTGGACGATATGCCCTCCGCCGTCAGCAGCGCCAGCACGTCGGCCAGCGCGGCGGCATCGCCGGAAATCACCGTGTTGCCCGGCCCGTTGATGACGGCGATGGACAGGGCATCGGTGTGCCCGGTCAGCGCCGCCTCCACCCGCGGGGCGTCGGCGAACACGGCGGCCATGGCGCCCGCCGCCGGCAGCGTGTCCATCAGGCGTGCCCGCTCCGTCACCAGCCGCAGCCCGTCCTCCAGGCTGACGGCACCGGCGACGCAGGCGGCGCAATATTCGCCCAGGCTGTGGCCCAGCACCGCCGCCGGCTCCACCCCCCACGACCGCCACAGGGCGGCCAGGGCGTATTGCAGCGAGAACAGCGCCGGCTGGGCATAAATGGCGCGTTCCAGCAGCCGTTCGTCGTCGGGCGTTTCGGGATAGAGCGCCGCCAGCAGGGGCCGGTCCAGCAGCGGCGCCACGGCGTCGGCACAGCGCTCCAGCGCTTCGCGGAAGGTGGGGTGGGTGTCGAACAGGCCGCGCCCGGCCCCGGCCTGAAGCGCGCCCTGGCCGCTGAACAGGAAGACCGGGCGGAACGGCGCGGACACCGGCTCCCGCCCCACCACCAGCCCCGGTGCGGCACGGCCCTCGCGCAGGGCGGCAAGCTGGCCGCGCGCCTGTTCCCAATCGCCGGCACACAGGGCGGCGCGGCGGGGGAAAGGACTGCGCGCGGTGGCGGCACCGTGGCAGGCATCGGCCAGGGCGGGGGCCGCGGGGCTGCGGGAAAGGGTCTCGTACGACTCCGCCAGCGCTGTCAGGGCGGCGGGCGTCTTGGCCGACAGGGCCAGGATGTGAACCGGGCGCTGGGCGGCGGGGGCGGCGGGCGGCGCCGCCGCCGGGGCCTCTTCCACGATCAGATGGGCGTTGCTGCCGGTGGCGCCGAAGGAACTCAGGCCCGCGCGCCGGGGCCGGTCGCCCCGCGGCCACGGGGTGGCGGCGCGCACCGGGGCCACGTTCAGCGTTTCCCACGCCAAATTCGGGTTCGGCTGGGTGACGTGCAGCGTGGGGGGCAGGGTGTCGTGCCGCAACGCCTGAATCAGCTTGATGAGACCGGCGACCCCGGCGGCGGATTCCAGATGGCCGATGTTGGATTTGACCGACCCCAGCAGCAGCGGGCGGTCCCGCCCCGCCGCCTGCCCCAGCACGGTGCCCAGGGCCTGCACCTCGATCACGTCGCCCAGCGACGTGCCGGTGCCGTGGGCTTCCACATAGTCGATGTCGGCGGGGGACAGCCCGGCCTTGCCCAGCACCTGCCGGATCAGCCGCTGCTGGGCGATGCCGTTGGGAACAGTGAAACCGCTGCTGGCCCCGTCCTGGTTGACCGCCGAGGCGCGGATCAGCGCCAGGATGCGGTCGCCCGCCGCCACCGCGTCGCGGTAGCGCTTCAGCACCACCAGCCCGCAGCCCTCGCCGCGGACATAGCCGTCGGCTGCGGCATCGAAGGTCTTGCACCGCCCGTCGGGCGCCAGCATCCCGGCGGCGGCCAGCGTTACATAAAGCTTGGGCGACAGGATCAGGTTGACGCCCCCGGCCAGGGCCTGCGCGCATTCCCCGGCGCGCAGGCTGGCGCACGCCAGATGGATGGCCGACAGCGACGACGAGCACGCCGTATCCACCGCCAGGCACGGCCCCTGGAACCCCAGCACGTACGACAGCCGCCCGGCGCAGCCGTTCAGCGGCGTGCCGGTGTTGAAATAGGGGTTGTTGTAATCGTCATCCGCGTGCTCGACCTGCAAAAGACCATAGTCGGACGCGGTGACGCCGACGAACACGCCGGTGGCGCTGCCGGCCAACTGTTCGGGGATCAGGCCGGCGTCTTCCAGCGCCTCCCACGCCACTTCCAGCAGCACGCGCTGTTGCGGGTCCATCCCCTCCGCCTCGCGGGCCGAGATGCCGAAGAAGGTGGCGTCGAAACGGTCCACATCGCGGAGGAACCCGCCGTGGCGGGCATAGGTCTTGCCCGGCGTGCCCGGTGTCGGGTCGTAATGGGCGGCGGTGTCCCAGCGGTCCGCCGGGATCTCGGTCACCATGTCCTGCCCGTCGCGCAGGATCTCCCAGAACGCGTCGGCACCGTGGGCGCCCGGCATGCGGCAGCCGATGCCGACCACGGCGATGGGTTCGGCGGCGGCCTGCTCCAGATGGCTGACCTTTTCACGCAACTGCCGGATGGCGACGACCGCCTTTTGCAGCGGCGTCATCTCGTCAGGTGGGGGAGTGGTCATGGCGCCCATCCTTCGTTGGTCAGTGCAGCCAGTTCATCGTCGATGAGCGCGGCAAGCTCGCTGTCGGTGAAGCTCTGGACGTCGGCGTCCGGCGGGGCGGCCTTCTTCGGGGCCGGGGCGGGGGCCGGTTCGGCCTTCGGCGCCTCGGGGAAGACCAGACCCAGGACGCAGCCGGCCAAGGCGGTGATGTTGGGATGGTCGAACACCGCCGACGACGGCAGCGCACAGCCGAGCTGGGTGTCGATGCGCTGCTTCAGCTCCGCCGCGGTCAGGGAATCCAGCCCCATGTCGAAGAAGCCGCGGCGGGGGTCCACCGGGAACCCCGGCTCGAACCGCAGCACCGCGCGGATCTGGTCCTGGAGGAAGGCGATGAGCGCGTCGCCGCGGTCGCGCGCCGGCAGGGCGGCCAGCCGTTCCCGCTCCGCCGCCACCGCCGGTTCGCGGGCCGCGGGCGTGCCCAGCCCCTCCAGCACCGGCAGCCGGCTGCGCGCCTCGAACACGTTGCGCAGGCGCTGCCAGTCGGCGTCGGCGACGATGGCCGAACCGGCCCCGGCGGCCAGAAACCGCCCGAACAGGGCGATGGCCCGGTCCGGGGCCAGCGGCTTGAAGCCGGTGGCGGCGATCAGCCGGGTGGCGTCGCCGCCGGCCAGCCCGCCGCCGTCCCACGGCCCCCAGCCGATGGACGCGGCCGCCAGCCCCAGCCCGCGGCGGTGGGCCGCCAGCGCGTCGAGGAAGGCGTTGGCCGCGGTATAGACCCCCTGCTGCGCCGTGCCCATGACCGGGGAGACGGAGGAGAAGGAGACGCAGAAATCCAAGGTCATGTCCTGGGTCAGCTGGTGCAGCACCCACGCCCCGTCCACCTTGGCCGCCAGCCCGGCCCGCAGGCTTTCGGGCGTCAGGTCGAGAATGTTCTGGGGCGTGGCGGCCCCGGCGGCGTGGACGATGCCCTTGAGCGTGAAGCCGCTGCCGGCGATGTCCGCCAGCACGCCGCGCACGGATGCTTCATCGGCGCAATCGGCGGCGGCCACCATCACCCGCGCGCCCGCGGCCTCCAGCGCGGCCAGCACCCCGCCATCAACCCCGGCGGCCCCCCGGCGGCCCATCAGCACCAGCAGCCCGGCGCCGGCCTTGGCCAGCAGCCCGGCCACCCGCAGCCCCAAGGCCCCCAGCCCGCCGGTCACCAGATAGGCGCCGCCGCGGTCCAGCGTGACGGTGCGGGCCGGCGGCGGGTCCGTGGCCTCCAGCCGGGGAACGTAGCGGGTGCCGCCGCGCAGCGCCGCGGCATCCTCCCCGTCCGCGGCCAGGATGGCGCGGGCCAGGGCGGCGCGGTCGTCGGCACCGGCCCACGGTTCCACGTCGATCAGCCCGCCCTTCAGCGCCGGGTGTTCCAAAAACAGCGTGCGCCCGAACCCCCACAGCAGCGCCGGCCACGGGGATGCGGGGGTGCCGTCGCCGGCCTCCGTCGCCGCCTCGGTCACCAGCCACAGGCGGGGGGGCACGGTCAGGCCGGTCAGCGCGCGGACCAGCCGCACCGCCGCCATCAGCCCGGCGTCGCCGCCGTCGCCGGCCTCCGGCCACAGGAAGACCACGCCGTCCAGTACGCCTTCCGCCGCTCCCTCCGGCGCCAGGGCGGCGAACAGGTGGCGCATGTCCTCGTCGCTGTTGGTGAGCGTCCAGGCACCGTCGCCGGTGGCGGCGAAGCGCCGGCCAAGGGTGGCGGCGAAGCAGCGCCGTCCCGCCGCGCGGAACGCCGCCGCCACGTCGGGCGCGCCCTCGCCCCCCAGCACCAGCCACGCCCCGCCCGTGGGCGGAACCGCGGCGGCCAGCGGCTTTTCCCGCCACGCCAGCCGGTAGCAGAGGCCATGATCGTCGTCCGCCGCGGCGGGCCGCCGGGTCAGGAGCGCGATCAGCTTCGGCGCCAGCGCCAGCTCCTCCGCCGTCAGGCTGCCGGCGGCGGCGAGGCGCTGCAACACCGCCTCCGCCCCGTCCGCCGTCATCAGGGCGGGGGCCGGCTCGCCATCGTCGAACCAAAAGCGTTTGCGCTGGAACGGGTATGTGGGCAGGTCCAGATGGGGCGGGCGATTCGGGTACACCGCGTTCCAGCCGATGGCCGCCCCCTGGACGTACAGCTCGCCCACCGCGCGGGTGAAGCGGGCCGGGTCGGTCCGCCGCAGGCTGGGGACCAGCACCGCACCGTCGGGCAGGCAGCGGCGGGCCAGCCCGCACAGCACCGGGTCCGGCCCGATCTCCACGAACGCGCGGCAGCCCAGATCCTGCAGCGCCGCCACACCGTCGGCAAAGCGCACCGCGTCGCGCACGTGGCGGACCCAGTAATCGGGCCGGGTGATCTCGTCGCCCGCCGGCTGGCCGGTGACGTTGGATACCAGGGGCAGGGCGGGGGGATGGAACGTCACCGTCGCCGCCACCGCGGCAAAGGCGTCCAGCATCGGGTCCATCAGCGGGGAGTGGAAGGCGTGGGAAACGGTCAGTTCCCGCCCGTGGACGCCCTCGGCCCGCAGGGTGTCGAGCACCCGCCGCAGCGCCGCCGCGTCCCCGGCGATCACCGTCTGGTCCGGCCCGTTCAGGGCGGCGATGGACAGGGCGGGGATGCCGGCGATGGCGCGCGCCACCCGGTTCCCGTCCGCCGTGACCGAGGCCATGGCGCCCCCGGCGGGCAGGGCCTGCATCAGCCGCGCCCGCGCGGCGATCAGGCGGATGCCGTCCTCAAGGCTGAAGACCCCGGCGGCACAGGCGGCCACATACTCACCCACGCTGTGCCCCAGCACCGCATCGGGCCGCACGCCCAGCGACGCCCACAGTTCGTACAGCGCGTATTCCAGGCAGAACAGCGCCGGCTGGGTGTTGCCGGTCTGGTCCAGCCGCCCGGTGTCGTCGGACAGCAGATCGATGAGCGCGATGTCGGTGTGGGCGGCCAGCAGGGCGGCGCAACGGTCCAGTGCCGCGCGGAACACCGGCTGCGTGTCATAGAGATGCCGGCCCATGCCGGGGTACTGCGCGCCTTGGCCGGTGAAGAGGAAGGCCAGCGGCGGCACCCCGGTGTCCGCGGTCCCGCGGGTGATGACGGCGGGGGCGGGGCGGCCCTGGGCAGCGTGCTCCAGCGCGTCGGCGAACGCATCGGCGCTGTCGGCCACCACCGCCAGCCGGTGGGGCAGGTGGGCGCGGCCCCGCGCCACCGCGGCGCACAGATCCGCCGGTGCGATGCCGGGGTTGGCGCGCAGGTGGGCGTGGTAGCGCCCCGCCACCGCGGCCAGCGCCTCGGGGGAGCGGGCGCTCAGCGGCAGCAGCCACGGCGCGGCGGTGCCGGTTTCGGGCACCGCGGGGGTGTCCGGCGCCTCGGCGATCACGATATGGGCGTTGGTGCCGCTGAAGCCGAAGCTGCTGACCCCGGCGATGCGCGGCTCAGGCCCACGGGGCCACGGCACCGGTCCCTGCACCACGCGCAGGGGCTTGTCGGCCCACGGGAAACGCGGGGTGGGGGTGGTGCAGTTCCGGTGCGGCGGCAGGCAGCCGCGGCGCAGGGCCGACACCACCTTGATGACGCCGGCCACCCCGGCGGCGGCCTCCAGATGGCCCAGATTGGTCTTGACCGATCCCACATAGAGGGGGCGGTCGGGCGTGTGCCCGGCGCCGAACACCCGGTCCAGCGCCCCCAGTTCGATGGGGTCGCCCAGCGCCGTGCCGGTGCCGTGCGCCTCCACATACGACACCGCGGCGGGGGAAACCCCGGCGTTGGCCAGTGCCTGCCGGATCACCTGTTCCTGCGCCGGCCCGCTGGGTACGGTCAAGCCGCCGCTGGGGCCGTCCTGATTGACGGCGGACCCGCGGACCACCGCCAGCACCCGGTCGCCGTCGGCCAGCGCGTCGGTCAGCCGCTTCAGCACCAGCACGCCGCAGCCCTCGCCGCGGACATAGCCGTCCGCCGCGGCGTCGAAGGTCTTGCACCGCCCGTCGGGCGCCAGCATCCGCGCCTTGGAGAAATTGATGCTCAGGCCCGGTTCCAGGATCAGGTTCACGCCGCCGGTCAGCGCCAGCGTGCATTCCCCCCGCCGCAGGCTGTCGCACGCCAGATGCAGCGCCACCAGCGACGAGGAACAGGCGGTGTCGAGCGCGAAGCACGGCCCGGTCAGCCCGAAGCAATAGGACAGCCGCCCGGCGATCATGCCCGGCGACGTGCCGGTGCCGGCATAAGCATCGAGGCGGGCGTGACGGCTGGGCGCGAACAGGCGCTGGCCGAAATCCTGCCCCATGATGCCGATGAACACGCCCGTGGGGCTGCGGTACAGGCTATCCGCCGGGATGCCGGCATCCTCCAGCGCTTCCCACGCCACCTCCAGCAACAGCCGCTGCTGCGGGTCCATGGACGCGGCCTCGCGAGGGGAGATGCCGAAGAAATGCGGGTCGAAACGGTCGATGCCGTCGAGGAACCCGCCCGACCGCTGCACCATCTTGCCCGGCGCGTCGGGATCGGGGTCGTAATAGGCATCGATGTCCCAGCGGCTGGCCGGCACCTCGGCGATGGCGTCGCGGCCCTCATGCAGCAGCGGCCAAAAGGTGTGCGGCCCGTCACCGCCGCCGGGGAAGCGGCAGCCCATGCCGACGATGGCGATGGGTTCGCGCTGTTTCGCCTCGCTGGCGTTCAGCTTGGCTTGCAGTTCGTCGATCTTCAGCAGCGCCTGCCGGATCAGGGTGCGGTTGTCGGTGGTCTTGTCACCCGTGCTCATGCCCGCCGTCCTCCCTCTTCCACCGCCAGCCCGAGCCGTTCGGCCAGCATGGCCTCAAGCTCGGCGTCCGACAGATCGTCCAGATCCGATTCCTCCACGGTCGCCGCCGCTGCCGCCGCGGGGGCCGTGCCCACGGCGGGTTCCGGCGCCGCATCGGCGTCCAGGCCGGGAACGGCGGTCATCAGATGCTCGGTCAGCGTTTCCAGCGTGGGATGGTCGAACAGCAGCGTGGTCGCCAGCGGGCAGCCCAGGGCGGCGGCCAGCCGGGTGCGCAGGTCCACCGCCATCAGCGAATCCAGCCCCAGATCGAACAGCGGCTGGCGCGGGGCGATGGGCGCACCGCTGGTCCCGCCCACCACCCGGACGATCTCGTCACGGATCAGCCCGGCCAGCAGCGTGCGCCGGGACGCGGGCGGCGCCTGGAGCAGACGCGGGGTCCAGCCGGCGGCCCCGGCGGTCTTTGCCGGGGTCTGGTCCGGCGGGGGCCGCAGGGCGGCGAACAGCGGATGGTCCACCGCCCCCGGTGCCTGCCGGAAGAACGCCGGCCAGTCCACGTTCATGATGCCGATGTGGGCGGGGGCGCCCGCCGCCACCCGCTCCAGCGCGTCGAGCGCCTCGTCCGGCGGCAGGGCGGCGATGCCCTGGCGGGCCAGCCGCTGGCTCTGGCGGTCATCGAGCCGGGCGGCCATGCCGGCCTGCGCCCACGGTCCCCAGCCGACGCTGAGACCCGGCAGACCCTGTCCCCGGCGGGCCTGCATCAGCGCGTCCATGTAGCTGTTGGCGGCGACATAGGCCCCTTGCGCCGACGATCCGGTCAGCGCGGTCATGGACGAGAAGCCGATGAAGAAATCCAGCGGCAGGCCGCGGGTCTGCTCGTGCAGATGGGCCAGCCCCACCGTCTTGGCCGCCAGGGCGTGCGACAGGCGGGCGGCGTCCAGATGCAGCAGAACGCCGTCGTCCAGCACCCCGGCGGCGTGGACCACGCCGGCCAGGGGCCGGTCGGACGTTGCTGCGGCGATGGCCGCCGCCACCTCCGCCCCCACCGCCAGATCGGCGCGGCAGAGCCGCACCGTGGCGCCGGTGGCGCGCAGTTCGTCCACGAACGCCGCGGCGTCCGTCCCGGCGGCGCTGCGGCTGACCAGCGTCAGGTCGCGGGCGCCGCGGGCCACCAGCCGGCGGGCCATGAAACGCCCCAGGCCCCCCAGGCCCCCCAGGATCAGATAGGCGCCGTCCGCCCGCACCGGCAGCGGGCCTGTGGCCGCGGGCGGCGCCATCCGCACCAGCCGCGCCACGCGCCGGCTGCCGCCGCGGTAGGACACCCGTTCCTCACCGTCGTCGGCGCCCAGGTCGCGCACCAGCGCCTCGGTGGGCGGGGCATCGCCGTGAGGGTCGAGGTCGATCACGCGCACCCGCAGTTCCGGGTGCTCCAGTGCGGCGGTGCGGGCCAGACCGGACAGGGGGGCCTGCGCCGGTTCCGCATCCCACGCCCCGCGGGTGACCACGGCCAGCGCCGGGGCGTCTGCCCCCCGCCGCGCGGCGGCGGCGACGAGGTGGAGGAAGGGAACGCAGGCCCCGGCGATGGCGGACTCCAGCGCCGCGGCCTCTGCGCTGCGGGCGTCCAGGCCCCAGAGATAGGCGATGCGGAAGGCCGCCTGTCCGGGGAACGCCGCGTCCAGCAGGGCGGCCATATCTTCGGGCTTGCGCGGGTCGATGCGGTACTGGGTATCGTCCAGCCGCTCGAACGCGGTTCCCGGCGTCACGCGGACGGTGCGCATCCCGTGGGCCGCGCGGTGGGCGGCCAGCGCGTCACCCTGTCCGCCTTGGTCCGCGAAGACCAGCCACGGCACGTCGCCGGCCCCGGCGGCGGGCGTCTCGGCCTCGGCCCAGTCGATCCGGTGGAGCCACGATCCGGTGTGGTCCTTGGCCGGGCGGCGCAGCAGCGCTTCCAGCGTCGTCTGCCGCCCTTCCAGGCCCAGGCATTCGGCGACCAGGGTGCCGTCGGCGTCCAGCAGCCACATGTCGCCGACCATGCGTCCCGGCGCCTGCGGCAGTTCCCGGCGGCGGGCATAGGCGGTCAGCGGCCCATCCCCCGGCGGGTGCAGCAGGGTGAAGCGGCCAACGGCGAAGGGCACCAGCGGCCTGTCGCCGTCGATCCCCACCATGGCGGCCAGCAGGCTGAGCCAGGAATCGATCAACCCCGGATGCATCCGGGTGCCGGCGATGTCCAGCGGCGGCTCGGTGGCCGGCGGGCGCAGGCGCCCCACCGATTCCCGCGGGTCGAGCCGCATGGACTCCAGCCAGACATAGCTGGGGCCGAGGACGATGTGACGGTGCCGGTGGGCGGCCCGCACCTCCTCCCCCGACAGCGCGGTTTCCAGCCGCTCCCACGCGCCGTCCAGGGTGGCCAAGGTGTGGGGGGCGGCGGAATCGCGCCCGTCGCGGCTGAGCGTGCCGGAGACGTGGACCGTCTGGGTGGCCGGGTCGCCGGCGGCGTCCATGCTGACCAGCCGGAAGGCGGTGCCGTCACCGTTGGGGGTGAAGGCCAGATGGACCAGCCGCGAGCCGTCCTCGGGGATCACCAGCGCCTGATGCAGCACCAGATCGGACAGGCGGACGGCCCCATCCCCGAACGCCGTCACCGCCGCGTCCAGAATCATGGAAATCAGGGAGGCGCCCGACACCACCACCGCGCCGAAGATGCGGTGCTCGTCCAGCAGCGGGATCTCGGCCACGCCGTAGCGCGTCTCGAACAGCACCGCGTCCAGCAGCGGCGAACGCACCATGCGGTCCAGCAGGGGGGCGGGGCGGGCCGCCACCACCGGGGCGCTCCCACCGCCCAGCCGCGGATTGTCCACCCAGTGGCGGGTGCGCTGGAACGGGTAGTGGGGCAGGCTGGTCCAGCGGCGGCCGCGCCCGGCGTGCACCGCGGCCCAGTCCACCGTCGCGCCTTGGGTGTGGAGCGCGCCCAGGGCACGGTGCAGCACCGCCGCATCGGGGACGCCGCGCTTCAGGCTGGGCAGCCACGCCCCGTTCTCGGGATCGAAACACTGACGCGCCATGCCCAGCAGGACCGGCTGCGGCCCCACCTCGACGAAGGTGCGCACCCCCGCCCGCTCCAGCGCCGCCATGCCGGCGGCAAAGGCGACGGGGCGGCGGACGTGATCCACCCAATAGCGCGGGGTGGCGATCTCGGCCCCGATGAGGCCGCCCGTCAGGTTCGACACCAGCGGGATGCGCGGCGGCGACAGGGTGACCCGGCGGACCACCTGTTCGAATTCCGCCAGCATCGGGTCCATCCGGTGCGAATGGAAGGCGTGGGAAACGGTCAGCCGCACCACCCGCACCCCGCCCGCCGCCAGGGCGGCGCTCAGGCGGTCCACCGCGTCCGCGGTGCCGGACACCACGGTGTGGGCCGGGCCGTTGACAGCGGCGATGTCCACCTGACCGGCATGGGGGGCCAGGGCCGCCGTGACGGTATCGGCATCGGCGAACACCGCGGCCATGGCGCCGCCCGCCGGCAGCGCCTGCATCAGCCGCCCGCGCTCGGCGATCAGGGTCAGCCCGTCCTCCAGACTGAAGACCCCGGCCAGGCAGGCGGCGGCGTATTCCCCGACGCTGTGCCCGATCAGGAACTGCGGGCGGATGCCCCACGATTCCCAAAGCTGGGCCAGCGCGTATTCCAGGACGAACAGGGCCGGCTGGGCCAACCCCGTGGGCGTCAGCGCGCCCTCGTCACCGGAGAACATCCGCTCCGCCAGCGACAGGCCGAGCCGTGGGCGCAGCAGCGCGTCGCAACGGTCAACCGCGTCGCGGAACACCGGCTGGGTGCGGTAGAGGCCGTGGCCCATGCCGGCGTACTGCGCGCCTTGGCCGGTGAACAGGAACGCCACCCCCGGCCCCACACCGTCGTCGGCGTTGCCGGTGTCGGCGGACGGGTCCGCGCGGCCCTCCAGAAAGGCATCCAGGCCGGCGCGCAGGGCCTCGGCGCTCCCCCCCTCCACCGCCAGACGGCGGGACAGGTGGCGGCGCCCGGCGGCGGCGGAATAGCACAGGTCGCCGAGATCGGTATCGGACAAGGCGGCATCGGCCAGGACGGCACGGGTGCGGGCGGCCAGATCGCGCAGGCCCCCCTCGTTGCGGGCCGACAGGCACAGCAGGTGGGTGCCGGCGTCCGCCGTGTCCTCACCGCGGGCGGGAGCCGGCGGCGGTTCCTCCACGACGATGTGGGCGTTGGTGCCGCTGAAGCCGAAGGAACTCAGCCCGGCCACCCGCGGGCGCTGGTCCCGCCGCGGCCAGGATGCGCGTTCCCCCACCACCCGCAGCGCCATGGCGTCCCACGCGATGTGCGGGTTGGGGGTGCGGAAGTGGAGGGAGGCCGGCAGCGTCTCGTGCCGCAGCGCCAGGATCAGCTTGATCAGCCCGGCCATGCCCGCCGCGGCTTCCAGATGGCCGATGTTGGTCTTGACCGACCCGATGCGCAGCGGCGCGTCCCGCGCGGTGCCGAACACCGCCCCCAGCGCTTCGGCCTCGATGGGGTCGCCCAGCAGGGTGCCGGTGCCGTGGGCTTCCACGTAATCCACGTCGCCGGGGGTCAGGCCGGCGTCCCGCAGCGCCTCGCGCACCACCGCCTGCTGCGCGGTGCCGTTGGGGGCGGCCAGCCCGTTGGTGCGGCCGTCCTGGTTGACGGCGGTGCCCTTGACCACCGCCAGGATGCGGTTGCCGTCGCGCACCGCGTCATCCAGCCGCTTCAGCACCACGAAGCCGCAGCCCTCGCCGCGGACATAGCCGTCCGCCGCCGCGTCGAAGGTCCGGCATTTCCCCTCGGGCGAAATGGCGCGCAGCTTGGAAAAGCAGATGTGGGATTCCGGCGACAGGATCAGGTTGACCCCGCCCACCAGCGCCATGTCGGATTCCCCCGACCGCAGGCTGCGGCTGGCCAGATGCAGCGCCACCAGCGACGACGAGCACGCCGTGTCCACCGCCAGCGCCGGCCCGTGCAGCCCCAGCACGTACGACAGCCGCCCCACCGCGGTGCTGAAGGTGCTGCCGGTCATGGAATAGGCGTCGATCGCCTCGGGCCGCCCGGAATGGCGGTGGGCCTGGACGTAATCGTCGCTGGAGATGCCGACGAACACGCCGGTGCGGCTGTGCTTCAGCGCTGTGGGGTCGAGGCAGGCATCCTCCAGCGCTTCCCACCCCAATTCCAGGATCAGCCGGTGCTGGGGGTCGAGGGCGCGCGCCTCCCGCGGGGTGATGCCGAAGAAGCCGGCGTCGAAATCGCCGACCGGCACATCGAGAAAGCCGCCGCGCGCCGTGACCATCTTGCCCGGCGCGTCGGGATCGGCCGACAGATGGCGGTCCGCCGGCCAGCGGTCCGCCGGCACCGCGGCGATGGCGTCCACCCCGTCGTTCAGGAGTTGCCAGAACGCGCCCGTGTCGTTGGCCCCGCCGGGGAAGCGGCAGGCCATGCCGACCACCGCGATGGCGTCCCGCTTGCGCAGGGCGGCGTTCTCGTCCACCAGTTGGCGGATCGCGGCCTTGGCCTTGAGCAACGCCTGCTTATAGGCTTCTTCCCGGTCTGAATGTGCCGCTGCCGCCATGCCCGCCTGCTGTGATGCGCTGTTGCGTTACGCCTGAACGATTTCCAGATGGCCGCGGCCCGCCAGCGTGGGCAGGTCCACCTCGGCCACGCACCGGACCTTGACGAAATCCAGCGTCAGGGTGCCGGCCAGACGCGCGGTGCCGGTGCCGTTGGCGAAATCGGCGTGGTTCAGGTCGCAAGCCTCCCGGTCCAGCCGCACGCCCAGCTCCGTCCCGCCCTTGGTCTCGGGGAAGCGGATGTGGACATAGCCGCGGTTGATGCCGTCGCGCAGGGCCGCGGCGGTCTTGTCCGGGCGCAAGCCCATCTCGATGGGGTGGGTGCCGGTGGACAGGTGGCGGATCAGGGCGCCGTCCTCCTCCGCCCCGTCATCGGCGGCGGGAGCGGGCGGCGGGTTCTTCGCCAGCTCTTCCATCTGCCGGCGCAGGCTCAAGGGCCGCATGTCGGTCCACACGGCCTCGATATGGGCCAGACAGTCGGCCTTGGGGCCGGTCTTGCCGGCGTCCTTCCAGCCCAGCGGGAAATCCCGGCCCGCCGGCCAGATGGAATATTGTTCTTCGGCGTTCACGACCACGGTGTAGAGGCCGGTGTCGTCCTGTTCGTCCTGCGCCATGGCTTTTCCCCAAAGTTTCTCGGTGACGGTGCGGGCACCCGCGTGTCAGGCCAGCGCGCTCGCCATCGCCCGCAGCAGCAGGTCGCGGTTGGAGCGCAAGAAGAAATGATCGCCCGGAAAGATCCGCAGCCGGGCGCCCTCGGTGGTGTGTTCGCCCCACGCCTCCACCTCGGTGGGCGAGACCTCGGCGTCCTGGCGGCCGGCGTAGAGCACCAGCGGGCAGCCCAGCGGTTCCCCCGGTTCGTGGCGGTAGCCGTCGCACAGGGCCAGATCGGCGCGCAGGGCCGGCAGGATGATCTCCACCAGTTCCTTGTGCTCGAACACCTCCCGCGGGGTGCCGCCGAACAGCCGCACCGCCTCCAGGAATTCCGCGTCGTCCAGCCCGATCAGCGGCTTGCGGCGCAGCGGCAGGTGGGCGGCGCGGTGGGCCGACAGGAACAGCATCTCCGGCATCGGCGCGCCCCGCCGCCGCAGGATGCGCGTCAGCTCGAACGAGATCAGCGCCCCCATGCTGTGGCCGAACAGGGCGAAGGGCCGGTCGGTGAAGGGCAGGATCTCGTCGGCCAGCCGCTCGGCCAGATCGCCCATCACCGTGAAGGGCGTGTCGCCCAGCCGGTTTTCCCGCCCCGGAAGCTGGATGGGGCACAGCTCCACCATGGGCAGGCTCTGCGCCCACCCGCGGTAGACCGACGCCCCGCCCCCCGCGAACGGCAGGCAGAACAGCCGCAGGCGCGCGGCCGGGTTGGGCGCCGGGCAGGTGATCCAACGGTTGAACACCGCCGCGGGCGTGGTCGGCGTGCTGGCGGCGGTGGCCGGCTGAAACGTCACGGGCATCCCTTTCCCATCTGTCGGTCGGACGTCCGGCTCATGGGACGTCTTCGGCGAGAAGATCATCGATATCCGTCAGCAGATCCAGCGCGGCGCGATGGGCGGCCCCATCCTGCGGCTGGTCCTCGCGGCTGCCGGCGGCGGCATCCCCCGCGGCACCGGGCAACTGGGCCTCAAGGAACCCGGCGATGTCGCCCACCGTCGGGTAATTGAACACCAAAGTGACCGGCAGCGGGCGCTGAAGCGCGTTGGCCAGGCCGTTGCGCAACTGCACCGCCATCAGGGAGTCCAGCCCCTGGTCGGTCAGGGGACGGGTGCCGTCCAGGGCCGCCGCGGGGATACCCAGGATGCGCTGGAGCGTGGTGCGGACCAGATCGTCCAGGATCCCCCGGCGCTGCTCCGCCGATCCCTGGTGCAACCGGATGATGAGGTCCGAGCCGGCGTCCGCCGCCGCCCCGGCCCCCGCCCGCCGGGCGCTGCCGCCCAGGTCGAGGAACAGGCTCTGCGCCTTGGGCAGTTGCGCCAGATAGGTGGCCCAGTCGGCGTCCATCACCCCCACCTGCACCGCATCGCCGCCCAGGATGCGCGACAACAGGGCGATGCCGTCGCCGGGCTGGATGCCGGTGAAGCCCTGACGGCCCAGCCGTTCGCGGATGGTGGGGTCGGATGTGGCGATGCCCACCTGCTCCCACGGTCCCCAGTTGATGCTGACCGCGGTCAGCCCCTGTGCCCGGCGGTGATGGGCCAGTGCGTCGAGGTAGGCGTTGGCCGCGGCATAGTTGGCCTGTCCGGGGTTGCCCAGCAGCGACGCCGCCGAGGAGAACAGGGCGAAGAAGTCCAGATCCAGCCCGCGGGTCAGGGTGTGCAGGTTCCACGCCCCGGCGGTCTTGGCCGGCAGGATGCTGCGGAACCGTTCCCACCCCTGGTCGGCCATCATGCCGTCGGCGATGCCGCCCGCCGCGTGGATCACGCCGCGCAGGGCCGGCGCCCCATGGCCGAATTCCCCGATGGCCGTGGCCAGCGCCCCGGCATCGGCGGCATCGGCCAGCACGGTGCGCACGGTGGCACCGGCCTGTTCCAGCCGGGCGATGGCCGCGGCGGCGTCCGCCGAGGGGGGCCGGCGGCCCACCAGAACCAGATGGCGCGCGCCTTCGTTCACCAGCCATTCCGCCGTCAGCAGGCCCAGGGCACCCAGGCCGCCGGTGATGAGATAGCCGCCGTCGGCCCGCACCGTCACCGGCTGGCCGGCGGCGGTCCTGTGCCCGGTCAGGCGGGCCACATGGCGCATGCCCCGGCGCCACGCCACCTCGCCCTCGTCATCGCTGGTGCGGAGCGTGGACAGCAGATCGTCGGCGGGCTGGGCCGCGGCGGGGTCCAGATCCACACAGGTGCAGCGGGTCTGCGGGTATTCCAGCCCCAGCGTCAGGCCCAGGCCCCACAGGGGCGCCTGTCCGGCGCGCACCGGTTCGGCATCGCCGGCCACGGCTTGGGCACCGCGGGTGACCAGCCACACGCGGGCAGCACCCAGCGCCCCGGCCTTGTCCAGCGCCTGCACCAGATGCAGGGCGCCGGCGCACGCGGCGTCGTCCGCCGGCTCGTCCAGGCCCCACAGGTGGATGACGCCGTCGTACTGCTCACCGGGGTCCAGGCTGTCCCGCAGCAGCCGGTCGAAATCCTGCGGCTGGGCCGGGTTCAGGCGGTAGGTGCCGTCGCCGGTGGCCGCGAACGCCGTCCCGGCAAAGGCCAGCACGCAGCGGGCGCCGTCGGCCTGCAGCGGGCGGGCCAGGCTTTCGGCCACGCCCTGGTTGTCGGCCAGCAGCAGCCAGCGCGACGGCGGGGCGGAGGCCGCCGCCGCCGGGGCCAGCGGGCGCCAGTCCTTGGCGTACAGCCGGCCTTCCGTGCCGGCGGTCAGGTGCCGCAGCACGTCCCGGCTGCGGGCGCGCCGGCCCTCGAACCCGATGAATTCCAGCACCAGCCGGTCGTTGCGGTCGAACACCTGCACGTCGGCGGCCACCCGGTCCTCGCCGCCGGCCGGACGCAGCACCAGATGCGCCCAGCAGTGGTCGGGGTCGGGATCGGCGTGGACGCGCACCGCCTCGATGCCGAACGGCAGCCAGGTGTCGCCGTCGGCCAGCGGGGCGGCGGCCAGCAGCAGCCCGAAGGCGGCATCCAGCAGGCCGGGGTGAAGGGGCCGGGATTCCAGCCCGCCCAGCGCCGCCGGCACCCGGATGGCGCAGACCGCCTCATCCTTGCCCAGACGGATGGCATCGATCCAGCGGTAGCTGGGGCCGAGACCGATGTGGCGTTCGGCCTGGGTGCGGTAGAAGCGTTCGGCCCCGATCTCCTCCGCGCAGCGCTCCCACACCGCGTGACGCGGCTGGACGCTGGCAGCGGCGGGGGGTAGCTCCCCGGTGTGCACCACGGCTTCCACATGGGTGGAGACCACGGGATCGTCGTCGCCGTCATCGTCGGCGAAGCTGACCAGCCGCAGCGCGGTCCGGTCACCCTCGGGCGTCAGCACCGCCTGCACGGTGACGGCCTGTCCGGCGGCAATGACGAGGGGCTGGACGAAGCCCACGTCCCGCACCACGCAGGCTGGCGATTTCCGGGCCTTGGCGACGGCGGCCAGCAGCATGGACAGGTAGCAGGCCCCCGACACCACCACCTCGCCGAAGATGCGGTGGTCGCCCAGCAGCGGCAGGTCGGTGACGCTGAAACGGTTCTCGTAGACCGTCGCCCCCAGGGCCGGCAGCCGCAGCCGCTGGCCCAGCAGCGGCGAGCCGGTGCGGCGCTGTGCCGGGCGGCCGGACTGGGCCGGACGGTCCAGCCAATAGCGCTGGCGCTGGAACGGGTATGTTGGCAGCGGCAGGCGGCGGCGCGTGTACGGCGCGTCGAACCCGGCCCAATCCACCGGACCCCGCACCGCCAGCCGGGCGAGGCTGTCGAGAAGCTGGTCCCAGTTGCCGCGGTGCTCGGCCAGGCTGGGCAGCCACAGCGCCGCATCGGCGTCCACACAGCCGGAGGCCAGCCCCAGCAGCGTGGGCTTCGGCCCGATCTCCACGAAGGTGTCGCAGCCGGCGTCCACCAGCGCTTCCACCCCCGCCCGGAACAGCACCGGCTGGCGGATGTGGCGGCACCAATAGGCGGCGGTCGCCACCTCGTCGGTGGCCGGGGCGCCGGTGACGTTGGACACCAGCGTGATGCTGGGTTCGGCGTAGGTGACGCGGGCCGCGGCCTGGGCGAAATCGCCCAGCATCGGTTCCATCAGCGGCGAGTGGAAGGCATGCGAGGTGCGCAGCGTGCGGGTGCCGATGCCCCGGCGTTCCAGCTCCGCCCGGATGGTGGCGATGGCGTCCGCGGCACCGGACAGCACGGTGTGGGCCGGGCCGTTCTCGGCGGCGACGGCGACACGCCCGGCCACCGGGTCCAGCAGGGGACGGATGTCGTCCAGCCCGGCGAACACCGCCATCATTTCACCGTCGCGGGGCAGGGCCTGCATCAGGCGGGCACGGGCGGCGACCAGCGTCAGCGCGTCTTCCAGGCTGAAGACCCCGGCGATGCAGGCGGCCACGTATTCGCCCAGGCTGTGGCCCATCACCGCGTCGGGCACGATCCCCCACGACTGCCACAGCTGGGCCAGCGCGTATTCCACCGCGAACAGGGCCGGCTGGGCATAGAGGGTGTCGTCGAGATCCACGTCCGGCGATGCCCCGCCGGCGGGGTAGAGGATGGCGGTCAGGGAACGGCCCAGCAGCGGATCGAGGATCGCCGCACAGCGGTCCAGATGCGCGCGGAACACCGGCTGGGTTTCATAGAGTTCCCGGCCCATGCCCACGTACTGCGCGCCCTGGCCGGTGAACAGGAAGGCGATGCGGTCGCGTTCCTGCGCGTCGGCCTGACCGCGGACGATGCCGTCGGCGTCCGTCCCGCCGTCGGCGACGGTGCCGAGGGCGGATGCCAGCTCGGCCACCGACCCGGCGGCCACCGCCACCCGGTGGTTGAACGCCTTGCGCCCGGTGTTGGCGGTGAAGCAGACGTCGGCCAGCGCAGCGTCGGGGTTGGCGCCGAGGAAGGCGGCATAACGCCCGGCCAGCTGGGCCAGGGCGGTTTCGTTGCGGGCCGACAGCGTCAGGATGTGGCGCGGACGCTCCGCCCCGGCCTCGATCACGGCGGGCTGGGGCGCTTCTTCCAGGATGACGTGAGCGTTGGTGCCGCCGATGCCCAGCGAGTTCACGCCCGCGCGCCGCGGGGTGCCGCCGGTGGCGGGCCACGGCGTCAGTGTGGTCGGCACGTAGAACGGGCTGTTCTCGAAGTCGATGGCCGGGTTGGGCGTGTCGAAATGCAGGTTGGCGGGGATCGCCTTGTGCTCCAGCGCCAACGCCGCCTTGATGAAGCCCGCCATGCCCGAGGTGATCTGCAGGTGCCCGACGTTGGTCTTGACCGACGCGATGGCGCAGAAGCCCTTTTCCTCGGTGTGCAGGCGGAAGGCCTGGGTCAGGGCGTTGATTTCGATGGGGTCGCCCATCTCGGTGCCGGTGCCGTGGGCTTCGATGAACCCGACGGTCTCGGGGGCGATGCCGGCGACGGCCAGCGCCTCGGCCACCGCCGACGCCTCGCCCTCGCCCGACGGGGCCATGTAGCCCACCTTGTCGCCGCCGTCGTTGTTGACCGACGATCCCTTGACCACCGCCACGATGTGGTCGTTGTCGCGCAGCGCGTCGTCCAGCCGCTTCAGCACCACCACGCCGACGCCGCTGCCGAACACCGTGCCCTTGGCCTGGGCGTCGAAGGCGCGGCAATGGCCGTCGGGCGACACGATCATGCCGTCCTGGTACAGGTGCCCGGCCCGGTGCGGGATCTGCACCGCCGAACAGGCGGCCAGGAACATGTCGGCCTCGCCGTTCAGCAGCGATTGGCAGGCCATGTGAACCACCACCAGACCCGTGGAGCACGCGGTCTGCACGTTCACGCTGGGGCCGCGCAGGTTCAGCTTGTACGACAGGCGGGTGGGCAGATAGTCCTTGTCGTTGGCGACCATGAGCTGGAAACCGCCCATGGAATCCAGCGTCGTCACGTCCAGATTGTCCAGCAGGTCCAGCGTGCCGCGGTTGGGATGGACGTTGTTCAGCAGATAGGTGTTCATGCTGGCGCCGGCATAGACGCCGATCTCGCCGCGGTAATTGGTGGGGTCGTAACCCGCACTTTCCAGCGCTTCCCACCCGCATTCCAGCAGCAGCCGCTGCTGCGGGTCCATCAGTGCTGCGTCCATCGCGTTGTAGCCGAAGAACTCGGCGTCGAAGCCCTCGATCTCCGACAGGATGGGGCTGGCCTTCACATAGCCGGCGCGGCGGACCACCGACGGGTCGATCCCCGACGCGATCACCTCGTCATCGCTGAAGAAGGTGATGGATTCGGTGCCGGCGGCGAGATTCTCCCAGAACGCATCGGTGGTGTCGGCGCCGGGGAAGCGGCAGGCCATGCCGATGACGGCGATGTCGCGGCTGCTGCGGCTGCCCGCCGCCTCGGCCCGCGCCTTGGCGCGGTCGGCACCGCGCTGGGACGGGTTGGCCTGCTCGATGCCGTCGGTCAGGATCTGAACCAGCGCGCGGATGGTGGGGTATTTGAACAGGTCGGGCAGCGACAGGCGGGGGCCGAATTCGGCCACCAGCCGGTGATGGGCCTGCACCAGCAGCAGCGAATGGCCGCCCAGTTCGAAGAAGTCGTCGTCCACGCCGACCTCGGCCACGCCCAGCACGTCCTGCCAGATGCCGGCGATCTTCAGCTCGATCTCCGACGCCGGCACCTGACGCGGCCCGTCGCCGCGCCCGCCGCCGCTCATCAGCACCGCCAGCCGCTCACGGTCCACCGCCCCCGTCACGGTGATGGGCAGTTCGGGCAGGTATTGCAGCGGCGTTCCCGGACGGCACGCCGGCAGGCGGCCATAGGTGTCACCGGCGAACAGGCGCTGGTAGAACGGGTGCTCCTGGAACCGCTTGGCGTGGTGCATGGAGGCGTGGGTGAAGGGAACCGTCTCGCCGTTGGCGCGGATCAGCGCGCCCTCGATGATGAATTCCGGGTTCAGCCCGTTGTCGCACACCCGGCGGTGGATGGTGGCTTCCACCCGGTCGCCGGCGGCCACGTCCACGCCCGGCTCGAACACCGGCATATAGACCGGCAGCCAGCTGTGTTCGTGCTCCAGAATGTCGATCACCTCGCCCTCGATGGTGTGGAGCTTCAGCCACACGAGGAACCCGTCGAGACGGGATGCCTTGTCGATGGGCAGGGTGATGGTGTGGTCTTCCTCCAGCGTGATCGGTTTGCTGTAGTCGAGATCCTCGAAGATGTCGGGGGCCGACAGCAGATGATCGTGGGGGAACTTCTTGATGCAGACGCGCAGGTCGAACGGATAGCCGATCTGGTCGAAGATCTTTTCCGTGTACGACGCCGGCACCCGGTGGAAGCCGGGGTTGTTCAGGATGGCGTCGGGCAGGCGGGCCGCGGCGATGACGGTGGTGCTGCGCACCGGGATCATCACCCCGCCCGGACGCAGCAGCCGGTGGGCGTCGTTGATGATGACCGCCGAGCCTTCGCAGCCGCCGATGGGGCCGACGATTTCCGACACGCACACGTCCGCCGGCTCGGGCAGGTTCACCTCACCCGCTTCGCCGTGGAAGACGGTGATGCGGTCGGACAGCCCCAGGCTTTCGATGTGGGCGACGGCCAGTTCGAAGGCGCGGTCGCCCTTTTCGATGGCATAGACCTTGCGCGCCCCGGCCTCCAGCGCCAGCCGGGCCAGGATGGCCTCCTTGCCGGTGCCGACGTCCACGGCGATCTTGCCCTTCACCGTGCGTTCCAGTGCCGTGCGGTATTTTTCGTTGCGCCGCTCGTCGTTGGCCAGCGCGTAATAGATCAGGTCGTCGTAGACGTAGTATTCGGCCACCGACGGCCACAGCTCGATCTGTTCGGCGGCGGCGGTTTCCGGCTGGCGGAGCTGGACGAAGGTGGCGGGCGCCACCGTGCCGAAGGCGTCCACCGGCAGCGGCAGGCCGGCATCCGCCGGGGACAGCAGGCGGGGGGCGGTGAAACAGGCGGTGCGGGTCACCGGCTCCAGCGGGCCGTCGGTGCGGCGCACCCGCACGCGGGCGTCCGCCTCGTCGATGCCGATCAGCAGCCGGCCCCGGCCCAGACGCACGCCGGCCAGCAGGGTGTTCAGGCCGCGCGCCGCATCCGCGGTTCCGGCGGCGTCCAGGGCGGCGCCATGAACCGCCACGCCGGCCGCGGCCAGCCGCTGCGCCAGGGCGTCCAGGAACGCGGCCTCGGCCGCCGCCGCCGGGCTGCCGCCCACCGCATGGGCGGTGGTGGCGAACAGGATGACCGCGGCACCGCGGCCCTGCGCCTGTTCCGCCAGGGTTTCCACGCGGGCCAGGGCATCGGCGAAGGCGGTGTCGTCCGCCCCGGCGCCGTCCGCCGGCAGGTGGATCACGCCGTCCAGGGCATCGCCCCACGCGGCGGGAAGGCTGTCGAGGCCGGTGCCGTAGACGCAATCGCCGCCCACGGCCTGCAGCCGCCGCAGGGCCGCGGCCTGCCCGTCGCCGGGGACCGCGTCACGGCCCAGCAGCAGCACCCGCGCGTGATGGCGGGCCAGCAGAAATTCCGCCAGATCCGGGCCGAACCCGTCCAGGCCGTTGTTCAGCACATAGACGCCGTTGCGGCGGAACGGGCTGGTCCACCCGGCCTCGTCCGCGCGGGCGGCCACGTCCACGGCGCGCAGGCCGGCAACCCAGCGCTGCCCATCGCGCAGCGCCACGCGGGCGTCGACGGCGGGCGTCAGCGCCTCGCGCACCAAATCGGCGGGGTCCACCGTGTCCGTCACATCCACATGGCGGACGTCGAGTGCCGGCAGAGTCCGGGCGATGGTTTCCACCACGCCCGGCAGAACGGCGCGGGCCGGGGCGGCGGTGTCGCCCGCCAGCACGGATTCCGCACCCGTGGACACCACCAGCAGACGGATCGGACGCTCGGCGGGCAGGCTCCGCGCCAGCGCCAGCAGGGCACGGGCGTCCCGCTCGGCCCGCTCCAGGCTGCCGTCGGCGCCAAGGGCGGACAGGTGCAGCACCGTGCGCACGCCGTCCAGATCCGGCAGGGACTGGCCCGCGGCGGCGGTCACGGCGGCGATGCCGGCGGCGGCCAGGGCATCGGCCACACGGCGGCCCACACCCTGCTCATCCAGAACCACCAGACAGGTGCCGTCCGCCGGCTGCGGGGCGTTGACCAGCTCCTTGCGCTGCCACACCGCCTCCAGGAAGCGGTCGGGCAGGGCGCGTTCGCTGCCGGTCAGGGCATCCACCCGGTCCAGCGTGTCCTGGAAATCGCCGTTCTGGAACCGCGTGGTCAGCCGCTTGTGCTGGATCTTGCCGATGGCGGTCTTCGGAATCGTGTCCAGATCCACCGGGATCAGATAGTCGGCCTTGATGCCCAGCTGCTTGGTCAGGCGCATCTGGATGGCCCGCAGCAGCGGGCGCAGCACCGCGTCGGCGGTGAAGGTGGTGTGGAAGAACACCGCCAGCTTCTGGTCGTCGCTGCCCGCCGCGCGCACGGCGCAGGCGGCGCTGAACGACGGGGTGACGCCGTCCACCTGCTCGACGATGCCTTCGATCTCGCTGTTGTAGAAGTTGGCGCCGTTGATGATGATGCCGGCCCCGGCGCGGCCCGCCAGGAACATCTCGCCGTCGATGATGAAACCGACGTCGCCGGTTTCGAACCATCCGTCGGCGCGGAAGACGGCGTTGGCCTCGGTGTTGCCGAAATAGCCGGGCGACACGGCGGCGCCGCTGAACTGGAGATGGCCGGCCACCCCCTGGGGCACCACGCGCTGCTCGTCATCGACGATGCGCATGGTCATGCCGGGGATGACGGCGCCGAGGCTGGCGAAGGAAATGGCGGTGTCGTCGTCGGGATCGGCGGCGCGCAGCGTGCCGCCCAGGGATGTGCGGTCGATGTGGTGGAAGGTCAGCGACCGCCCGTCCTGCGGGCAGTGATAGGTGACGCCCGACCCCATCTCGGCCATGCCGAACGCGGTGCGTACCACCGACGGCTTCAGCCCGAACGGCGCCAGCCCGGCCAGGAATTCGCGGGTGGCCGTGCGGGTGATCATCTCGCCCGCGGTCAGCAGCCCCTTGACGCACGACAGATCCCAGTCGCCGGGCCGCTCGTTCTTCAGCGCCGCACTGACCAGGGAATAGGCGAAGTTGGGCGCCCAGCTGTGGGTGACGCGGTAGCGGTGGATCAGCTCCATCCACTGCAGCGGACGGCCCAGCACGGTTTCCTTGGGCGCATAGACCAGCGTGCAGCCCAGTGCGATGCAGCGGATGTGCCAGTCGGAAATGCTGCCCACATGGTCGAAGGGCAGCCAGTTCAGGATCACGTCGTCCGACGCATGGCCGCACAGCAGGTTCACGCCCCGCGCGCGCGCCAGCACGTTGCCGTGGGTCAGCATCACCGCCTTGGGCGCGCCGGTGCTGCCCGACGACAGGGTGTAGAACGCCACGTCGTCCGGCTGGGCCGCGTGGGTGCCGGTGTCGGGGTCGCCGCCGCGCAGATCCTCGATGGCGGCCAGACGGGATTCGCCCAGAACCGGGGTCTGGGCGATGGCCTGGGCGCGGCTGGCCGTGGCCAGCACCAGCGGACGGCCCAGCAGATTCCAGATGTGGGTCAGGTGGTCGAGCGCCCGGCTTTCCACGTCGTACGCCATGGGCACCGACACGATCACCGGCTGGATGCCGCCCAGAACGCAGCCCCAGAACGCCTTCAAGATATCGTCGTTGCGGTCGAGCTGCAGCACCACCTTGTCGCCGGCCCCCAGGCCCAGGCGGCGCAGGCCGCCCAGCACCCGGCGGGCGGCGTCGGCCAGCGTGCCGTAATTGCCCACGTGCTGGGTGCCGTCGGCCTCGATCTGGATGATGGCGGCGTCCTGCGGCGCCCGGCGCAGCAGCTCGGGCAGGGTGCGGGGCGCGTCCGCGCTCTGCGGCAGCGGCGCGCCCCGGCACAGCGACGGGGCGGCGGGTTCGGCGTCACGCTCCGCGGCGGTGGCGGCGGCAGGGGCTTCCGCCGTGCGGGAATCGATGGACGACGGCAGCACGCCGCGCAGCAGCCGGTCAACGGCCACGAACCGCCGGGCATCCTCCCGCGGGCCCGGCAGGCAGGCCGCCTGCTCCACGTCCGGGTGGGCGGCGACGGCGCTTTCCCACGCCGGGATGAGGGTGTCGTCCCACACCGGCAGGTTTTCCAGGGCGGCCCGGTCGGGCGCCCCCCCGGCGGTCAGCGGCATGTGCAGCACGGGCACGAACGCCGCGATCCGCCCGCCGGCCAGCGCGTGCAGCCGGAGGCGGACCGCGTCGAAGTCACGCGGATCCTCAACCACGACGTAAGCGGCAAGAACGGTTTCACCCGATGGTTTCCGCCGCTCGAAAACAACGCATTCCTTGACGGACGGATCGTTGAGCAAGTTTCCGGCGTGGGCGGTCAAATCATCATCGCCCTGCGACGGCACCGCAACCAAATGGTTCTGACCGTCGTTTTTGGCCTGGGAACGGCCGTTGACTTCGAAGGACGGGTTCATCGAAAGCCAAGATCCTTTCCTGTATAGGCCATAAACAGTGAATCGGAAGAAGACCGATTGCTGTTAAAATAACTTGGCCAGCTTCACCTGCGGCGCAGGTTATGCAGACAAGTCCGTTTGGTCAAGATCGGGATTCGCGGTGTATTGGATTTATTTTTGTCCGCATGAACGTTGATTACTACATTGTTATCGAAGGGTAATACACATATATGCAATTTACGATGGATTACGAACGTAACCTGACGAAACTATTGCATGGTGGCATTATCTATAATACTTGGTCGCCTGGTATTATTAATGGAGGCTCATATTTCGTCCGTGGTCGGGTCTTGTGATCCATGCGGATAATTACGCGTTGCGCGTATGGCAACGGCCTCTTGCGGTGGTTTGCGTTTGTATGCGTTGCGGTTTGGTTATGAATTTACGTCGGCCTTTACAGGGATCGATGCAATATGATTATATCGGTTTTAGCAATGATTTGTCCATTCCGATGCTCTAAAAATTCAGAGGCATGTTAAATATGGTTGCGGACCGGCATTGAATTGAACCGTAGCGATGCTCGCTTGCGGGGATTTTCTTGGATATGGCGGCACAATCAATGCGAGGGGACGGCCATGTTGATTGTGGTTTATCTTGTTTTATGCTTGGCGGTCGCCCTTGCCGGGCGGCGTGGGCGTATTGGTTTTATTGGATATTTCGTCCTGTCCATCGTTTTTACCCCGCTTGCTATGCTGGTCTTTCTGATCGTCAGCCGGTGGGATCAGAAACGCAAGTCGCGCAAACGTACGGATATATGCGATCATTGCGAGCATGAGATTCGGGCCATGTCGGAAAAACGCCATTGTGCCCATTGCGGGCGCCCGATGTGAGAATGCCCGCGCGCCCCGCACGCCCTGACCCCGTTCACACGATGCCGGGTGCCGTCTGATGGAATTCCTACACCTGCTCCGAAGCGAGGCGGTGCCCAACCTGCGGCGCATCCTCATGATGGCGACGGTCGCCGGGCTCAGCAACGCCCTGGTGCTGGCGCTGATCAACGCCGCGGCCAACCTCGACAAGGATGAGCGGGGCAGCATCACCACCCTGGGCCTGCTGTTCATCATCGTGGTCGGCACCTACACGGTGGCGCAGCGCTTCGTCATGTCCTCCACCGCGCGGGAGGTGGAGCGGATCATCCACCGCATCCGCTGCCGGCTGATCCGGGAAATCCGCAACTGCGAGCTGGATGGGATGGAGCGGATCGGCCGCACCAGCATCTTCAACGGCCTCAGCAAGGAAATCCAGACCATCGCCCAGTCGGGCAACATGCTGGGCATGCTGTTCCAGAACGGCGTGCTGCTGGTGTTCGCCACGCTGTACCTCATCCTGGTGTCGCTGCCGGCCTTCGTCCTGACGCTGGTCTTCACCGCCGGGGCCACCTCGCTCTATCTGGCGCGCATGGCGCGCATCAACACGGCGATCCACGAGGCGACGCAGGCGGAATACCGGCTGCACGACCTGCTGGGCGGTATCCTGGACGGGTTCAAGGAAATCAAGCTGAACGACCGCCGCAGCGCCGAATCGGCCGCCGACGTGATCCAGGCGTCGCTGAACGCCGCCGACGAACGGACCAAGGCGCAATCGGAATTCGGGCGGACGTTCGTGTTCACGCAGAACGTCTTCTTCCTGCTGCTGGGCACGGTGGTGTTCCTGGTGCCCATGCTGAGCGACACCCCCAGCGACAGCCTGGTGAAGGCGACGTCGGCGGTTCTGTTCCTGTTCGGGCCGCTGGCCGCGGTGGTGTCGTCGATTCCCATCCTGGCCAGCGCCAACGCCGCCGCGGGCGCCATCGCCGAGCTTGAAACGCTGCTGCGCAAGACGGCGGAGAACGGGCGGAAGGTGGGGCGGAGCACGGACGCGGCGGCGGAACCGCCCGCGTTCCAGGAAATCGAGCTGCGCGACGTGACCTTCTGCTTCGACGACGGGCAGCGCGAACGCCCGTTCCAGGTCGGTCCCATCAACCTGACCCTGAAGCCCGGCGAGACCGTGTTCATTTCCGGCGGCAACGGGGCGGGCAAATCCACCTTCATGCGCCTGCTGACCTCGCTCTACTGGCCGCAGGGGGGGATGATCCTGCTGGACGGGCAGCTCCTGGAACACCACGCGGTGCATAAATACCGCGCTCTGTTTTCCACCGTGTTCAGCGACTATCACCTGTTCAAGCGGCTCTACGGCATCGACGAGGAGGCCCGCGCCCGGGCGGAGGCGCTGATCGCGGAATTCGAGCTGTCGGACAAGACCTCCCTGACCGGCAACGAGCTGTCCACCGTCGATCTGTCGGCGGGCCAGCGCAAGCGGCTGGCGCTGATCGTCGCCATGATGGAACGGCGCCCCATCTGCGTTCTCGACGAATGGGCCGCCGACCAGGATCCGTATTTCCGGCGCAAGTTCTATGAGGACGTGATCCCGAAGATGAAGGCTGCCGGTACGACGGTCATCTGCGTCACCCATGACGACCGCTATTTCGGTCTGGCCGACCGCCGCATCCATCTGGAAGAGGGCCGCATTGTGATGGACAGCAGGGAGACGCCGGATGCTTAGGTTCTTCAGACGCATCCGGCGGGCCATCGTCGGTTTCATGGCCGACCACGCGCCCGAAACGGTGATCGTGGTCTTCATCATCGCCTTCGTGCTGGTGGTGTTCCGGCACGAGATGTTCATCTCCATCGGTCCCGGCCATTACGGCGTGCTGTGGCGCCGCTTCGGCGGCGGCACCGACACGTCCCATCTGTACGGCGAAGGGATGCACCTGATCTTCCCCTTCAACAAGATGTACATCTTCAACGGCCAGGTGCAGATGGAGGAGGAGGATCTCGATGTCCTGTCCTCCGACGGGTTGAAGATGCAGGTCAACGTGGTGTACCGCTTCAGCCTGAACCCCGACCACATCGGGGCGCTCGCCAAATACGTCGGCCCGGACTACAAGAAGAAGCTGGTCGCACCCCAGGTGGCGTCGCTGGCCCGCAACATCTTCTCCAACAACACGCCCGAGGAAATCTTCTCGGCCCGCCGTCAGGACATCGAGGATTCGCTGACCGACGATGTGCAGGGGCGGCTCGATTCCATGTTCCAGCCGGCCTGGCACAACGGGCCGCCGCTGTCCTTCGTCAAGGTGTGGGACGTGCTGATCCGCGGCATCACCCTGCCGCCGGCGGTCGCCGCCGCGGTCGAGCGCAAGAACGAAGCCAAGCAGAACAACGAGGCGTACGATTACCGCCTGCTGAGCGAGGCCAAGGAGGCCCAGCGCAAGCTGATCGAGGCCGAGGGCATCGACAAGTTCCAGCAAAAGGTTTCCCCCAGCCTGACCGACAGCTATCTGCAATGGCAGGGGATCCAGGCGACCCGCGCGCTGGCCGAATCGCACAACAGCAAGATCGTCGTCATCGGCGGCGGCAAGAACGGGATGCCGGTCATTCTGGGGGGGCTGGACGACGCCAAGACGGCCACGTCTTCCGACAAGACACCGGCCGACAAGACGCCGGCCGAGAAGACGCCTTCGGACAAGGCGCCTGCCGACAAGGCGTCTTCCGATTCCCAGGCCAAGCCGTCCACCAATTCGACGGACGGTGCTGCCAAATCCACGCCGGACGCGGACGGCACGGCGAAGCCATAGGACGGCGGGGTCATAAGGATGCGGATCAACCGCCGAACGGTCATCGCCGGATTGCTTGCCTCCATGGGCGGCGTTGCGGAGGCGGCCCACCCCGTCCGGGCGGCGGCGCAGCTGCGCAAGCTGAAACCGCTGGTGCCGGAAGAGGATGTGCTGCTGCGGATCGCCGGTGACGATGCCGCCAGCACCACGCTCATTCCGCAGGTCGCCGCCAATCTGCTGAAGCTGCAGGGCGCGCAGAATATCGAGATCCTGCCGGCCCCCGCCCCGTGGACGATTCAGGTCCGGGGCCGTGTGCTGCCGGAAACCGATGTTTCCATCCTGATCCGCGCCACCTCGACCACCGAAGGGTACGAGTGGCTGAGTTCGGGAAAGGCCGACGTGTGGCTGGCCGCACGCCCCGCCACGCCCATGGAAATGGATGGGCTGCGCGCCGCCGGCAAGCCGATGTTCGCCCGCATCGCCCGTTTCGCCCTGGTGATGGCGGTCCACCCCGAAAACCCGGTCCAGACGCTGACCCACGATCAGGTGCGCGACATCTACACCGGCGACGTGACCGACTGGTCGGAGGTCGGCGGTGCCGCTGGTCCGATCCATCCCTATGGCCGTAGCGCTGGGTCGGCGAACGACGGCACCTTTTCCGAGTTCTTCTATGACGGGTCGGAGGTGTCGGGCATGGTGCGCCATGTGCCGCTGTTCACCGACATGCACCGGGAAATCATCCGCAACCGGCACGGCATCGGCTATCTGTCCACCAGCCACGACACGGGTCTGAAGCGGATCCAGTTGACCGTCGATGGCCGCGTCACCTCCCTTCCCGACGCCTATGGCCTGGAAACCGAGGATTACCCGCTGGCCAATGCGCTGTTCCTGTTCCGGCTGGAGAAGCCGGGCATGGATATGGCCGAAGCCTTCGTGCGCGAAGCCCGGTCGCCGCGTTCGGAATATCTGATGATGCGGATGGGCTTCCGGGCGGCGAAACCGCAGCTTCTGTGGCCGCCGCATCCCCGGCCGCTGCCGTCCCGGACCGAGATCGCCGCCTACACCCTGAACGCCGTGCGCGTCAGCATCACCATCCATTTCCCCGGTGATTCCGACGAGCTGGACGAAACGGCGCTTCAGGACATCCGCGATCTGGTGGTCTATCTCCGCCGTCTGTCGATCCCGAACGGCGGGCTGGTCCACACATGCCATGCGGAAAACAGTGGCGACCTGTCCCTCAACCGCCACACGTCCCTGCGGCTCGGCGAAATCTTCGCCGCGGCCCTGCGGGAGGAGAACTTCGTCGCGGGCGAACTGGTTCCCATGGGGGCGGCGCTGCCGCTGGCCGACGACATCACCCCCGCCGGGCGCCGGGCCAACCGCCGGATCGAAACCTGGATCCGGCCCTGACCCCGGCCGGCGGGCCGGGGCAGAACCGGAAGACCGGCGGTTACTGATAGGCCGGCAGCAGCCATTCGCCGTTGGTGACGAAGAACTGTTCGGCAAAACCGTCACCCAGCCGTCCGATGTGGCGGGAGAACTCCGCCAGCGGTTCGGTGCCGCCCTCGGGGTGGGGGAAATCGCTGGAATAGCAGTAGCATTCGGCGAAGCCGTAGCGGTCGATGTAGTCGGCCACCCGTTCGAACCGGTACGGGGTCAGGCGGACGTTGCGGCGCAGGTATTCCGACGGCTTCAGGGACAGCACGCCGGACATCCGCCGGTGATAGATGTCGGCGATGTGATCCAGCCGTTCGGCCAGCGGGCCCAGCCAGCCGCTGCCCAGTTCCAGAACGCCGAAGCGCAAGGCGGGGAAGCGTTCGAACACACCGCCCAGGACCAGCGTGGTCAACAGGTTCTGCGGGGCGTATTGCAGGGCGGAGAAGGCGAAGATGTTGATCTGTTCACACTCCGACGCGATGTCGGTCGGGCGGAAGTTCAGATGCTCCACCCCGTTGGCCCAATCGTAGCTGGCCAGGAAGCCGTATTCCCCGCCGGCGTGCAGCACCGCGGAGGAGCCGGACTCCTCCAGGATGCGCCACAGCCGGTCCATCTTGGCGTGCGCGGGCGACAGCTTGGCCGGCGGGGCCGAGCTGGGGATGACGAAGGCGCGGCACCCGGCCTTCACCATCGCTTCCGCCTCGTCCGCCGCCACGTCGATGTCGTGCAGGTTCAGAAGGGCGGCGGCGCGCAGCCGGTTGGGATCGGTCTTGATGTACTGCAGGACGAAACGGTTCCAATGGCGCATGGTCGCAACGCCGAGTGCGGTGTCGGCGAAGGTGGTCGCCATGATGCCCGGATCGGCCAGGATCAGCCCGCGGGCCACGCCCATCCGGTCCATGCATTTCAGCCGCCCGTCGGGGGTGAAGGCGCCGGGGGCGACGGCCCCCTTGAGCCTCCACACCGTGTCGTCGGTGTATTCTTCCGTTTCGACGTCGATTAGCGAGGCGACGCGCTTTTGTTGCTCGGGCGGAGCCTGTTCCTTCATCTGGCGAAGCATTTCTGCGAACTGGACGCCGACCTCTCCGGCGGCGATTTCATATGTATCCGGTGAAGGCTGGATATGCATGTCCAGATCCAGCAGCCTTCCGTGGTACCGGCTTCCGTCTAACATCTTTTCCCCCTTGTCAAAGCCCGGCATCACGATCACCGGACAGAAACATACGAATGATTCGGTGCGAAAAGATACAATGGCCTTGCAACCTTATTCCGGTCAATCACGATTCAATACGCTTCCAAATAGAATTGTATCTCGCCATATTATCTCATGGCCCCGAATCGATTCTTGGCTATACGGGAGATGAGGCATCAAATAGATGCTTTTGTATGTTCCACCCACATCTCGTGCCGCTCTAACCGCTTGAAATGGAAGGCTGCGGCCTTTCACTCCCCGCTGAAATAGATTCACGGTGCCATCAAATGAAATTTGCGCTAGAGAACGATGGGTGGATCGTTTTCGAAGTTCGGAGGTAGACATGACGTATGAAACGCATCACGGTACCGACAACGGTGCCGAACCCTTGGCGGCGGAAGCTCCGGCCGACACCGCCCCGGCGGCCGAGCCGGCCACCGCCCCCTCGGCGAACGAGCTGGCGTCGCTGGAAAAGGTCCGCCATTACATGGCGTGGTCGGCGGCGGGCGGGCTGGTTCCCGTTCCCGGTCTCGACCTGGCCGCGGTGCTCGCCGCCCAGCTCAAGCTGCTGTCGGAAATCAGCACGATCTACAATGTTCCGTTCAAGCAGGATCTCGCCAAGCACGTGATCGGTTCGCTGATCGGCGGCGTGGGCAGCCTGGCGGTGGCTCAGGCCACCTCGTGGGCGATCCGCAGCATCCCGGTCATCGGCACGCTGGCGTCGGCGTTCTGGCAGCCGGCCATCGCCAGCGCGGCCACCTGGGCGCTGGGCAAGGTGTTCATCCAGCACTTCGAATCGGGCGGCACCTTCCTCGACTTCAAGCCGGAGAAGGTCCGCGCCTATTTCCGCGAACAGTACGAAGCGGCCCGCGCCGGCAAGACCGATTCGTCGGAAACCGTGCAGGCGGCGTAAACCGGTGGCGGCGGATCCGGCATCCCGCGGGGTGCCGGATCCGCCCGTCCGTCTGGTTGTGCGGCTGGGAGCCTTGGCTCCCAGCCGTATTTTTATGCGTGCGCATGCCCTCGGCCATAATATTTTCAAAAGAAAAAACCGATCGCAAAATAAAATTTGCGAGTGCCATGATTTTTTAATTCGACCAAAAGCTGTTTTCCCGCGCCCCGTCCCCGCCCGGCCGGGACAAAGGAAAAGCCCCTGAAGGGGGTGCCTTCAGGGGCCGAGCATGGGGGGAGCGCGGGGGGAGACGTGCCGTTACGCGGCCCGGACTTTCACCAGGAACGCGGACACCTCCGAGCGCAAGGTGGCGGCGGAACGCGACAGGGCCTGGGCGCTGCCCAGCACGCGCGAGGCCGCGGTGCCGCCGTCCGATGCCGCCCCGCTGACCTTGGCGATGGCCGAAGACACCTCGGCGGTGCCGGCGGACGCCTGTTGGACGTTGCGGGCGATTTCCTGGGTCGCCGCGTCCTGCTGCTCCACGGAATCGGCGATGACGGCGGCGATCTGGCTGCTTTCGCCGATCACCTGCACGATGCCGCGGATGGAATCCACCGTGCGGTGGGTGACGTCCTGCACGTCGGCGATCTGCTGGGTGATGTCCTCGGTGGCCTTGGCGGTCTGGTTGGCGAGGTTCTTGACCTCCGACGCCACGACGGCGAAGCCCTTGCCGGCCTCGCCCGCGCGGGCCGCCTCGATGGTGGCGTTGAGCGCCAGAAGATTGGTCTGCTGGGCGATGGAGTTGATGAGCTGCACCACCTCGTCGATCTTCTGGGTGGCCGACACCAGCCCCTCGGCGGTCTGCTGGGTGTTTTCGGCGGTCTGGACCGCCTGATTGGCCACGTCGGACGACCGGCGCACCTGCTGACCCACCTCGCGCACGGTGGCGGCCAGTTCGGTGCAGGCGGCGGCCACGGTCTCGACGTTGGTGGTGGCCTGGGTGGCGGCGGCGGCGACGGTGCTGGCCTCGGCGGTGGTCTTGTCGATGGCGCCGTTCAGGGTGCGGGCGGCTCCTTCCAGATCCTCGGCGGCGTTGGCCACCAGGGTGACGATGGACCCGACGCTGCGTTCGAACTGGGATGCGAGATCGTCCATGACGCGGCGCTTCTCCGCTTCCGCCCGGCGTTCGGCTTCCTGGTTTTCCTGTTCCATCCGGCGGGCGCGGACCATGTTGTCCTTGAACACGGCGACGGCGCGGATGATCTCGCTCACCTCGTCGTGGCTGGTGGCGGTGGGCACGTCCACCGAGAGGTCGCCGTTCGCCAGCCGCAAGGTGGTGTCGGTCAGCCGGCGCAGGGGCCGGACGGTGGCGATGGACCATGCCGCCAGCGCCACGCCCAGAACGATGGTGACGGCGCACAGGCCGATCATCAGCATCTGGAAATCCGACGCCAGGGCGCGCGCCTCCTTGGCGATGATGTTGTTGTCGTTTTCCTGGAGGTCGATGAACTGGTTGATGCGGGCCAGCCATTCCACAAACAGCGGGCGGGCCTGTTCCACCAGGATCTTCGACGCCTGGGCCGAATCGCCCGACCGGCGCGCCTCGATCACCCGCTTGATGAGGGGGAGGGTCTTGCCCTCCGTCTCCTTGATGCTGGTGAGGATCTGGCGTTCGCGCGCGGAAATGTCGGTGCGGGCGGCGAACATGCGGTCGAGCAGGTCGGCGGCCCTGGCGTAATCGGCGGCCAGCTTGTCGATGGCCGCCACCTCCGCCGCCACCTGGGCGGTGTCGGGCAGCAGGGTCACGTCGCGCAGGCTGATGGCACGGTCGTGCACGCTGCCGCGGAAGTTGATGGCGTAGCGTTGCTTGACGCTGTTCACGTCGTTGATCAGCGTCAGGTCGTAATCAATGATGTTGACCTTGACGATGCCGATGCCCGTCAGGGTCGCCATCAAAAGAAGGATGCCGGCAAAGCTGACCACGAGCCGGGTGCTGATCTTTGCATTTGCGAACACGCTCTGTTCCTCCCCCATGCGGGACCGGCGGTGATGGATGTCCCCGTCGGCCGGAAGGCTACACCGGAAAGATCCGCACCGGTACGGCCGCGGCTAACTACGCAATCCGTCCGGCGCCGGATCACCGTAAGAGGAAAAAGTTACAGCGTGATAAACGGTTACCGGGTGGGTGGAGGGGCTGCCCTGCGCGCCCGGTACTTGTCTCGCCGGGCCGGGCGTGGTTCCCTGATGCCCCCTTGCCGGAGGTCATTCCCCATGAGTTGGAACACGCTGGGCCTGTTCCTGGTCACCTTCTTCTTCATCTCGGCGACACCGGGGCCGAACATGCTGCTGGCCATGAGCCTTGGCCTGCGGTTCGGCGTGGGCCGGGCCGCGTGGGGCGGCATCGGCATGGTGTCCGGGCTGGTGGTGCTGGCCAGCCTGTCGGTGCTGGGCCTGGGCGCGCTGCTGGCGGCGTCGGAACCGGCATTCCTGACGCTGAAATGGGCGGGTGTCGCCTATCTGACGTGGCTGGGCTGGCAGACGTGGCGCGCACCCGCCGCCCCGGTCACCCCCGGCGATGCCCCGCCGGTGAGCGGGGAGGGGTCGGCGGGCCGGCTGTTCGTGCGCGGCCTGCTGGTCACCTTCAGCAACCCCAAGGCGCTGGTGTTCATGGCGGCGCTGTTCCCGCAGTTCATCGAGCCGGCGCAGCCGCTGCTGCCGCAGTTCGTCACCCTGGTGGCGCTGATGGCGGCCATCGAGTTCGGGTGGATTCTGACCTACGCCGCCGGGGGCCACACCCTGGCCGCGCGCCTGTCCAGCACCACCGCCGTCCGCAGCCTGAACCGCCTGAGCGGCGGGCTGATGATCGGGGCCGGCGGGTTGCTGGCGCTGGCCAAGCGGATCTGATTGGGCTACCGCCCAAACCCCCTTTGTTTTTATCGATAAACAAAGGGGGAGGTTTGGAGGCGCCAGCCTCCAAGCGGGGCCGGGGCGGCAACCCCGCTCTCATCCCGCCATATAAAGCCCCCCATTGACGTGGATGGTCTCCCCGGTGACATAGGCCGCACCGGGGCCGCAGAGGAAGGCCACGACCTCCGCCACCTCCGCCGCGGTGCCCAGGCGTTTCAGGGGCGTGCCCTCGATCATCCGCGCCTTGCGGGTGCCGTCCAGCGCCTGCATCATCTTCGTGTCGATCAGCCCCGGCGACACCGCGTTGACACGGGTGCGCGGGGCCAGTTCCTGGGCCAGGCTGCGGGTGAGCGTCAGCACCCCGCCCTTGGCCGAGGCGTAAGGGGTGTGGTCGATGCTGCCCCGGTGCCCGGCGACCGAGGTGATGTTGACGATGGCGCTGCCCTCGGCCAGCAGGGGGATGAGCGCGCGGATCGTCCAGAACACCCCGTCGAGATTGACCGCCAGCGAGCGGCGCCATTGTTCCGCCGTCATGGAGCGCACGTCCAGGTGCTGGTAGAGGCCGGCGCCGGTGATGACGCAATCCACCCCCCCGAACCGTTCCCGCGCCAGATCCGCCACCCGTTCCGCCGCGGTGGGGTCGGTGACGTCCTGGCCGCACACGGCGACGTCGGCGCCGGTCAGGGTGTCGGCAAAGGCGGCCAGCGGTTCCATGTCGATGTCGGTCAGCAGCAGCCGGGCGCCGGCCTGCGCGAACAGCGCCGCGATGGCGCGGGGAATCTCGCCGTTCGCCCCGGTGATGACGGTCACGCGGCTGGACAATGCATGCATTTGGGTGTTCCTTCACCTGTTCGCCGAACTGTAATCGGCTGTTTTTCCTAGGGTTTTTACCTCTTTGGCGCCGTGGGGCGGAAAATTGCCTTTGGGCCGCAAGAGTCTGCTTGTCTGACAAGCATATCACCTGCTAGGATTCCTGCCAACAAAGCCGAGCAACGGCCGCCGCCGCTCTCCCGACGCCGGGAACGGGGCACCACATTTGGGAGGAGCATCGCCATGGCGGTGTTGGACATCAGCGGTACGACGCGCCTGCTTGCGATCGTGGCCGACCCTATCAAGCATGTGCGCACGCCCCAGGCGTTGAATCGCCTTTTCACCGACCGCGGCGTGGACGCGGTGATGGTGCCGATGCACGTGCCCCCGGAACATCTGGCGGTCTGGCTGGCGGGCCTGCGCACCGTGCGCAATCTGGCCGGCGCCGTGGTCACCGTGCCGCACAAGGAGCGGGCGGCCTCCCTGTGCGATGAGCTGACGCCCGAGGCCGCGGCCATCGGTGCCGTCAACGCCATCCGCCGCACCGCCGACGGCCGCCTGCTGGGCGCCATGTTCGACGGGCTGGGGCTGGTCCAGGGCCTGCGCCGCGCGGGCATCGACCCGGCGGGGCACCACGCGCTGCTGGCCGGGGCCGGCGGGGCGGCGTCGGCGGCGGCCTTCGCCCTGGCGCAAGCCGGGGTGGCCCGCCTGACCATCGCCAACCGCACGGCGGCGAAGGCGGACGCGTTGGCCGCCCGCATCGCCGCGGCTTACCCCGGCGTGACCGTCGCCGCCGGTCCGGCGGACCCCGCCGGTTTCTCGCTGGTGGTGAACGGCACCTCGCTGGGCATGGCGGCGGGCGATCCCCTGCCGGTGGACGTGGACCGGCTGGAAGCGGGTGCCGTGGCGGCGGAGGTCATCATGAACCCCGCGCGCACCGCCTTTCTCGATGCCGCCGCCGCCCGCGGCTGCCGCACCCACGAGGGGCGCCACATGCTGGAAGCGCAGTTGGACCTGCTGGCCGGGTTCCTGACCGGCCCCGCCGCCTGATCCTGATCCCCTTGTTCAAACCCGCCCCCGCCGGGTGACCGGCGGGGGCCGACAAAAACGCAAGACATTGCGACACGGAGGAAGCCGTCTATGAAGTTCGCTCATGCCGCCGCTGCCATCGCGCTGACGGTCCCCATGGCTGCCGCCCCCCTGGCCGGCGCCAAGGCCGAGGCCCTGCGCATCGCCATCATCGAAAGCCTGTCGGGCGGCCAGACCTCCACCGGGCGGCCCAACGTGCTGGGCGCCAGCTACGTCATCGACAAGCTGAACGCCGCGGGCGGCTTCAACGGCGACAAGATCGTCGTCACCGAATACGACAACGGCGGCAACACCGCCGGCGCCTCGGCCAAGTTCAAGCAGGCGCTGGCCGACGGCGTGCACATCGTCATCCAGGGCTCGTCCTCGGCCATCGCCGGCCAATTGTCGGAGGACGTGCGCAAGCACAACCTGCGCAACAAGGGCAAGGAGGTGCTGTATCTCAACGTCGGCGCCGAGGCGATGGAGCTGACGGGCGAGAAGTGCCACTTCCACGCCTTCCGCTTCACCACCACCGCACCCATGCGCGTCGGCGCCCTGGTGCGGGTGATGAAGGAGGCGGGCACGCTGGGGGGCCGCGTCTATTCCATCAACCAGAACTATTCCTGGGGCCAGGACATGGAAGCGGCCATCAAGGGCAACGCCGCCGCCGGCCGCTACGAGGTGGTGGAAACCGTCCTGCACGAGGTCAACCGCATCCAGGACTTCGCCCCCTTCGTCGCCAAGATCCAGGCGGCCAAGGCCGACACGGTGATCACCGGCAACTGGTCCAACGATCTTCTGCTGCTGATGAAGGCGGCGGGGGCGTCGGGGCTGAAGGCGCGCTTCGCCACCGCCTTCCTCGACCAGCCGGGCAACATCGGCAACGCCGGTGACGTGGCGCTGGGCCATTACGTCGCCCACACCTACAACGCCGAAGCCACCGACGGCGTGATGGCCGAGGATTACAAGAAGGTCACCGGCCATTACCCCGCCTATGTGGAGCCCAACACCATCAACGGCGTGAAGATGCTGGCGGAGGCGCTGAAGGCGGTGGACTTCAAGGGCGGTGCCATCGACGTGGACAAGCTCGCCCTGGCGCTTGAGAACGTGACGCTGACCACCGACACCGGCGTGCAGTCCATCCGCAAGGAGGACCATCAGGCCTATCTGCCGGTGGTGGTGTCGCGGGTGGAGGCCGGGGTCAAGTACCCGGTGGACGGCACGAACCTGGGCTTCCGCCCGGTGAAGGTGCTGCCCTCCGACCAGACCATCTATCCGGTGCAGGCGTCCTGCAAGATGACCCGTCCCAACTGATGCCGTCTGCGCCCTCCCTCCCTTGCCCCCGTTTGACCGGGCGGGGGAGGGGGCGCGCCATCTGGCCTCCGCAACCGGGAGACCGCCCCCGTGGAATTCCTCATCACCTCGCTGCTCAACGGCGCCATCTACGGCATGCTGCTGTTCATGGTGTCCGCCGGCCTGACGCTGATCTTCGGCATGATGGGCGTGCTGAATTTCGCCCACGCCTCCTTCTACATGCTGGGGGCCTATTTCGCCTACACGCTGTCGGGCCTGTTCAATTTCTGGGTCGGGCTGCTGGTGGCCCCGCTGCTGGTGGGTGCGGTCGGCATGCTGATCGAGCGTTACATGCTGCGCCGGGTTCACCGCCACGGCCATGCCCATGAACTGCTTCTCACCTTCGGCATCGCGCTGATCTGCGAAGAGCTGGTCAAGCTGTTCTACGGCGATTTCCCGGTGAACTATCAGATGCCCGCGGGGCTGAACTTCTCGGCCTTCACCGTGTTCGGCGCCCAGTATCCCTTCTACCGCCTGTTCATCGGCATGGTGGCGCTGGTGATGTTCGCCGCCTTGCTGCTGGTGCTGACCCGCACGCGCATCGGCATCGTGGTGCGCGGGGCCGAGCGTCTGCCCAAGATGGCGGAGGCGTTGGGCCACAACGTGCCGATGATCTTCATGGGCGTGTTCGGGGCCGGGGCGGCGCTGGCCGGGCTGGGCGGGGCGGTGGCCGGGGCCTTCTTCCCCACCAACCCCAACATGGCCATCGACCTGGGCGTCATCGTGTTCGTGGTGGTGGTGGTCGGCGGGCTGGGGTCGCTGGCGGGGTCGCTGGTGGCGTCGCTGCTGATCGGCGTCTTCACCTCCTTCGCCATCGGGCTCGACTGGTCCATCGCCCGGCTGCTGGCGCCGCTGGGGCTGGGGGACTGGGCGCAATCGGTGGGCGGGCCGCTGTCCATGACGCTGTCGTCGGTGTCGGGGGCCGTGCCGTTCATGCTGATGCTCATCATCCTGCTGGTCCGTCCGGCGGGGCTGATGGGTGCGAAGAACTGAGGGGCCGCGACATGTCTGGCAAGAAACTGTTTCTCGGGCTGCTGGCCGCGGTGCTGCTGGTGGCCGTTCCCCCCTTCCTCGGGCTGGGGTGGCAGAACGCGCTGACCAACGTGCTGATTGCCGCCTTGTTCGCCACCGCCTTCAACCTGCTGATGGGGCAGGGGGGGATGCTGTCGTTCGGCCACGCCGCCTATTACGGCATCGGCGCCTTTGCCGTGCTGCATCTGATGCGGGCGGTGGAGGGGGGGCTGCCGTTCCCAACCGCCCTGCTGCCGCTGGCCGGGGGCCTGGCCGGTCTGGTGGCCGGGCTGGGGGCGGGGTATTTCGCCACCCTGCGCACCGGCGTCTATTTCGCCCTGGTGACCTTGGCGCTGGCGGAACTGCCCCACGCGCTGGCCCCCCATTGGGAAGGGGTGTTCGGCGGGGAATCCGGGCTGTCGTCCATGCGCATGCCGTCCATGGGGCTGGATTTCGGGTCGAGCCTGCAGGTCTATTACGTGGCGCTGGGCTGGACCGTGGTGTGCGTGGCGCTCCTCTACGCCTACACCCGCACGCCGTTCGGGCGGCTGACGCTGGCGCTGCGCGACAACGAGCAGCGGGTGCGCTTCATGGGCTTCGACGCCCACGCCGCCAAGACGCTGGTGTTCGGGGTGTCGGCCATGATGACCGGCATCGCCGGCGGGCTGCTGGCCCTGTCCAGCGAAACCGCGAACTACAACATCTTCTCGTCCCATGTGTCGGCGCAGGTGGTGCTGCATGTGTTCGTCGGCGGGTCGGGGCTGTTCTTCGGCCCGGTGATCGGCGCCACGGTGCTGACGCTGTTCTCGTTCCTGGCGTCGGAGATGACGCGGGCGTGGCTGCTGTACCAGGGCATCATCTTCACCCTGATCATGCTCTACGCCCCCACCGGCATCGCCGGGGTGGTGCAGGCCCACATCGCCGCCCGCCACCGCCTGCCCTGGGGCCGTCTGGCGGGTCCGTACGCGGTGGCGGCCATCGGCGGGCTGCTGGCCGCCGCCGGCACCGTGTTCGTGGTGCAGATGGCCGAGCATGTGTTCTCCCAGACCTACCGCGCCGCGGCGGCGCAGGGGCGGTGGGGCGACGTGGCGCTGTTCGGGCTGACCTGGGCGCCGCACAACCCCGCCACATGGCTGGCGCCGCTGGCCGTGTTCGCGCTGGGCATCGTCATCCTGCGCCGCGTGCGCGCCCCCATCGCCCGGCTGTGGCACGGCGGGGAGGATGAGGCGGACACCGCCGCATCCCAGCCCGCCCACGGCGCCGCCTGACCCGGAAAGGCCGCAACCATGACCGACCATTCCCATGACACCCCCGCCGCCGACGTGCTGGTGCTGGACGATGTGCAGAAGCATTTCGGCGGGCTGCAGATCATGCGCGGCGTCAATCTGGCGGTGCGCCGCGGCGAGCGCCATGCCATCCTCGGCCCCAACGGTGCCGGCAAATCCACGCTGTTCAACCTGATCTCCGGGGCGTTTCCGCCCACCAGCGGGCGGATCATGCTGAACGGCCGCCCGATCCAGGGGCTGGCGCCGGAACGCATCAACCGCCTGGGCCTCGCCCGCTCGTTCCAGATCACCAACATTTTCGGGCGGATGAGCACGTTCGAGAATTTGCGCATCGGCGTGATGGCCCGCCAGGGCGTGCGCTTCGGCCTGTTCAGCCCCGTGGCGTCCAACCGCCGCCTGAACGAGGAGGCGCGCCATCTGCTGGATCTGGTGCGGTTGAGCAAGCGCGCCGACACCCCCGCCGCCGACCTGACCTATTCCGAACAGCGGGCGCTGGAGATCGGCATGACGCTGGCGACGGGGCCGGAGGTGATCCTGCTGGACGAACCCACCGCCGGCATGTCGCGGGAGGAAACCGCGTACATGGTCGAGCTGATCCGCGACGTGACCCAGGGCAAGACCCTGCTGATGGTGGAGCACGACATGAGCGTGGTGTTCAGCCTGTGCGACCGGATTTCGGTGCTGGTGTACGGCGCCATCCTCGCCACCGGCACCCCGGACGAGATCCGCGCCAACCGCGCGGTGCAGGAAGCCTATCTGGGCGAGGAACTGGCGGGGGAGGCGGCCTGATGCTGCTCAGCGTTGACAATCTGCACGCCCATTACGGCAAGAGCCACATCCTCCACGGCGTCAGCTTCACCATGGCCGAGGCGGACATCGTGGCGCTGTTGGGCCGCAACGGCTCGGGCCGTTCCACCACGCTGAAGGCGATGATGGGCTGGCTGGAACCCACCGCCGGCTCGGTGCGCCTGAAGGATAAGGAACTGGCCGGACGCAGCGCCCATGCCGTCGCCCGCCAGGGGCTGGGCTATGTGCCCGAAGAGCGGCTGGTCTTCCCCAACCTGACGGTGGAGGAGAACCTGCACATGGGCATGCTGTCCGGCGTCGATGGCGCCCCGCGCTGGAGCGTGGACGACATGTACGCCTATTTCCCCCGCCTGCGCGAACGCCGCAACCAGAAGGCCGGCACCATGTCGGGCGGCGAACAGCAGATGCTGACCATCTGCCGCTCGCTTCTGGGCAACCCGCTGGTGCTGCTGGTGGACGAGCCCACCGAGGGGCTGGCGCCCAAGATCGTGGACGTGGTGACCGACGTGGTGCGCGACATCCACCGCCGCGGCGTCGGCGTGCTGCTGGTGGAACAGAAGATGAGCATGGCGCTGAAGGTCGCCCAGCGGGTGCTGGTCATGGGCCACGGCGCCATCCAGTTCGACGGCAGCCCCCAGGACATCCAGGCCCGCGGCGACATCCGCCGCGAATGGCTGGAGGTCGCCTGAAGCGTCGGTGCCGCGCCGGGCTGGTGCAACGAAACCATCTTTCTCATCGTCATTCCCGCGAAGGCGGGAATCCAGGCGAGAGCCGCGGCAGCGGCGACATGAGTCCCGAAGGTGCCGGCAGGGAAACACCTTCTGGATCCCAGCCTTCGCTGGGATGACGGGGAAAGAGGAAGAAGCCCATGCGCGCCACCACTTGTCAGACAATATGACCATAAGACTTCGGAGACGTGCCAATTATGACGGATACTCTGGCAAGCAGGAGTGGGGAAATCGGCAGCACCTCTCCCCCCGTGGTGCTGGTGACGGGGGCGGGGGCCGGCATCGGGCTGGCCATCGCCCGGCGCTTCGCCCAGGGCGGGGCCGCCGTCGCCCTGCTGGACCGTGACGGCGACGCCGCGGCCATGGCGGCCATGGACCTTGCCGCACTGGGCGTGAAGACGCTGGGGCTTGCCGCGTCGGTCACCGACGAGCGGGCGGTGGATGCGGCGGTGGAGCAGGCCGAAGCCACCCTCGGTCCCATCGGCGTGCTGGTCAACAACGCCGGCATCGCGTGCAACAAGCCGACGCTGGAACTGGGCCTGGACGAATGGCGCCGGGCGGTGGACGTCAACCTGACCGGCGTCTTCATCTGCGCGCAAAGCTGCGGGCGGCGCATGGCGGCGCGCGGGCGCGGCACCATCGTCAACATCGGCTCCATGTACGGCACGGTGGCCGCCCCCAACCGCGCCGGCTACTGCGCCACCAAGAGTGCGGTGGACATGCTGACCCGCGTGCTGGCGGTGGAATGGGCGCCGCTGGGGCTGCGCGTCAATGCCGTGGCCCCCGGCTATGTGCGCACCGCGCTGCTGGAAGACCTGATCGAGCAGGGCCGGGTCGATGCCGACGCGCTGATCGCCCGCACCCCCGCCCGCCGCTTCGGCACGGTGGAGGAGGTGGCGGAGCTGACCCATTTCCTCGCGTCCGGCGCCGCGTCCTTCATCAACGGCCAGGTGGTCGGGCTGGACGGCGGCTGGACCGCCAACGGCTATCTGTAACGTTCGCCCCCCGGAGATCGTCATGACTGTTCAGGACACCCTGTCCCCGTCCGCCCCCTGGCGCGAACTGCGCTCCACCGCCGCCGACTGGGACGCCGCCGATCCCGCCCTGTTGGGCACGCTGCTGGTCCACCAGCACCTGATCCGCGCGTTTGAAGAAAAGGTTCTGGAACTGGCGGGCCGCGGGCTGGTCCACGGCCCCGCCCATTCCTCGGTCGGGCAGGAGGGCGGGGCCGCCGGCTCGATCCTGCCGCTGCGCGCGTCGGACCAGATCAACGGTTCCCACCGCGGCCACCACCAGTTTCTCGCCAAGGCGCTGGGGTACATCGGCCCGCAGCACCCCGATCCCCGCGCCGATCTCTCGGCGGATGTGAAGGGGCTGTTGCGCAAGACGCTGGCCGAGATCCTGGGTCTGGCCGAAGGCTTCTGCAAGGGCCGCGGCGGCTCCATGCATCTGCGCTGGGAAGAGGCGGGGGCGCTGGGCACCAACGCCATCGTCGGCGGCGGCGTGCCGCTGGCCGCCGGGGCCGCGTGGGCGCACCGCCGGGCCGAGACCGGCGACGTGGCGGTGACCTATTTCGGCGACGGGGCGGTCAACATCGGCTCGGTGCTGGAAACCATGAATCTGGCGGCGGCGTGGCGCCTGCCCCTGTGCTTCTTCATCGAGAACAACCGCTACGCCGTCGCCACCACGGTGGAGGAATCCACCGCCGAGCCGCGGCTGTCGGCCCGCGGGCTTGCCTTCGGCATTCCATCGTGGAAGGTGGACGGCATGGACCCGCTGGCGGTCTATCTGGCCATGGAAGAGGCGCTGGCGGTCATGCGCACCGGCGGCGGCCCCACCATCATCGAGGCCGACGTCTACCGCTATTTCCACCAGAACGGCCCGCTGCCCGGCAGCGCCTTCGGCTACCGCACCAAGGACGAGGAAAAGGCGTGGCGCGCCCGCGACCCCCTGGACCGCGTGGCGCGCGAGATGACCAGCCGCGGCCTGCTGACCCACGACGACGTGGCGGGCTTGCGCGCCCGCTGCGTGGCGGCGATGGACGAGGCGGCGGCGGCCCTGCTGGACACCAGCGGCCCGGCCCCGCGCATCCGCCCCGAGCTGTGGCCGTCGCCCGATTTCCGCGATTACGGCATTCGCGGCGACCTGTCGGAAATGGCCGGCGTGCGCACGGCGGAGCAGGACAGCTTCACCGGCACGCTGGCCGAGCGTCCCTTCATCGACACCGTGGCCGACGTCATGCACCGGCGCATGGAAACCGACGACCGCGTCGTCGTGCTGGGCGAGGACATCCACCGGCTGAAGGGCGGCACCAACGGCGCCACCCGCGGTCTGGCCGCCGCCTTCCCCGGCCGGGTGCTGGGCACGCCCATCAGCGAGAACGCCTTTGCCGGTCTGGCCGGCGGCATGGCGATGGACGGGCGGTACATCCCGGTGGTGGAATTCATGTACCCCGATTTCATGTGGGTGGCTGCCGATCAGGTGTTCAACCAGATCGCCAAGGCCCGCCACATGTTCGGCGGCGAGGGGATCATGCCGCTGGTGCTGCGCACCAAGATCGCCATGGGCACCGGCTACGGTTCCCAGCATTCCATGGACCCGGCCGGGATCTTCGCCACCTCGGTCGGCTGGCGCATCGTCGCCCCCTCCACGCCGTTCGATTACGTCGGGCTGATGAACAGCGCGCTGCGCTGCAAGGATCCGGTGCTGGTGCTGGAGCACGTTGATCTTTATGCCTCCAAGGGCCTGGCCCCGGTGGACGATCTCGACTACTGCATCCCGTTCGGCAAGGCGCGGGTGGTGCGGGCGGGGACGGCCGCCACCGTGCTCACCTATTCCGCCATGGTCGCGCCGACGGTGGCCGCCGCCGGCCGGCTGGGCGTGGATGCCGAGGTGATCGACCTGCGCAGCCTGGACCGCGCCGGGCTGGACTGGGACACCATCGGCGCGTCGATCCGCAAGACCGGCAATGTGCTGATCGTGGAGCAGGGGTCCATCGGCACCTCGTACGGCGGGATGCTGGCCGATGAGATTCAGCGCCGCTTCTTCGATTGGCTGGACCAGCCGGTGCAGCGGGTTCACGGTGCCGAGGCATCGCCCAGCGTGTCCAAGGTGCTGGAAGCCGCCGCCGCCGCCGGCCCGCGGGAGATCGAGGACGGCCTGCGCCGCGTGATGGCCGATCAGGGCCTGCCGCTGGCCCTGGCCGCCGAATAAACCAATAGGGATAAGGAACGCACCGATGAAGATGGTCGCCCCCATGGAGGTCGGTCTGTGCTGCACCGATCTCGACACCCTCGCCGCCTTTTACGTGGAGGTGCTGGGCTTCACCCAGGTCAACGTCATCACGGTCCCGCCGGACAAGGCGGCGGGCACCGCGCTGTGCGATGCCGGCTACCGCGTGACGCGGCTGCAGTCGCCCTATGGCGAGCGCATCAAGCTGCTGCAGCCGGCCACCCCGGCGGCGGTGCGCGCGCCTGCCGCGCGCATTCTGGACGAGCGCAACGCCGCCTATCTGACCTTCATCGTCCATGACCTGCAAAGCGTGCTCGACCGGCTGCTGGCCCGCGGCGTGGATCCCATGACCGGCCCCGCCATGCACGAGGTGCGCCCCGGCACCTATCTGGTGTTCGCCCGCGACCCCGAGGGCAACATCCTGGAATTCGTGCAGTACGCCGACGTCGCCGCCTACCGCCCCGATCTGGCGGGCGGGGGGCGCTGAGCCATGGCCATCAGCATTCCGATGCCGGTGCTGTCCGCCGGCATGACCGAGGCGGCGGTGGCCCGCTGGCTGAAGGCCGAAGGCGACAGCATCGCCAGGGGCGAAGCCATCGCCGAGGTGGAAACCGACAAGGCCACCCTGGAGCTGGAGGCCGAGGCCGACGGCGTTCTGGGCCGCATCCTGGCCCCCGCCGGCACCACGGTGGCGGTGAACGCCGCCATCGCCCTGCTGCTGGCGCCGGGCGAGACGCTGCCCGCCGAAACGCCGGCCCCGGCCCCCGTGGTGGCTCTTCCCCCACCCGCGAACGAGAGCGTGCGGATCTTCGCCTCGCCACTTGCCCGGCGCGTCGCGCGGGACACGGGCGTGGCGCTGGAGGGGCTGACCGGCAGCGGCCCCCGTGGCCGCATCGTGCGGCGCGACGTGGAGGCGGCCCGTCCCGCGTCCATTCCCGCCCCGCTTCCCGTTGCCGCCCCGGTTGCGGCGGCCCCCGCGCCGGTTCCAGTGGCTCCCGAGGCGCCGCCGCCGGCCCCGGCCACCCCGGCGTATGGCGGGCCGCACGCGCGCATTCCGCACACCGCCATGCGGCGGGCCATCGCCCGGCGGCTGTCGGAGTCCAAGCGCACCATCCCCCATTTCTACCTGTCGTCGGATCTGGAGCTTGACGCGCTGCTGGCCCTGCGCGCCACGCTCAACGAGCGGCTGGCGGGCGAGGGCAAGCTGTCGGTCAACGACTTCATCGTCAAGGCCGCCGCCCTGGCCCTGCGCCAGGTGCCGGATGCGAACGCCGTCTGGACCGACGACGCGGTGCTGCGGCTGGAGGATGTGGATGTCTGCGTGGCCGTGGCGACCGACGGCGGCCTCATCACGCCGGTGGTGCGCCACGCCGATGCCAAGGGCCTCGCCGGCATTTCCCGCGACGTGAAGGATCTGGCGGCCCGCGCCCGCGCCGGTTCCCTGAAGCCCGAGGAATACCAGGGCGGCGGCTTCACCATCTCCAATCTGGGCATGTACGGGGTGGGGCGGTTCGCCGCCATCATCAACCCGCCGCAAAGCTGCATCCTGGCGGTGGGGGCGGCGGAGCGCAAACCCGTGGTCCACGGCGACGCGGTGGAGATCCGCACCATCATGACCGTCACCCTGTCGGTCGATCACCGTTCGGTGGACGGTGCCGTCGGCGCCCGCTTCCTCGCCGCCCTCAAGACCATCGTGGAGGAGCCGCTGCGGCTGATGCTGTGACGCTGCGCGCTCCCCGTTCCCTCATGTTCCCGGAGACATTCGTCATGCTGACCGACCCCGGCCTGCTGCGCCGGCAGTGCTTCATCGACGGCCAATGGGTGGACGCCGATGCCGGCGGCACCATCGCCGTCACCAACCCCGCCGACGGCTCCACCCTCGCCACCGTTCCCGACGCCGGGGCCGCCGAGACCCGCCGCGCCATCGACGCCGCGGCCCGCGCGTTCGACCGCTGGAAGCGCACCACCGCCAAGGAACGCGCCGCCGTCCTGCGCCGCTGGTTCGACCTGATCGTGCAGAATCAGGAGGATCTGGCGGTGCTGATGACCGCCGAACAGGGCAAGCCCCTGGCCGAGGCCCGCGGCGAGATCGCTTACGCCGCGTCCTTCATCGAATGGTTCGCGGAAGAGGCCAAGCGCGCCTATGGCGACGTCATCCCCTCGCCCCGCGCCGACGCGCGGCTGCTGGCGATCCGCCAGCCCATCGGGGTGACCGCTGCGATTACGCCGTGGAACTTCCCCGCCGCCATGATCACGCGCAAGGCCGGGCCGGCGCTGGCCGCCGGCTGCACCATGGTGCTGAAACCGGCGGCCCAGACGCCGCTGTCGGCGTTGGCGCTGGCGGTGCTGGCCGAACGGGCCGGCGTGCCGCCCGGCGTGTTCAACGTGGTGACCGGCGGTGCCGCCGCCATCGGTGGCGCGTTGACCGCCAGCCCGGTGGTGCGCAAGCTGAGCTTCACCGGATCGACCGCGGTGGGCAAGACGCTGATGGCCCAGTGCGCCGGCACGGTGAAGAAGGTGTCCATGGAGCTGGGCGGCAACGCGCCGTTCATCGTGTTCGACGACGCCGACATCGACGCGGCGGTGCAGGGCGCCATCGCGTCCAAATACCGCAACGCCGGCCAGACCTGCGTGTGCGTCAACCGCTTCCTGGTGCAGGATGGGGTGTACGAAGCGTTCGCCGCCCGGCTGGCCGCCGCGGTGGCCGATCTGAAAGTGGGGGCCGGCAGCGAACCGGGGGTGACCCAGGGGCCGCTGATCGATGAACGCGCGGTGGCGAAGGTGGAATCCCACGTGGCCGACGCGGTGTCCAAGGGGGCGGCGGTGCGGGCCGGCGGGCGCCGCCACGCGCTGGGCGGCACCTTCTTCGAACCGACGGTGCTGACCGGCATGACCCCGGACATGGTGATCGCCCGTGATGAGACCTTCGGCCCGGTGGCGGCCCTGTTCCCCTTCCGCACGGAAGAGGAGGCGATCCGGCTGGCCAACGACACCGAATACGGGCTGGCCGGCTATCTCTACACCCGCGACCTGGGCCGCGCGCTGCGGGTGATGGAGGCGCTGGAATACGGCATGGTCGGCATCAACACCGGCCTGATTTCCAACGAGGTCGCCCCCTTCGGCGGGGTGAAGGAATCCGGTATCGGCCGCGAAGGCTCCCGTTACGGCCTGGACGAGTATATGGAGATCAAATACGCCTGCATCGCCGGGCTGTGATCCCTGCGCAATCGGAAAGGGCCGCCGGTTCCGGCGGCCCTTTTGGCCGTTACGGCTCCACCGACGGGCTGACCTGATAGAGCCGCAGCCGCGCCCCGGCGTTGGTCAGGTGCTGGGCCGCGGCCTCGCGCGCCTGGGCCTCGTCGCGCTCGGCTATGGCCTTGTAGATCGCCTCGTGCTCCTTGTGGACGGCGGCGGTCAGGCCGGCGTGGCGGGCGGTGTTGGTGCGGGCGATGCGGATCAGCCGGCGCACCTGGGATTCCAGATACTCGCCGAACTGCTGGACATAGGGGTTGTGGCTGGCCTTGAGGATGGCGCTGTGGAACTGCATGTCCTCGTTCACGCCGTTCTCACCCGCCTTTATGGCCTGGGCCAGCGCGTCCAGCGCGGCGCGGATCTCGGCCAGTTCGGCATCGGTGCGGCGGGCGGCGGCAAGCTGCGTCGCCACCACCTCCACCGACATCAGGAATTCCAGCACCAGATCCAGTTCGTGGGAATCCTGCAGATTGGGCTGCAGGCGGAACACCCGGTTGCCCTCCGGGCTGACGAACTGGCCGCGCCCCTGCTGGGAGGTGACCAGCCCCTCCGACTTCAGCAGCGACAGCGCCTCGCGCACCACCGAGCGGCTGACGCCGTAGGTGGCGCACAGCTCGTGCTGGGTCGGCAACTGCTCGCCGGGACGAAGCTCGCCGGCCTCGATGGACTGGCGCAGGCGCCGCGCCAATTCGTCGGGCAGGCTGCCGTTCCGTTCGATCACGCCATTCTTCTCAAGCATGCCCGTCCCCGGATGCGGCGCGGGCCGCATCGTCTTATGTGAGTGTTCGTTTCCGGCCCGGTCAGAGGTCCGATTATCAGACAAGCATACCGGATATCCCCGCGCTTGCAAAGACCGCCGCCGGCCTCCGCTCGCGGCGATGGAGAAAAAGAGCATGGCGGCGTGCTTTTTTGGAGTCCTCCCGTGCGCTCCCGCTGCCCGGTGCGATGCACGCCCGGCGGCGGTGGCCGCACGCACCAGACAAAAAGCGATTGCTCAGAATTTCGCCGCTGTGTATGGTCAATCAATCCATACAAAATGATAGGAGCGGATCGGTGAACGCCCTTCAATCCATCGGCGTGTTGCTGGGGTGCCAGTTGGCGGGGGAGGTGGCGGTGCGGCTCCTGGCCGTGCCGCTGCCGGGCGCGGTGGTCGGCTGCGTCCTGCTGTTCGCCCTGCTGACCGTGCGGGCCGGGGTGCCCGGCGGGCTGAAGACGATGGCGGACGGGCTGCTGCGCTATCTGCCGGTGATGTTCGTGCCCGCCGGGGTCGGGGTGATGGCCGATGCCGAGCGCGTGCGTGATGAATGGCTGGCGCTGCTGACCGTGCTGGTGCTGGGCACCGTGGTCACCGCCGCCGTCACGCTGTGGAGCTTCGATGTCATGGCGCGCGCCGTGGACCGGCGGGCGGGGGCGGGCGATGACCGGCGCTGATGCGTGGGGGGGGCTGCTGGCCTCTCCCTTGCCGTGGATGGCGGCGACCGTCGGCGCCTTTTTGCTGGCGCTGGAGGTGCACCGGCGCAGCGGCGGCCACGCCCTGACCCAGCCGGTGGCGCTGGCGGTGGCCCTGCTGATCGGGATGCTGGTGGTGACCGGCGTGCCGGTCCAGACCTACACCCAGGGAACCGCACCGCTGCGCTTCCTGCTGGGGCCGGCGACGGTGGCGCTGGCGGTGCCCATGTACGAGCAGCGCCGCCTGATCGCGCGCACATGGCTGCCCATCGGCGTGGCGCTGCTGGCCGGGTGCGTGACGGCGGTGGTGTCGGTGGTGGGGCTGGCGTGGGCGACGGGGCTGAGCGGAACCATGATGCTGTCGCTCAGCCCGAAATCGGCCACCATGCCCATCGCCATGGAGGTGTCGGCCAAGATCGGCGGCCTGTCCACCCTGACCATGGTGTTCGTCATGGCGACGGGGCTGGTGGGAACGGCGCTGGCCGGCCCCCTGCGCCGTCTGGCACCGGGGGACGACGGGCGGGGGATGGGCTTTACCCTGGGGCTGGCGGCCCACGGGATCGGCATCGGGCGGGCGTTCCAGATCAGCCCGGCGGCCGGTGTGTTCGCCGGGCTGGCCATGGCCCTGAACGGCATCGCCACCGCGGTGCTGACGCCGCTGATCCTCACACTGCTGCGGATCTAGGTCTTTGGTTTCCCCCCCGTGTGAGTCACCGTGCCGCTAGATCACGGTGTCGGCCAGCGCGGGGATCTGGTCCAGCGCGTCGGCCAGGGTCTCCAGCATCCGCCGGCAATCGGTGCGGGTAACCGGCGCGCCCAGGCAGATGCGCACCGCCTCCGGCGCCGGCCCGTCGGTCAGGAAGGCGTCGCTGACCGCCGCCACGATGGAGCGGGTGCGCAGGCAGGCGGCGAATTCCCCCCGCGTCCACGCCGGGGGCAGGCCGAGCCACAGGTGGAAGCCCTGGGGATGGGCGGCGGTCAGGGCCGGCGGCAGCAGGGCGGCGGCCAGGCGCTGGCGTGCCTCCGCCTCCGCCCGGATGGCGGCGAGCAGCAGCCCGGCGGTGCCGTCGGCGATCCAGCGGGTGGCCACCGCCGCCGGGATGGCCGGCGTGCCCAGCAGGGCCGCGCGCTGCGATGCCTCCAGCCGCGCCGCCTGACGGGCGTCGGGGGCGGCCACATAGGTGATGCGCAGGCCGGGCGCCACGCATTTCGCCAGACCCGCCACGTGGAAGGTCAGCTCCGGTGCCAGGGTGGCGAGGGGCGGCGGCGCGTCCTGGGGCAGGACGCCGTAGATGTCGTCCTCGACGATCGGCACCCCGTACTCCCGCGCGATGGCGGCGATGGCCGCCCGCCGGTCCGCCGGCAGGGTGGCCGTGGTCGGGTTGTGCAGGGTGGGGGTGCAATAGAGCGCCTTGGGCGCGTGCGCGGCAAAGGCGGCGCGCAGGGCGTCGGGGTCGATTCCCTGGCCGTCCATGGCCACCCCCGCCACCCGCACGCCCAACTGGCGGGCGATGGCGCGGAAGCCGGGGTAGGTCAGCGCCTCGGTGCACACGGTGTCGCCGGGGCGGGCCAGCATGGTCAGCAGGGCCAGGAGCGCGGCCTGGGTGCCGGGGCAGACCACCACCCGCCCGGCCCCGCCGTCCGCCGCCAGATCCGGCAGCCGGGGCAGCAGCCAGCGTGCGCCGGCCTCCCGGTCCTCCGCCGCGGTGCCGGTTTCGGGGTAGCGCAGCAGCGCGCGCAGGTCGATCCGCTGCGCCGCGTCGGCCAGCCCGCCGCGCACCCGGTCCAGCAGGTCCGGCGCCTCGGGCAGCGGGGGCTGGTTCATGGTCATGTCGATCACCGCCGCCGGCGCGGTGTCGCGCGGGGTGTCGGGCCGGGGAACCGGGGCGGGGCCGGCGCTGGGCGGGCGGACGAAGGTGCCCTGGCCCACGCGGGCATCCAGCAGGCCGCGCTGCCGCGCCTCGCTGTAGGCGCGGCTGACGGTGGTCAGGTCCAGCCCCAGCCGGTCGGCCAGGGCGCGTTGCGGCGGCAGCCGCTGTCCGGCGGCCAGCCGCCCGCTGCGGATGTCGTCGGCGATCGCGTCGGCGATGGCCAGATAGACCGGCCTGTCCCGGTTGGCCAGATCGGGATGCCAGACCGCGCCGGTGGATTGTTCGGTGGATTGCATGGATGTCCTGATCCGGTCTTTCGTCCCGCACGGTCCCCACGGTGGCCATACGGTGGCCGGTGGCGTCCGTATCATATGAGCGTCCGCCGGCTCCGGCTGCAAGCCCCTCCGGTGCTGCAACAGGGTGTGGCCGTCAGCGGGCGAGGAACAGCAGGATGGCCAGATTGGCCCAGGACGCCAGCACGATGATGGTCACGGCCAGCGGCGGGCTGAGCAGCAGGACGGCCGTGTAGCCGCCCACCGCCACCACCAGCAGCAGCAGGGCAAAGAGCGTGACGCGGGTGTCTTCCATGATGTGGATCTCCGTATCCAGGGGGGGCCGTTCGTCGGCGGGTCAGGCGGCCGGCGGCGCCAGCGGCAGGTCCAGCCGCTGCCACACGTCCACCAGCGCCGCCGCCAGGGCCGTCATGTGGGCGTCGGTATGGAGCGGGGTGGGGGTGAAGCGCAGCCGCTCCGCCCCGCGGGGAACGGTGGGGTAGTTGATGGGCTGGACATAGATGCCGTGCCGGTCCATCAGCATGCCGGACGCCTGCTTGCAGCGGTGGGCGCCGCCCACCAGCACCGGCACCAGATGGCTGGCCGAGGGCATCACCGGCAGCCCGGCAGCGGTCAGCCGCCGTTTCAGGGCCGCGGCCCGTTCCTGATGCCGGCCGCGCTCCGCCCCGCTGGCCTTCAGATGGCGGACGGCGGCCAGCGCCCCCGCCGCCAGGACCGGCGCCAGGGCGGTGGAGAAGATGAAGCCGGCGGCGAAGCTGCGGATGCAGTCCACCAGGGCCGCCGATCCGGCGATGTAGCCGCCCTGGACCCCGAACGCCTTGCCCAGCGTGGCTTCGACGACGGTGATGCGGTCCAGGGCGCCGTCGCGTTCGGCGATGCCGCCGCCGCGGGGGCCGTACAGCCCCACCGCGTGCACCTCGTCCAGATAGGTCATGGCGCCGTGCCTGTCGGCCACGTCGCAGATGTCGTGGATGGGAGCGATGTCGCCGTCCATGGAATAGACGGATTCGAACGCCACGATCACCGGCCGTCCCGGGGCGACGCCCGACAGGATCTCGTCCAGATGCCCGGGGTCGTTGTGGCGGAAGATGTGTTTCTCGGCCCCGCTGTTGCGGATGCCGGTGATCATGGAATTGTGGTTCAGCGCGTCCGACACGAACACGCAGCCGGGCAGGATCCGCCCCAGCGTGGTCAGCGCCGCATCGTTGGACACGTAGCCCGAGGTGAACAGCAGCGCGGCTTCCTTGCCGTGCAGGTCGGCCAGCTCCCGTTCCAGCAGCACATGATAATGGCTGGTGCCCGAGATGTTGCGGGTGCCGCCGGCCCCCGCCCCGCAGTCGTCCAGCGCCGCGTGCATGGCCTCCAGCACCGCCGGATGCTGCCCCATGCCCAGGTAGTCGTTGGAACACCACACCGTCACCTTGCGTTCGCCCCCCGCATCGTCGCGGTGCGTCGCCGTGGGGAAATCCCCCCGGTGGCGGGCAAGGTCGGCGAAGACCCGGTAGCGCCCATCCTGCTTGATGGCTGCGATCAGATCACGGAAAACGGAATCGTGCGGCATCGGATCCTCTCTGCCGGGGGTGGCCCCATCGGATGAGGTGCCATCAATAAACGGCAGTGTATGCATTCAATAAAAGTGATTGCAAGGATATTGTGCGCTCAATTGTATTGATTGATTGGTGCGTGCCCGGCGGTGGGCGGGATGTGTGAAGTTTTTTTGATGGGGCGGGGCTTCCCTTGACCCTGCGCGGGCCGCGGCGGTACGAGGGTGCCTGCCTCGTGCCACCGGGATGAAATGCCCATGCGCTTCGATCTGCCGGACCCGGCGTCCGCGGCGACGACCTTTGCCGCCCTTGCCATCGCCTTCGTTCTCGGTGCCCTGATCGGGTTCGAGCGGCAGTACCGCCAGCGCACCGCCGGGCTGCGCACCAACGTGCTGGTGGCGGTGGGGGCGGCGGCCTTCGCCGACATCGGCATGCAGCTTTCGGGGGTGGAGGGGGCGACCCACATCGTGTCCTATGTGGTGTCGGGCATCGGCTTTCTGGGGGCCGGCGTCATCATGAAGGAGGGTACGAACGTCCGCGGCCTGAACACGGCGGCGACCCTGTGGTGTTCGGCGGCGGTGGGGGCGTGTTCGGGCTGCGGCCTGCCGGTGGAGGCGGTGATGCTGACGGTCTTCGTCCTGGCCGGCAACACGCTGCTGCGCCCGCTGGTCAACCACATCAACCGCCTGCCCATCGACGAGCGGGTGACCGAGGCGCTGTACCGCGTCCACGTGGTGGCCGACCCCGAACAGGTGTCCGATGTCCGCGACGCGCTGGCCGCCGAACTGGAAGCCCTGAACTATCCCATCCGGGACATCGAGGTTCTGTCGGAATCCGAGGAGCAGGTGGAGCTGGCCGCCGTGCTGGTGCCCACCACGGCGGAACCGGATGAGTTGGAACGGGCCGTCCTGAGCCTGGAGCAGCAACCCGGCATCCGCAGCGCCACCTGGACCGTCAGCACGACGACTTAGAGTCCTTCAGGTGCTTATTGAAGCACCTGAAGGACTCTAAGCTTTTGGTTTTCCCGTCTGATTCACGCTTCAAACGATTCCGTTTGAACCGATCACACTCTGGAGCGTGAAGCACACGGAAAACCGACGGTCCCTAGCCTGTGGTGGCCAGAGCCTCCTGGAATTTATGCAGCAGGGCGATCTGGTTTTCGCGCACCGGGCGCTGCCACTCCTTATCGAAACGCTTGGCATACTCCAGCCCTTCGATGGTCCTGGCGGTCATGGCGCCGTAATCGGCGTCTTCGGGGATATAGGCCGAGCCGTTGTTCACGCCGGGGATCACCAGCGGCATGAAGCTTGTCATCAGCAGCAGATCGTTGCCGTTCAAGTCTTTGGTGGCCGTCTTCCATGCCTCCTTCACGCTGTCCGGTGCGTTGTTGGGCGGGAATTGCCACATCTTGGCCAGCCCGACCATGTTGAAGCCGTCGCGGTCCACATCCTCGGCCCGGTTGGGCGGCAGGATCAGGTTCTGCGCCCCCTCCTCGGTCAGCCCGTCGGGATCGATGGGGTCCGCCAGGGAATGAATCGTCTGAAGCGCGTGCCGTTCCTGCGGCGACAGGGATTTCAGGAACGCCTTGGGGTCGGACAGGCCGTTCTGGGCCGCGGCCTTTTCCAGAACCGACAGATAGGTGGAGGATTGCGACTCCACCGCCTGCTGCCGGTCGGCGAACACCCTGGGTTCATAGCCGGCGCGCCATTCCTGGAAATCGGCGGTCAGGGCGGCCACGCTGGTGCTCCGCCCGCCCAGGGTGGTCATGGAGACGGGCGGCGGTGCGGGCTGGGCCGGAACGGCCGGATCATTTTGCTCGGCGGCAGAAAGTGCCGCCCCGAAGGCATCCGCCGATCCGGTCCTCTTGTCCCGTGCGGCTGCCCCGGTTTGCGGGGAAACCGCGGATGAAGAGTGTACGGCGATTGTCATGTGGCCCTCTTTGGCTTCTGGTTGCAGGTGAAGCCAAAGCAAATCCGGGGCCAAGGGAGCCCCACACGGAACCGGAGGGCGCCGCGGCACCCCCCGGTTCCGGGAAGGGTCAGTTGGTGTAGGCGAGCTTCAGGGCCTGTTCCAGCTCGTTCTTCTTGCGCTGGAGGGCTTGCAGCTCCTGTTCCTTGGCCGCGAGTTCCGCCGGGTTGCCGGAACGGGCGGTGCGGACCTGGAAGTCCAGGTCGGCGGCTTCCCGCTGCAGGCTTTCCGCCTCCTGGCGCATCTTGCGGTACGCGCTCTCTTCGATGCGGTTCTGGCGGCGGGCGGTTTCCAGATCCCGGCGGACCTTCGCCAGATCCTTTTCCGCCGCGCCCAGCATGCGGTTGGTGCGGTCGATGTCGCGGTCCAGCCCCAGCTTCTCGTCGTTCAGGTCGGTCTGCTGCTGCTGCGCCCGGTCCAGCCGCTGCTGGGCGGCGGCGACGCGGTTCTGGGGGCCGCCGCTCGCCAGATCGGCTTTCTGGTTCAGATAGGTCTGGACGCACCCGCCTTGCAGCAGGACCGCCGTCAGCAGGACGGCCAGGGTGGGGGTGCCGTGGCGTTTGACTGTCATGATGGCCCGTATCCTTCTCAGGTGCGGCGGATCTGCATGGCGGCGTTCATGCCGGAAATGTTGTTTTCCAACTGGGCGATCTGGGTGTTCATGTCCTTGATCTGGCGGTCCAGGGTGGCGGTGGAATCGCCCTGCTGGCGCATCTGGGCGGACGCCTGGACATACTTGTCCCGCTCTTCCTTGGCCTTGCCCAGCCAACTGACCAGACGGTCGCGGTTTCCTTCGATGCGCTGGCGTTCGGCGGCGACCTGTTCGGCGCTGGCGCGCCCGGCCTTCTGGTCGGCGGTCAGCCTGGCGTAGCGCTGCTGGGAATCCTCCAGAACCCGGCGGGAGCTGACGACCAGCTTCTTCAGCTTGTCGTTCTGCTGTTCCACGTCGGCGGTCATGGAGTTCAGCATCATGGTGCGGTTGTTGCCGGTCTCCTGCGCCTTGGCGGTGACATAGCCGTCCACGCCCCCCATGATGCCGCCCGCTGCCGCCCCGATGAGGGCGCCGCGGGCGACATCGCGGGAGTTGCCGGTCAGCAGCCCGGCCAGCGCCCCGACCGCCGCCCCGGCCAGCGCGCCGGTGATGGCACCGCCGGCCACGGTTTCGTTGAAGGTGGTGGCGGCGTCGGCGCACATCTGGCGTTCCGCCGGGGTCAGGCGGGGGTTGTTGGGGTTGCAGTAATCATCCCCCGCGGCGGTGTTGGTCCCCCCGCCCGAGGTGGCGCACCCCGACACCGCGAGGCTGGCCGCCAGCACCAGGGCTGCCGAACGCATGGCCCAGCCATGGCGACGGGGGGCTTGAAATGGACTGTGACAATCGCCCATGGACTATCTCCTGCTGTCGCTGTTCTTTTATTGGTTGTCGAAGAAAAACCGTCTGCCGAACCGTCACGGGTGGGGGATGGACGCCAGCACCGCATCGCGGTCCAGCCGTCCGTTCTGGCGCAGGGTCCGCGCGTGTTCGGTGAAAAGGTCGGTGAAGCGGTTGACCGCGGCCAGCCCGCGGGCTTCCGTCTCGCGTTTCAGCACGTCGGCCTGTTCCCGGACCGCCGTCTCCGGGTGGTCGGCCACAAGCTGGGTCAGGGTGTCGAGATAGTAGGAGAGGTTGAGCGTCAGCGCCTCGCGGTTGCTGTCCAGGGACGCCTTGAGGCTGTCGCGCAGGCCCTTGTTGGCCTCGCTCAGCGCGGCGATCTGTTTTTCCTTCAGCGCGATGATCTGCTTGTCGTCGGCCAGCTTGCGGGCCAGATAGGTGCCGACGCGGATCTCGCTCTTCACCGCGCGGCCCCGCTGCTCGTTGGTGGCCTGCACGTTGGATTTGATGACGGTGGCCAGACTCTGGATGCGCTGCTTCAGCGCCGGTTCCTCCACCGCGGCGACCAGGGCGTCCACCTCGCGCACCGGGTCTTCCTGGCGTTCGGTCAGGACGTTGGTGGCCGCCACCGACAGGGTTTTCCAGGCGTCGCGCACCGCGGCCAGCCGCTGCCGGCTGGGCACGCCGGGGGCGGCCAGGACCAGACGGAAGCCCACGGTGGCCAGCCGCCGTTCACCTTTCTTGTCCACCGGCACGAATTCGTCGCGGGCGGCGGCGCGGATGGCGTCGGCGGGCGTGCGGAAATCGCCGCCCTTGGTCATGAAGCCGCCCACCTGCCCGTGCTGGTGCGACAGCTTGTTCAGCCGGTAGGGGTCGAGCACGAATTCCGCGGCGTTGCCCAGCATGTCGTGGATGCCCAGCGGGTTCGGCTTCAGCAGGCCGATGGCGTTCAGGGCGTTGTTGGCCGAATCCGGCCCCTGGTACCAGACATAGCGGGCCATGCCCTCGGGCATGGGGTGGGTGGGCTGGACGAAATCGCTGTCGGGCACGGCGATGCCGCCGCGGGCGGCGAATTCCCATTCCGCTTCCGTGGGCAGGCGCAGGAAGCCGGGGCTTCCCTCCTCCACCGGCAGGGCGCCGCCGCCGTCGCGCACCAGCCACGCGGAATAGGCGGCGGCGAAGGCCGCGGCCTCGGCCCACGTCACGCCGACCTTGGGCAGGCGGCTGTCGTCCCCCGGCGTGGGGCAGGGACCGCCCAGAGCCGCGAACTGAAGCTGCGACACCTCGTACTTGCCGATCCAGAAGTGGCGCAGGCCCGCCGTGCCGGCGCTGGTGAAGCCGCCGGCCACCCAGTCGCGGCGGGTGTGCTCCGACCAGGAAAAGCGCTCGTCGCTGCCGCCCAGCTCCACCCGCCGGTCGTCCAGCACGCCCGCCGCCGGCACCGCCACCGCGCGGAACGCCATGCGCCCGCCGCACGGCATGGGCATCACCAGGTCGTCGGCTGCCGGCTGGGGGTTCCACAGGGCGTCCGGCCACGCCGCCGCCGTGGGTGCCGCCGCGGGGGGCTGTGAGGCCGGCGGCGTCTGGGCCGCCGCCGGGGCGGCGGACAGGACCGCCGCCACAATCACGCGCATCAGGGTGCGGGGATCAGACATGGCGCAACTCCTCATTCACGTCGATGCGGCGGAACGCCAGCCCCACGGCGGCGGCCGGCAGCGTGGACAGAACGGTGGTGACCGCCGCCGCCGCCAGCAGGCTGGCGGCGTCCAGACGGCAGGCCGCCTCCCCGTGGGCGATGGAGGCCTGGAACAGGGTGTTGATGGCCGCCGCCGCCCCGGCGAAGCCGGCCACCGCCGCCACGCTGCCGGCGGCGGCCAGCACGACGGCCTGCGCCACCGGAAAGGCCACCATCCAGCCGGTGCCGTAGCCGGCAAGGTTCAGGATGGCCAGATCGCGCCGCTTGCGCCGCAGGTTGCCCCATTGCCCGGCGGTGACCGCCACGATGTAGCCGGCCACCGACAGGCTGGAGATGATCAGCAGCACCGCCCGCAGGCTGTCGTCCAGCGACAGGGCCGAGGCGATTTCCGCCCGCCGGGTGGCGACGGTGATCCCCCGCGCCTCCAGTGCGGCGGCGACGGGCTGCACGCTGCGGATGGAGCGGGCGTAGAGCCGGAACAGGGGATAGTCCGCCGCCGCGTGCGCCGGCTCGCCCGTGGTGACGCCCAGCGCCGGCACCGCCTTGCCGTCGCGGAAATCCTGCACCGCCTCCACCAGCGCCAGAGAGCCATAGGCCGTGGTGCCGCCGTCGTTCTGCGCCGCCAGCACCGCCGCGACGGTCAGGGGAACCGCCAGCGGTTCGGTGCGGCCGCCGCGCACCCGCTCCACGAACGCCGTCACCCCATCGCCCGCCGCCACCCCCAGGCGCCCAGCGGCGCGTGCGCTCAGCACCACCGCCCCCGCCCCCGCCCCCGCTCCCGAGGGCGTTCCCATGGACGCCGCCGCGCTTCCCGTCACCGGGTCGCCCGGGGCCGTCGGGATCAGGGAGGTGCGCACCTCCACCCGGCTGGCGCCCGGCGACGGGGCGGCGGGCAGCAGGTCGATCTGCCCGGCGATCAGCCGGGTGGACGGGATGACGAAGGCCACGTCGGGGTTGCCCGCCATCTCGCGGAACCACGCGGCGTCGAAACGGTTGGCGCCCGTGGCCTCGGGCGTGATCAGCCGCATGGCCGGGTCGCGGTCCAGGCGCGCGATCAGCGTGCCGATGGCCCCCTGGTGCAGCCCGAACAGCACCAGCAGCGGCGTCAGCACCGCGGCGATGGCGATCACCTGCGCCAGCGCCACCGGCCATTCCCCGCGCAGGTCGGCCAGCGACAGCCGCAGAAGCTGGACCAGACGCCCGGTCATGGCGTGTCCCCCGGTTCCGCCGCGCCGCCGTGATGGAGGAGCGACCCATGAGCCCGCGGCTGGCAGACGGCGACGGTCAGGCCGTGGCGTTCGGCCAGGGCACGGTCGTGGGTCACCACCACCAGTGCTGCCCCGTGGCGGCGGGCGGCGGCGGTCAGCAGGGCCATGGTGGTCTCGGCGCTGGCGGGATCGAGGGAGGCGGTGGGCTCGTCGGCCAGGATCAGCGGCGGTTCGTGGGCCAGGGCGCGGGCGATGGCCACCCGCTGGCGCTGGCCGATGGACACGTGCCGCGGCAGCCGGGCGCGCAGGGCGGCGATGCCCAGCTCCTCCAGCAGCCGGTCCGCCGGGCCGGGGCAGGGCAGGCCCAGCAGCCGGCGCGTCAGCAGCGTGTTCTCGCCCACGCTCAGGAACGGGATCAGCCCGCCGGTCTGGAGCACATAGCCGATGCCGGCGGCGCGCAGCCGGGTCAGCCGCCCCCGCGCACCGTCCCGCCACAGGGCCGGCACGTCCGCCGCCGGTTCCGCCGTCACCCGCAAGGTGAAGCTCCGGGCCGCCGTCGGGCGCAGCACCAGGGCCAGCATGTCCAGCACCGTGCTCTTGCCGCAGCCGCTGGGGCCGGTCAGGGCGATCTGCTCCCCCGGCATCACCCGCAGGCGTTCGATGCCCACGATGAAGCGGCCAGCCCCCTCGCCCCGCTGGAGAAAGCAATCGGCGATGTCGATGACCGGGCCGCCCATGTCCCCCTCCCGTTCCGCCGCCGTCAGGGCAGGCTGTCGATGGGAACGGGATAGACCGCATCCCCCGCCGCCGATCCGTCGGACAGCGGAACCCAGCGGTCCACGTCATCGTGAAAACGCTGGTACAGCGCGACCTTGGACTTGATCTCGTCGATCAGCGTCTGCTGCTCGCCCACGCTCATGCGGGTCCAGGAATCCGGGTCGATGCCCATGATCTTGCTCTGATAGGGCAGGCCGTCGAGATACTCGCCCATCAGCCCCACCTCCTCCAGGTTGCGGGCCGGGCCCTGGGCGATGCGCGACGGGTCGCGGCCCATGGCGGCGGCGGCGCTGCGCAGCTGGTTGAAGAAATCCTCCGGCTCGATCTGGCCCTTTTCGCCCGCGTCCACCACCCGGCGCAGGGTGGCCTGCAGGTCGCTCAGCTGGTTCTTGGTCAGCAGCAGCCGCACGCTGAAGGCGGCCAGATCGGGGCGGCGGAAATCCCGGTCGGAGGCCCAGGCTTCGAACATGGGCGGCGCCTTGGTCCCCTGCACCGTGCCCAGATAGGCCAGCCGCATGGCGCGGCCCACCGCTTCCGCCGTCTGCTGCAGCCGGTCGGCCGCCGCCGCGGGTGCCGCCGCGGCTGCTGCTGCGGGCGCCGCCGTGGCGGGCGCCGGGGGCGGGGCGGTGGGGTCGGTCTTGCCGGCGTCGCGGACCTGGGTGACGAGGCTCTGGGCCAGCTTTTCCACCTGACTGCGGAACACCTCCTGATCCCCGGCGTCCACCGGGAAATACAGGGAGCCCACGCCGGGGAAGTGCGACAGCCGTTCGTACTGGGCGCGTGCCGCGGCGTGGTCGTTGCGCCCCTCCGCCGTTTTCAGGTGCAGGATGTAGAGGGCGATGCCGTTGGCCTCCGCCAACTGGCGGATCTGGTCGGTGGACAGGCCGGTGCTGGCCAGCGGCGACGACCCTTCGCGCGAGCTGGCGTCGGTGACCATGATGATGTAGCGGCCCCCGAACCCCTTCCAGTCGATGCCGCGGATGGCCTGTTCCAGGCCGGCGTAACCATCCTCGGCAAAGGCGCGGGTGGAGATGGGGGTGGCGCGCAGATCCTTGACCTGCTGCATGAAGGCATCGCGGCTGGCGGTGGCCGACGGGTCGGCGAACATGCGGGCCAGATACTCCAGCCCCTTCACCTTGCCCGGATCGTCGCGGTAGGCCACCAGCCCGAACCGCACCCGGCTGTCCAGCTTGGCGCTTTCGATTTCGCGGTACACGGCATCCACCGCCTGACGGGTGCGGTCGATGTAGGGCTGCATGGACGAGGTGGCGTCGATGACGAACACCACCCCGGACCGGAACTTCGCCAGCGCGTCGTCCATGTTGCCGCGCTGGAGCACCTGCGGCTGCGCCGCCTGGGGCGGGGCCGGCTGGGTCTGGGCCTGCGGCTGGGGGACGGCGGTGGCCGCGTCCGCCGTCTCCTTGGTGACGGACGCGATCTTGACCGTGCGCACGCGGAACCCGCTGGGCAGCGGCTTGGTCTCCGCCTCCAGGATCGGCAGCAGGTAGAACTGCTTTTGCAGGTCGATGAAGGTTTCCGGCTCGATGGACACCACCGGGCTGCCGGGGGGCAGGGCACCCTTCACGATCTGCCGGCGCCATTCCTCGCTCTGGGCCAGCAACTGGTCCGATTGCAGCAGGCCCGTCAGGGACGGCTGGTCGCGGAAGAACAGCACGCGGTCGCGGTTGGCCGGGTTGTTGAACGCCAGGACCAGCGAATGGCGCCACGGGATGGTGTCCTGGATGCGCACCCACCCGGCGGTGGTTCCCTGGCTGTCCGGCCCCACCTCCACATAGGACGCCTCGCCCTGCTCCTGCTGGCCATAGACGTACATCACCGACAGCGGCGGCAGGCTCTTGCCCGGCGGTCCCCCCGGCTGGGCGGCAAGCTGAGCCCCCGGACGGGTCAGCACCCGCTGAAACAGGGTGGTCTTTCCCGGAATCAGCAGCGGCGTGCGCTTGCCCGCGGCCTGGGGCTGGGCGGCGGCCTCCTGCGCCGGGGCGGCGGCTGCCCCCGCCAGCAGCAGGGCCGCGGCAGCGAGGCCGGCGGCAAGGCGGCGGCGGAGGGCCGGACGGATGGCAGGGAACGGCGTGGTCATGATCTCCCCCCGGTCATTGTTGCTGGGGCAGGGCGCTGCGCGCCTGCTGGTGGCCATGGCCGGCGGCCCGCTTCAGCCACGCCAGCCCGCTTTCCGCCCCCTGGGGATCGCTGGTGGCGCCGCTCATCAGCACACGGCCCAGCCGGTATTCCGCCTCCGCGTCGCCGGCCTCGGCGGCCTTGCGGTACCAGCTTGCGGCCACGTCGGCGTTGGGGGTGGGCATCGGGCTGGTCTTGGGCGAATGGAACGCGGGGTCGTACATGGCCCCTACCTCCACCGCCGCCTGCGGCATCCCCTTGTCCGCCGCGTGGCGCAGCAGCAGGAAGGCGCCGTCCAGCGACGCGGCCTCCAGATAGCGCTTGCCCTCGGCATAGGCGCGGTCGGCGCCCACCCCTTCCTGCAGCAGGCGGCGGGCGTCGGCGGTTCCCGTGGGGGCCGGTGCGGCGGGGGGCGGCGGTGCCGGGGCCGCAACGGGCGCCGGTGCGGGCGCCGGTGCGGGCGGCGGCTCCGGCTCCGTGCCGGCAATCCGGCTGTCCCGCTGGGTCAGGAACCACCAGCCACCGGCGGCACCGCCCGCCAGTATCAGCACGGCGGCCACGGCCAGCCACGGCATCCCGCTCCGGGTGACCGGCGGCGGAGGGGGCGGGGGCGGCGGAGGGGGCGGCGGCGGGATGATGATCTCGTCCGGTCCCGTCGGCGGGGGGGTGGCTTCCCCGCCCGAAGGCCCGGCGGGCGGCCACTCGGCATCGGGCGGCGGCTGCCAGTCGGGCGGGGTGGACTTGCCGCGGAAGGCGCGCAGGATCAGCCGCTCCTCCACGACGCCGCCGTCCACCGCCTGCAGCCGCAGCAGATAGGGTGCGTTGGGCCGCAGGTGGAACATGACGCCGTGTTCCAGGTCGAACAGAAGCTGCCCGTCCTCGTGCCGGACATTGGCGGGGGGGAACCAGAACACCGCGGATTTCCACGGCGCGTCCGGGGTCCGCGGGTCCAGGTGCATCGCCTTTTCCGTGCCCCGCGTCTGATCGACCAGGGTGATGAGCACGGGCATGGCGATGCGCCCGGTATCCCCGCCGACCGCGACCAGAACGCGGCCGCCGGGATAGCTGGGGGGTTGGCTCGTACGGACGGGCATGGCGGCTCCTGCTGGGTTCCCGGTGGTCAGGATGCGAGGTCGATGGTGGCGAGGATGGCGCCGAGCGCGCGGTTCTGCTGCTCGTCGATCTCACGCCCGCCGGCAAACGCGATGTTGTCCAGCCCAAGCTGACGCAAGGCCACGCCCCAGTCGATGAAGCGTTCCCGGTCGATCAACTGGCGCTGGGTGCCCAGGGCGGGCAGCCGTTCGGGCAGCGGCGGCAGGGTGAAGACCGCCCGCTGCCGCGGCTTGGGCGCTTCGGGGAAGCCGGGGCGCCCCGTCTCGTCCGCTTCGCCGAACCCCAGATAGGCGACGTAATCGTTCAGCCGCATCAGGGCGATGCCGGCGGCCCGCTCCACCACGTCGTCCCAGCGGGTGTTGGCCGCCTGCACCTGGGCGCGCACCCCGTCGGCGATCTGGCGGCGCAGGTCCAGGCGGTTGGCGCCGATGATGACCTCCTGCACCAGCTGGTCCAGCACGTCGGCGCCCAGCCCCAGATGGGCCAGCAGGCCGGCGTCGCGGGACAGGGTGCGCAGCCGTTCGGTCCAGGCGTTCATCATCAGCCCGGCGAAGATCTCGGGCCGGTCGGGGGGCGCCTTGGCCGCAGCGGCGGGGGCCGCCCCCGCCGGCTCCTCGGCCCAGGGGTCGTCGTCGTCCACCGGGGCGGCGTCGGCGGGCGGGGGGGCAACGCGGTCCAGCCGCAGGGCCGCCACGTTGAGGAAGATCTCCACCACGTCGTCCGCCGGCATCATCAGCCGTTCCAGCAGCAGCCCGAACAGCGCGTAGTCCCCCGGCTTCAGCGCCGTGTTCAGCCGGACGCGCAACGAGCCCAGCGCCTGTTCCCGCTCGGTGCGCGAGGCGTCGTCGGCGGCGTGGTAGAAGCGCTTCAGGCTGGCGTGCAGGCCGGCCGCCTCGCTCATCAGCCGCTGGCGGATCTGGTTGGCCTTCAGGTTGGGGTCCAGCACCGCGTCCAGCCGGCGGACCAGCAGCCCGACGCCGCCGTCGTTGGGGGCGAACGCCGCCTCCCACACCTCGGCGGGATTGCGGAAATGGGTGCGGCACAGGGGCGAGGCGTCGAAGGCGCCGCGGTATTCCGCCAGCCGTTCGGCGTGGCGCCGGGCCGGGCCGGTTTCCACCAGCCCCTGCCCGCCCGCGGATTCGTCGTAATCCATCAGGTGTTCCTGGCGCATGCCGGGATTGCGCAGGAACAGGCTGTTGTCGAACGGGCGGCCGTCCCAATCGTGGGGCCAGCCGTCCTTGCCGTACATTTCCAGGAACGAGGCGTCGAGCCGGCGGTCCCACTTGCCGCGGCGCGAATCCGCCGTCTCCCCGCCCTTTTCCAGGAATTCCAGGTCGAACTTGGTCAACACCAGGAACAGGGCGTTCCTTACCTGCGCGCGCAGGGCCGGGGTGGCGCCGTGGGTCACCTCGATCCAGCCGCGCACCAGGGCGGCCAGATCCTTCACCTCGGCCACGCTGGGCGGCATGCACAGCAGCATGGCCGTCAGCTCGCGCTCCTCGCTGTAGCGCTGGAAGAGATAGGCGATCTTGCCGCGCAGCAGCAGCTCGCGCACCTGTTCCGACCGGTCGGCGGCATCGGCGGGCAGGCTGGTCAGCTTCAGCCGCGACCGCGCGCCGGGGAAATCCAGCAGGTCGGTGTGCTCGAAGAAGCCCCAGGGCCGGTCGTTCATCACGATCTTCAGCTCGGCCACCAGCGCGCACAGCACCGCGCGGGGCACCGGCACCGCCGGCCCCAGGGCGCCGCCCGCCGCCATGGGCCGGACGCTGACCGGATCGGCGGCGTCCTCCGCCGTGCCCAGCCGCTGCTTGACCAGCATCACGTCGATGATGGACCGCTCGCGCGGGATCAGTGCCGTCAGGGCGGCGTGGGCGTCGGTGGGGTGGCCCAGCCGTTCCAGCGCCCCGGCCAGCATGACGAACAGCTCGGTGAAGGCCGGCAGCCCGCCCCACAGCATGGCGTACACCTGCGCCCGCCGCGCCAGCGGCAGCCGCCCGGCGGTGCGGATGACCGCGTCCCAGTAATCGGTGCCGTTCAGCGTCTTGATGCGGGCGGCGAAATTGCGCTGGAAATAATCGCCCAGGTCGTAAAGGGCGATTTCGTCCAGGTGGGGGGCCGCCGGCCCGGTGGCCTCGGCCTGTGCCGCGGCCAGAACCTGCCGGATCTCCGCCTCGTCCGGCAGCGGCACCGTCATGTTGTTGGGGTCGAAATCGGACAGGAAGCTGTTGGCCAGGATCTTCACCAGATCCGTTTCGGTCAGCATCCGCAGCTCCACCGGATGCTCGGGGTCGGTCACGCCGCCGCCGTGAATGGTGAAGCGCGTCACCAGCCCGGTGGATTCGCGGTCCCCCGGCGGGTTGATCTCGGTCAGGAAGTCCTTGCGCAGCGGGCCGAAGCAGGCCTGGAGCTGCTGGGGCGGCTTGCGGGCCAGCGCCGACACCAGATAGGACTTGCCCGCCTGGCTGGGGCCGAACACCCCGGCGCAGTTGCGCCGCCCGGCGGCCCCGGCCAGCTTGCGCGCCAGGTTTTCCGCCCGCCGCGTGGCGGTGGACAGGCCGTGCGCCTCGTTGGCGACGCTGACGGCGCCGCCGCGCACCGCGTCGATCCACAGCCGGGCCTGCCGGCTGCCCTCGGCCAGACGGCGGACCCCATCCACCAGCGTGTTGTCACCCTGAGTCACGATCCGCCCCCGTCACTTGTCCAGCAGAATGCCGGTGTCCAGCCAATAGCCCTGTTGCCGGTCGATGGTTTGCAGCCGCAGGCGAAGCTGGTTCTTGGGCACCGTCCGTCCGTTGGCATCGGTGATGGTGTCGGGCTCGAAGCTGTCCACCACCTGTTTCTTCACGTCGCGTTCCGTCCGCTTGAGGCAGACGCTGAGCGGCGTGCGCGCGTTGAGGGCCTTGGCGATCTCCGACGAGGCGTAATCCAGGCTGTACTGCCGGGTCGCCGGCCACCAGTCCACGGGAAACTGCCGGAAGCCCAGCGCCATCGGCCCGCGGAACTCGAACGGCGTGTCGGGCAGGGTGTAGTCGGGATCGTCCAGCCGCATGCCGGCGTAATAGACGTCGGCGTCCAGCAGGCGGTTGTTGCGGTCCAGCTTGCCGAAGAACTGCGCGGTCGAACCGGGCTTCAGCTCGTCGGAGCGGAAGTTGAAGTTCTGAAGCTGCCCTTCCCCCAGCAGGCAGATCATGGCCCCCACCGACGCCGTGGTCTTGGGATCGGCGATGGTCGCGTCCAGGGCGCGGAACGGATACCACTGCCCCACGCGGAACTGGTGCAGGCAGATGATGCGGTGGGGCGGCAGGCACCCCGTTTCCTCCATCACCGCGCGGATGGCCGGCAGCCGCGACGGGCGGCCCGACAGCAGCAGCAGGTCGGCCCGGCAGCGCCAGATCACCTCCGCCAGGGCCTGGAGCATGTCGCGGAACACCGACCGCACCACCCGGTCGATCTCCGCCCCGTCCACGGGGAAATCCACCTGGGCCAGATCGAAGCCGGTGGCGCCGGCCCGCTCCGCCTCCTTGTTGAAGAAGCCGATGACGGCGGCGTTGGCCCCGTGGTCGCCGTCGAAGAAGCCGGCGAAGCCCCGCACCTCGGGCGCGAAGGGGGCGGTGGGGTCGTAGGATTCGTAGCGGTTCAGCATCGCCACCGCGATGGGGGTGGCGATCTGGGCGGCGAACTGCTGGCGGCGGACCTGCTCCACCACATGCATGTCGCCGCGGTCCCCGCCCAGCAGGCGGTTCATCAGATGCTCGGCCTGCCCGGCCAGCCCGCACGCCTCCAGCCGGCGGCGGATGGGCGGCAGCACCAGTTCGCGGATGACGGCGAACACCGCCCCGTCCCCGGCCAGATTGAAGCCCTCGCGGAAATCCTGGCGGGGGAACAGGGTGACGTTGGCCCCCTGGCCCTCGGCCCGGTAGCTGGTGACCACCAGATCGGTGGTGCCGCCGCCGATGTCGAGCGTGGCGATGCGCAGCCCGGTGCGCGCCGCCGGATCCTGCTGGTTCAGCGGCAGCCGCATCACGTCGAAGAAGGCGCGGGCGTCGCCGGAATATTGCAGCGCCACCTGGCCATAGAGATAGACGGCCTGGGTGGCGCTGGCCTCGTCCCATTTCAAGATGACGTCGGGCAGGCGCACGTCGTCGCGCAGCACCATCACCGGGCGGCCGTCGTCGCCGTAATCGGTGTCGGCCAGCCCCAGCGACAGGAAGGCCAGATCGCGGGCGGCGTCGGCCTGCTGCTGGAGGATCTGGCGCTCGGCCAGCGGCATGGCCGTGGGCATGGTCATGATGATGCGGCGCAGCCGGCGCGGCAGGTCGGCGCTGCGCCGCCGCAGCCGGTGGGCCGGCGAATTCATCATGCACAGCGCCTGCAGGAAGATTTCCGCCAGCACGAACGACATCAGGTTGCGGCGGGCGTACAGCGCGCGGATGGACGGCAGCAGCAGCATGTCCGACCCCGGCCGGTTCGGGTCGATGCGGTGAACCGCGTCGCCGAAGTCGTTGACCAGGGTGGTGAAGGCGACGCCAGTGGCGATGGGCGCCTGTTCGCCGTGTTCGGTTTCGGCGTTGAAGCGCCAGCTTTCCTCCCGCGCGTCGTCGTCCCACAGATAGCGCTTGGGGCTGGACAGGCCGGTCGCCCCCTCGCTGCCGCGGCGCTGGCTGGCCAGATGCACCGCTTCGGGGCCGACGCGCACCACGGTGGGCCAGCCGAAGGCGTCGGGCCGCCCGCTGCGCAGGGACAGGTGATCGCGCCCGAAGCTGGCGCGGCTGAATTCCAGCCAGCTTTCGAAGGGATCGTTGTAGACCCGCTCGGGCCGCGTCAGGTCGCGGAGCTGGAGCTTCACCGCCTTGGTGATGTCGGTGCCGAGCTGGTCCGGTTCGGCTTCGATCAGCAGGCCGCAGGTGCGCGAATTGCCCAGGTCGAGCACCATGTCCACGTCCACCGGCACCGGGCGCGGTTCGGTGGCGCGGTCCACGATCTTCAGCTTGGGCAGCAGGTCCAGCGCGTGCAGCAGATCCAGGAACGCCTTGTAGCGGGCAAGGTGCTCATGCGCCCCTTCCATCCGCTCGCGCAGGTCGTCCATGGACAAGGTTTGGGCGTGGCGGGAGCCGGCGCGGCGCCGCTCCTCCCGCTCCACCATTTCCTTGAAGGTTTCCAGGCACCAGTCCTTCACCCACGCTTCGCGCACGAACCAGTCGATGGGGTCGCGGCGGGACGGCAGGGAGAAGGTGCGCCCGTTGCGGGCGTCGTCGGGGGAGGGGGCGAGGTACGCTTCGTCCTCGATGAAATCCATCAGCCCGGTGTCGATGGCGATCACCAGGCGGTAATCGTTGCCGTTGCGGTCGGGCTGGTCCAGATGGCGCAGATAGCCGCGGACCCAGTTGGTCGGCCCGCGGAAATACCCGCCCCCCAGCTCCTCGCGCAGCAGCGGCAGCGGCATCCACACCTGTTCCACCATCAGCAAGACCCGTTTCAGGTCCAGCGAATAGCTTTCGTGGCGGTCCGTCTCCTCGTTGCCGCGGCGGATCATCACCGGCATGGCATCGTCGTTCAACTGCGACTTGGGGTCGTCCCAGAACCCCCAGTCGCGCGGCACGGGCGCGTCCTTGGGCAGGGCGAAGCCGAAATCGAGGAACTGGACCCCGCTGCCGGGGATGACCGACACCAGATTGGGGAAGGCGGTGAGTTCGTTCAGCGGCATGAGCAATCCTCACCGGGGCAGGCGGCTGGGACGGGGGCGGAAAAAAACGGCCGGGCCATCGGTCAGTTCCCCTTCTGGATGCCGATGCTGTAGGTGGAACCGGACGAGCCGGTGCCGGTGCACACCGTCCGCCCGTCGGGCAGCCGGCGGCATTCGGTGCGTGCGCGGTCGATGGACGTGCCGTCGGGGCAGCGGGCGTTGTTCTGCTCGTCGATGGACAGGACGCCGTTGCGCATGGCCGCCTGGGCGGGGGCCGTGCATTCGGTGCCGTCCTGACGGCGGACCACCACCTCGCCCTGGCCGCTGCGGTCGAAACGGTAATACTGCTCCAGCGGCTGGCCGGTCACGGTGTCCACCAACCCCCGGCCGCTGCGCCACAGCCCTTCCATGAAGGCCGGGTCCGACGGGCCGCCGGCCCCGGCGCCGGCCGGGGGAATCGCCAGTTCGGCGCCTGGCTTCACCGGCTGGCCCAGGGGGGGCAGCGGCGGCAGCAGGGGCTTGTGCTGGGGGGCCGGCGGCGCCTTGCCGTCGGCGGCACCGGGTTTGCCGGCGTCCGGCTTGTCGGGGGGGGGCCTGTCGGGGGCGGGTCTGGCGTCGGCGCCCGGCTTGTTGTCCAGCCCCGTCTTGCCCGGCGCCGGTTTCTCGCCCGGCGGCGTCGCGGGGACCGGCGCGTTCGGCGTGCCGTCCGCCTTGGGCATGGGCAGCAGCCCGGCCTTGGGCTCGGCCTTGAGGCCCGGCAGCAGCCCGCCGGGGGCGGGAACGACGGGGATGACGGGCTTCAGGACGGCATCGGGGCGCACCTCGGCCCCCGGCACGGCGGGAACCACCACGGTCCCGGCGTCCGGGACGACGACCCCGCCGGGCACCACGGGCGGCACCACGTCCACCCGTCCCGGATCGGGCAGGGCGGGCTTCAGGGGATCGGGCACGGGCGGCAGGGCGGGATCGGGCTTGACCGGATCGGGGATGGGGGCCGGCGGCGCCGGCGTGTCGGCGGGGGGCGCCTCGGGAGCAGGGCGGGAATCGGTGATGGCCGGCAGCCGCCCGCCCAGGTCGGGCAGGCGGAAACGGTCGAACAGCCCCAGCAGGTACGCGGCCAGCAAGGCCAGCAGCACGATCAGCAGCCCCAGCAGCAGCCACCACCACCACCGCCATCCCCCGCGGGTCACCGCGGCGGCGGGGGCCGGGACCGGCGGCGGGCTGCCGCCGGGGGCGGGGACCGGCTGGCGCGGCGCCACCGACAGGGCATCGAACGCCGCGCCGTCGCCGTGGCTGAACCCCCAGAAGCTGACCACCGGCTGGTCGCCGACCAGAAACAGGTGGCTGTCGTCGGGCACCCGCAGGGCGGTGTCCAGCAGGGCGACGAAAGCCTGCGCCTGCTGCGAGGTGCGCATGGCGCGCAGCTCGTCGGCATAGCGGGCGAAGCCGCTGCGCAGTTCCTCGATGGACAGGGCGTGCAGAAGCTGCTGCTCGGGGGGCAGCTCGCTCCACCGCGTGCGCGGGCCCTGCACGTCGGCCAGCCAGCGGATGCGCCCGCTGCCCGGCTCGCGGTCGGGGGTGGCGAAGAAGTCGGCGTAGCGCGGCCCCAGCTTCTGCCTCACCGCGGCTTTCAGTTGCACGTGGGCGAGATAGACCGGCTGCCCGAACGCCCCCAGGGGCGTGTAGGTCTCGAGCGTTCCGGTGGCCAGCAGCGGGCCGCTGCGCCCGCTTCCCGTGGTGGTTCCGCCCATCACTTGCAGTTCCTGACGTCGGGCAAGCGGGTCGCCTGCTGCATCTTGTTGATCATGTCGGCCCCCGATTGCGGCGACAGCACCCGCCCGCCCGTGGCCCCGGCGATGCACTGGAGAACCTGTCCGCCGCTGCCGTTGGAGATGTCGATCACATTGATGATGACGTTGGGCTTGTGGGACTTCACCGACCGGGCGGCGGCGCAGGGATCGCCGGAGCAGGTGTCCTCGCCGTCGCTGACCACGATGATGGTGGCGGGGGCCACGCTGCTGACCACGTTGCCGGCGCGTTCGATGCTGCGCGCCAGCGGGGTGCCGCCGCTGGGGGACAGCCCCTGCACCTTGCGGATCAGCTCGCCCCGCCGCCCGGCGTCGTAGAAATCGTGGCGGACGACGTTGGAGCAGCCGGTGAAGTCGATCAGCCCGATGGACACCGGCGGCGGCAGGGAATTGGCCAGATTGGTGATGGAGCGCCGCGCCATGCCGATCTTGGTCGAGTCGCGGAAGGTTTCGTTCATGCTGCCCGATCCGTCCACGATCAGCACCACCTCCGGCTCCTTGCCTGGCGGATAGGTGACGTTGCAGGACGGTGCCGCGGGCGTCTTTCCCGGTGCGGCGGCGCCGGGGGCGGCCTGCGCCTGCGCCTGGGCCTGGGCCTGCGGTGCCGGCCTGGGGGGCGGGGGCAGGGTTTTGTTCTCTTCCGGGATGGCGCCGATGATCGACGACAGCGACGGCGGCGGCGTCACCGGCTTGGCCTCGGTGACGGCGGGCGCCTCCACCGTGGGGGCGGGGGGCGCGAGAACGGCGGCAGGGGGCCGGACGGGCACGGTCTCCGGCGGCGTGGCCGGCGGTGCCGGCGGATCGGGCAGGCGCGCGTCCTGCTGCGGGGCCGGCGGCGGCGTTTCCGGCTGCGGCGGGGCTTCCGCCTTTTTCAGCGGCTCCACCGGGCGGCACTGGGCGAGCGCGTCGGCCTGCTGGCGGTCCAGCAGGGCCAGCCGGTCGCGGAGTTCCTTTTCCCGCGATTCCAGCGCCGGGATCGGGTTGGCGGCGGGGGCCGCCGGTTCCGGCACCTGGACGACCACGGGGGGCAGGGGCTCGCACGCCTTCATGGACAGGACGACGGTCAGCCCCAGCAGCAGCAGCGGCAGGCCCCAGGCCAGCCGCCCCCCCCAGCCGGCCGGCGCGGTTCCACCGGGGCCGGAGATGCCGCCCCCGCTGCCCGAGCCGGGGCGGGCGAAGCCACCGGAACCGCCGCCGTCCGGTTGCCGGAACGCCCCGTTGCGCCCGTTGGCGGCGTTTGCGCCGGTTTCACCGAAGGCCGGGTCCGATGCGGAACCGGAGGCCGGGCCGGAACCGGATTCGCCGCCGGCGCGTTGCTCTGCGCGGGCCGGGGGCACGGATTGCGCGCCGTCCGCATTGTTGCCGCCCGCACGGCTTCCGGTGCCCTTGCCCGGCGCCGGGCCCGCGTTCGCGGCCGGCGGCGCGCCGCCGGCACTCCGCCCCGTTCCGCCGGTCTGGGCGGCGGGCGGGGCGGTCTGCGCAGGATTATTCTGGGCGGGCGGGGCGGTGGCGTCCACCGCGGCGGCCACCCCTTCCGCCTCGTGGCCCCACAGGATCAGCACCGGCTGGCTGCCGGTGGCGCGCAGGCAATCGGTGCCCGCCGGGGTGACCAGCGCCAGTTCCAGCATCCGCCCGACGAATTCGCCCGTCGAACCCTCGGCCTTCAGCCGGCCCGCAAGCTGGGCGATCTCGGCGGCCAGCTGGCGCGACAGCGTTTCCACCCGCCCGCGCGCTTCCGCCGGAAGGTCGGCGGGCCGGGCGAGCGGGCCGTCGTCGTGACAGTACCAGTCGATGCGCCGGCTGGACGGGTCGATCTGGGGCCGGGCGAAACAGCGGGCGTGCTGAACGCCCAGGCGGTTGTTCAGGATGGTGGCGATCTGCCGATGCATCTCCACGACGGCTTGGCCATGCATGCCAAGGCGGCGGAAACCTTCGGGTCCGGTCGTGGCGATTCGCAGTTCGGGCATCGAGAAAACACTTTGAATTCAAACGGGCATAAATAAACGAGTCTTGGGAGAATAGCCTGCGCCCGTGCGTGCGAACAAGCCTATAAAATATTGTTATCTCGTGGAATAAATCCTTTTCTCTGTATCGCGCGGTGTGAAGGCGCTATAACCCTGTCTTGTTTTACCATCCTGACAGGTGGCGTGAGGGGGCTGGGGCGGTGTCGGTCGCTGCAATCGATAGAATTCCTCATAAGGGGCCCTGGATCGCGGCGGTGGCGGTCACCTTGGCGGGCGTCGCCGCCCTTTCCGCTCACTTGTGGTTGCGGCGCCCGGCGGAGGTCCGGCAGGCGGTGCCCGCCCCGGCGGCGGACCTGCCCGCCGACGTGCTTCAGCGCGCCCGCCAGCTTGAGGAGCTGAACCGCTCGCTGGAAGAGGCCGTCACCCGGCAGTCGGGGCAGGAGGTTCCCTGTCCGCCGGGAACCGTGCGTGCGGCCGATGCGGGGCCGGCGGCGGCCCCGCCCGTATCGGCGCCCGCGTCATCCGTCCCGGCCATCCCCACCACCCCGGCCATCCCCACACCGGCGGCGGCATCCCCGCCGCCCCCGCCCGCCGCGGGGGCCGGAAACGGCCTGAGCGCCCTGAACGCCGCCCAGCTCGTGCAGCGGCTGGAGGCGGGGACGGCCCTGGTGATCGCCGGCGACAGCATCGCCACCGGCTTTTTCGTCACGCCGGACCTGCTGGTCACCAACCGCCACGCGGTGGAGGATTCCACCGATGGGCGGGTGGTCATCGCCAGCCGCAGCCTGGGCCGCGCCCTGCCCGGCACGGTGGTGGGGGCCTCGGCGAACGCGCCGGTGGGGGGGACCGATTTCGCCCTGGTGCGGCTGCCGGCGGGCAAGGCGTCGGGCACCCTGCCGGTCACCACCAGCTTCGCCAAGCTGTCGGGGGTGACGGCGGCGGGCTATCCCGGCCTGACGGTGCTGAACGATGCCGGTTTCCGCCGGCTGGTGGGCGGGGACATGCGGGCGGCCCCCGACCTGAACATCACCCAGGGCACGGTGCAGGCGATCCAGCCCCTGGCCACCGGCGGTGTCGGCATCGTCCACACCGCCTCGATCCTTCAGGGCAATTCCGGCGGGCCGCTGGTGGACGCCTGCGGCCGGGTGATCGGGGTGAACACCTTCATCGCCGTGGATCAGGAGCAGTCGGGGCGCATCAGCTACGCCCAGACCACCGAAGCGCTGCTGGCCTTCCTGAAACGCCATGGGGAAACGCTGCAGGACGACTCCCGCCCCTGCGGCGCTCCTTAGGCGTTACGCCGCCAGGGCGGCGATGCCCGCGGCGGCGATGTCGCAATCCTCGTCCTCGTGGGCGCCCGACACGCCCAGCGCGCCGATCAGCGTGCCGTCCACCGTCACCGGCACGCCGCCGCCGATGGGGATGAAGCCGGCCCGCCCGTTCAGCCCTTCCAGAATGTGGGGGCGGTCGGCGGTGCGGGTCTTCCACACCGCGGTGGGAACACCGAACCCGGCGGCGGTCCTGGCCTTGTCGGTGGAAATCACCGCGCCGTGGAACGGCGCGCCGTCCATGCGCAGCAGCGCCTTGGGGTGGCCGCCGGCGTCCACCGCCACCGCGGTGATGCGCAGCCCCATGGTCCGGGCCTTTTCCACGGCGGCCAGCACCATCTTCAACGCCTGTTCGTCGGTCATCGTTCTCATCGTCCTTCTGGTGTTTGCGCAGGCTCGCCGGCCAGCCGGCGGATCGTCTTGCAATGGGTGGGCAGGTCGCGGGCATAGAGCCGGATGCTGTCCAGGATGGAATGGGCGATGGGCGGCAGCAGCGCCCCGTCGCGCAGGGTCAGCCCGATCTGCCGCGTGGTCTGTCCCAGCGGCACCGGCAACTCCACGATGGCCCCGCTTTCGACCTCCACCCGCAACTGCCGCGGCGAGATGGCGGTCAGCATGTCGCTGCCGCACAGCAGTTGCCGCACGATGGCCAGATCGCCGGTCTCCACCGACGCTTCCGGCGGGGCCAGCCCCAGCTCGGCGAAGGAATCGTCGATCAGCCGCCGGCCCGGCGCGTCGGTGCGCGGCAGGATCCATTGCTCGTTCAGCAGCTCGTCCAGTTGGATCTGCGGATGCCCGGCCAGGGGGTGGCCGGCGCGGGCCATGATGCCGATGCGGTCGCTGAACAGCTTTTCCGTGATCAGGCCGCGGCACATGGCCTCCGGCCTCAAGGCACCCAGGATCATGTCGATGTCGCCGGTGCGCAGGCGCGACACCAGCACGTCGTACGGCGCCTCCACCGTCTTCACCCGGATCTTGGGAAAGCTCTTGAGCGCGTTGGCAATCGCCATGGGCAGGATGTAGGTGCGCCCCAGCGGCAGTGCGCCCACGATCACCGTGCCCTGCTGCGTGCCGGCCAGGGCCGACAGGTCGGCCTCCATATGGCGCAGTTCGGCGAAGATGCGCTTGCCCGCCGCCACCAGCTTGTCGGCGGTGTCGGTCGCCACCATGCCCTGGATCATGCGGTGGAACAGCGGCTGGCCGATGGCGCTTTCGATGCGCGACAGCGACATGCTCGCACCCGCCTGCGATACCCCCAGCTTTTCCGCCGCCGCCGACAGGTGCCGCAGTTCCGACAATTGCTCCAGAAGCTGGAGCTTCTTGCCGCTGAACATCAGGTTGAACACCACGTTGCGGGAAATGGCGCCCAGCGCCTTGGACCGGCACAGCTCGTCCGCCGTCTGCTCCGCCTGGTCGCGGATGCGCACGGCCCGGCGCATCACCGCCTCGCCATAGGCGTTCATCAGCATGCCGCGCGGCTTGCGCTCGAACAGCACGGTGCCCAGCGCCTTTTCCAACTCGCGGATGGAGCGGGTGATGGCCGACGACGCCTTGAAAATGTCGTCGGAGGATTTGGCGATGCTGCCGGTGCTGGCCACCGACAGAAAGGCGCGCAGGTGCGCCAGCCCCTGTTCGGGGTTGATGCCCGGATCGGGAGGAGGGGTGAAAGTGCTCTCTGCCATGCCCATCGGGTGTTTCCGTTCCCCGCGCCGTCCCGCTTCCCGTGCCCTTTGGCGGGCATTCGTGGTTTGTCCGGCGCTGTTGTTGGCCGCCACTGTAGCGGCGCGTCCCTGGTGGCGGAAGGCGGCATCACACAATCAGAACGCAATTTCACGAATGGGCAATGCCGTCCCCTCCCCCCGGACGCCTATAGTCGCAGGCATTCCCAAGGGTCCGGCGCGCCGCTACCGTCCGGCCCACCGTTCGAAAAATGGGAAGAGGGATATTGCTCCGCAACAAAAGCCGCAAGCAGCCCCATCGGCCGCGCGGGGGATGCGGGGATGACCATAAAACTTTTGGCTGAGTTTTGGATGTTCCCCTGACCTGGGCCGGGAGCGGTTGCGCTTCCGGCCCTCTTTTTTGGCCGGTGCATCACAGTTTTCGCTGGATTCATCACGTGATCCAGGGTGGATGCGGCGGTCGGCTTGGGGAATATTTTCCAATTAATTCAGTGTATTCGTTTGCAGTCTCGGGGAGATCACTGTTTTTATTGCGGTGCATCATAACATTATCGGAACGCATCTTCACCAACCGGCAACGGATGGCCCGTGGGGCAGCGCTTATAGTCGCCCGCACATGGCGGACGGTTGTGAAGCCAGGACCGCAGCGGGCAGGGGCTGCCGGGGCGGGCTTCACGCAAGGAACCGGCCGCCCGACAAAAAAGAGCGAAGTTGTGGGAGCGTCCTTACTATGAAAAGCGCCGGCTCTGTTGAAATCAGGGCGTTGATCGATGACCGCCGCATGTCTGCGCAGCAGTGGATCCTGACGGCTCTGTGTTTCCTGATCGTCGTGGCCGACGGCATCGACGTGGCGATCATGGGTTTCGTCGCTCCGTCCATCATTGCCGAATGGGGCATTTCCCGCCCGGCCTTCGGCATGGTGATGGGGGCGGCCCCCATCGGTCTGGCGGTGGGCGCCATCGTCGCCGGCTCCTCCTCCGACTGGTTCGGGCGGCGGCGGGTGCTGCTGGGCTCGGTGCTCAGCTTCGGGCTTCTGACCCTGGCGACGCCGTTCGCCCGCGACCCCATGGAAATGGCGGTCCTGCGTTTCCTGACCGGCCTGGGGCTGGGGGCGGCCATGCCCAACACCACCACCCTTTTGTCGGAATACGTACCGGCGCGGTCGAAATCGTTCCTGCTGGCGGCCATGTTCACCGGCTTCAACGTCGGATCGGCGCTGATCGGCTTCGTCGCCGCCTATCTGATCCCGCGCCACGGCTGGGCGTCGGTGCTGTACTTCGGTGCGGCCATTCCGCTGGCGCTGGTGCCGGCGCTGCTGTTTCTGCTGCCGGAATCCGCCCGCTTCATGGTGGTGCGCAACCACGCGCAGGATAAGATCCGCGCCGTGTTGTCCCGCATCACCGGGGCCGACCTGTCCCGCGTGACCCGCTTCACGGTGACCGAGGAAACGGCGGGTGCCAAGCAGCCCATCGCCGTGCTGTTCACCCGCGCGTTCGCGCTGCGCACCTTCACGCTGTGGATCACCTATTTCATGGGGCTGCTGGTCATTTATCTGACCACGAGCTGGCTGCCGACCATGATGAAGGACGCCGGCATGTCCATCGACGAGGCGGCCAACGTCACCGCCCTGTTCCAGACCGGCGGCACCGCGGGCGCGCTGCTGGTGGGCATGGCCATGGACCGTTTCGGCGCCAACCGCACCATCGCGCTGTCCTATGTGCTGGGGGCGGCGTTCCTGATCCTGCTGGGCACCGGCGGCATCCATTCGGCGTGGCTGGCGGTGGTGGTGGCCCTGGTCGGCTTCTGCATGAGCGGGGCGCAGACCGGGCTGAACGCGTTTGCCCCCGGCTGCTATCCCACCCTGGCCCGCGCCACGGGCGTGAGCTGGATGCTGGGTGTCGGGCGGATGGGCAGCATTCTGGGATCGTCCATCGGCGGCCTGCTGCTCAGCTTCGGCTGGGGCTTCGACGGGATCTTCTCGGCCCTGGCCGTGCCCGCCTGCATCGCCGGCGTCGCCATCATGGTGAACCGCATGGCCGCCCCGCTGGACACCGACGGTGGTATGCCCCAGGCACGCCCCGCCCAGGCCCATTGACGGGATCGGGCCGCGCGTTCGACGGGATACCGCCGGCGCCAAGCCGGCGGCATAATCAACGATTAGGGAAGGAAAAGGGGAGCTGACGATGATCATCGACATCCACGGCCATTACACCACGGCGCCCAAGGCGCTGGAAGCGTGGCGCAACCGCCAGATCGCCGGGCTGAAGGACCCGTCGCAGGCGCCCAGCCCGTCGGAACTGTCCATCAGCGACGACGAACTGCGCGAAAGCATCGAGCTGAACCAGCTTGCCAAGATGCGCGAACGCGGGTCGGACCTGACGGTGTTCTCGCCGCGTGCCAGCTTCATGGCCCACCATGTCGGGACGTTCGAGACCAGCTCCACCTGGGCCGCCATCTGCAACGAGCTGTGCCACCGCGTGGCCCAGCTCTTCCCCGACAACTTCATCGGCGCGGCCATGCTGCCGCAGTCGCCGGGCGTGGACCCCAAGACCTGCATCCCCGAAATCGAGAAGTGCGTGAAGGAGTATGGCTTCGTCGCCATCAACCTGAACCCCGACCCGTCGGGCGGCCATTGGACCGCGCCGCCGCTGTCGGACCGGCACTGGTATCCCATCTATGAAGCGATGGTGGAATACGAACTGCCGGCGATGATCCACGTCTCCACCTCGTGCAACGCCTGCTTCCATACCACGGGTGCCCATTACCTGAACGCCGACACCACGGCGTTCATGCAGTGCCTGACGTCGGATCTGTTCAAGGACTTCCCCACGCTGAAGTTCATCATCCCCCACGGCGGCGGGGCGGTGCCCTATCATTGGGGCCGGTTCCGCGGTCTGGCGCAGGAGCTGAAGAAGCCGCTGCTGACCGAGCATCTGCTCAACAACATCTTCTTCGACACCTGCGTCTACCACCAGCCGGGCATCGACCTGCTGACCAAGGTCATTCCGGTGGACAACATCCTGTTCGCGTCGGAAATGATCGGGGCCGTCCGCGGCATCGACCCGGAGACCGGCTATTACTACGACGACACCAAGCGCTACATCGAAGCGACCCTCAACCTGTCGGAGGAGGAGCGTTACAAGGTGTACGAGGGCAACGCCCGCCGCGTCTATCCGCGCATGGACCGGGCGCTGAAGGCCCGCGGAAAGTAAGCGCCGTCACGTTTTCGCCGTGCCTGGACGGGCCGCTCCCTTTTTGGGGGCGGCCCATTTTTTGAAGCGCGGGGAAATCCCGCACGCGCCCGTGGTTCCTGCGGCATGCGTGGCTGGCGATGCCCATCTGGGCGTTCCCGCTCCGTCAGGCCGCCCGGCCGGGGGCCGGTGCCGTCTCCGGGGGGGCCGTGACGGCTGGCCGCCGGCCAAGCCATGCGAACAGGCCGCCCGCGGCCAGGGCCGTCAGGTCGATGCCGGCCACCCCCCACAGTCCGGCGGCCAGCGTCACCCCCAGATGGGCGTGGCTGGTCAGGGCGTTGACCAGCGGCAGGGCGGTCCACAGGAACGCCGCCGCCGCCAACTGCTCGCCCCAGGCCCGGCGGACGCCGCGCAGGGCCGGGTGCAGCGCTGCCAGCAGCCACGCGGCGAAGAAGGCGCCGACCTCCAGCATCTCCCGCCCGGCCAGCCCGGCGGGCAGCAGACGGTTGGCCCAGAGATAGGCGGCGATGGCGATCGGCAGCCCCACCATCACCGCCAGATTGGCGCCGTCGGCCAGACGCAGCCCGCGGGACGCCTCCTCGCGCTTGCGCCGCTTGAGCACCCAATAGACCTGCCCGGTGCCGATCATCGCCGTGCCCGCCAGCCCGCACAGGATCATCGCCAGCCGCAGCGGCGCGTCGGCGAAACGCATCATGTGCAGGCCATAGGCGCCGGCCCGCGTGGCGGCGGCGGCGCCGTCGCCGTTCCAGACCCGCAGCACCGTGCCGTCGGTGCCGTCGAACAGCACGGCTTCCGGCGTGATGACCACCCGGTCGGCGTCGGTGCGCTTGATCAGGATGGTGGCGGCGGCATCGCCGGGGTTGTCGATGACGATGCGCCCCGCCTGCCCGCCGCCCCAGCGCCGGGCGGTCTCATCCAGAAGCGGCTGGAGGGGGACGAGGGGGGCGGGCCGGCCCGCCGCCGTCCGGGCCGGCGGCTCGCCATAGACCGCCGCGGCGAAATCGGCCTGCCGGCCGCCGTACGCCGCCTGAAGCCCCCACGGCAGGTACAGCAGCATCAGCGGCACCAGCCCGGTCAGGGTGATGAGCGCGTGATAGGGCAGGGCGATGATGCCCAGCCCGTTGTGCATGTCCATCCACGCCCGCGGGCGCGACCGGGTGGGGGACGGGGTGAAGAAATCCCAGAACACCCGCCGGTGGATGACGAAGCCGGTGATGAGCGCCACCAGCAGCACCACCGCGGCGGCCCCCACCAGATAGCGCCCCGCCACCCCCGGCAGCCGCAGGTCGAAGTGGAAGTAATAGAGGAAATCGCCGCCGAAGGTCGCCCGCGCCTGCACCGGGCGCCCGTCCGCCGGCTCCAGCGCCATCCGGCGGAAGCCGGGCTGCACGCCGGGCGGGTTGTAGACATAGACCTGTGTGGCCGTCTCCCGCCCGTCGGGCAGCAGGATCAGCCAGCGGCGGGCCTGCGCCGCTTCCCGCGACAGGGTGGCGGCGGCGGCCGCGGCGGCGTTGGGGCTGCCGGTGGCCTGAACCCGTTCGGGCTGCATCCAGCGGGTGATCTCGTGGCGGGCATAGGCGGTGGTGCCGGTCAGGAACACGCAGAACAGCAGCCAGCCGGTGATCAGCCCGCCCCAATTGTGCAGCCACGTCATGGACAGGCGGAAGCTGCCGTTCATGGCCCACCCCCCGTCAGGGTGCCGAGGGCGCCGGCCAGCCCCCACGTCGCCGCCGCCAGCCCGGCGACCCAGGCGGCGGCGCGCACGGCGCTGGCCGCGGCGAACGCCCCGATCACCGCCAGGACGCAGGGCACCAGGGCGGCCATGGTGGCGGTCAGCACCGCCTCCGCCCGGTCCTGGACGGCGGGCAGCGCCAGGGACAGCGCCGCCGCCGTTCCCGCCGCCAGGGCGTAGCCGCCGACGGTGGCGGTCACGGCCCGCAGCGCGATGCCGGTTCCCCGTTTCACCAGGAATACTTCAGCGAGGCGATGACGCTGCGGCCCAGGCCGTAATAGCAGTTCGTCGCCCGCGTGCAGGCCGAGACATACTCCTTGTCGAAGAGGTTGGTGGCGTTGACCGCCGCCTGCACGCCCTTCAGATGGGGGGTGAGAGACGACAGGTCGTAGCGGATCGCCGCGTCCACCAGCGTGTGCGACGGCACCGAGAAGCTGTTGGCCGGATCGCCGTAGGTGGACCCCACATAGCGCACGCCGGCCCCGCCGCCCAGCCCGGCCAGCGGCCCGCTCTGCACCGTGTAATCGGCCCAGGCGGAGGCCGAATGTTCCGGCACGGCCACCGGGCGCTTGCCCCGGCTGACGTCGTTGCTGGCGATCACCTCCGCATCCAGCCACGTGTAGCTCGCCACGGCGTTCAGCCCGGCGCCCAGGCTGACGCGCGCCTCCGCCTCGATCCCGCGGGAGCGGATCTCGCCGGTCTGGACGTTGAAGCCGGTGTGCTGCGGGTCCGCGGTGGTGACGTTCTGCTGCGTCAGGTGGAAGGCCGACAGGGTGAACAGGCTGCCGCCGCCCGGCGGCTGGTACTTGATCCCCGCCTCGACCTGCTGGCCGGTGGTGGGTTCGAAGGCGTTGCCGCCGTAATCGCTGCCCACCGCCGGCTCGAACGATTCCGAATAGCTGGCATAGGGCGCCAGACCGTTGCCGAACAGGTAGAGCACGCCGGCCCGCCCGGTGAAGGCGTCGTCCTTCTGCGACCCGCTGGCCTGGGTGCGGCGGTTGCGCTGCTGGGTTTCCGCCCAATCCTTGCGCCCGCCCAGCAGCACGGTCAGCCCGCCCCAGGTGATCTGGTCCTGGCCGTACACGCCGGTTTGGGTGACGCGGGTGGCGATGCTCTGGTAGATCGGCGGATCGGCGATGGACAGGCCGTAGACCGGGTTGAACAGGTCCAGGCTGGGGGCCGCCGCCAGCCCGCGCACCGTGTCGCTCTTCAGCCGCTGGTGATCCACGCCGGCCAGCACCGTGTGGTGCAGCGGGCCGGTGTTGAAATCAGCCTGGACCTGATTGTCGATGGTCAGGTCGTCGGCCCGTTCGCGCAGGGAAAAGGCGTTGCGCCGCATGGTGCGCAGGTCGGCCAGCAGACCGCCGGCGTACAACCCCTTGTAGCTCAGGTCGTTGTGCAGATACCGCGCGTTCTGCCGCACCGCCCAATGATCGTCGAAACGGTGTTCGAAGCGGTAGCCGATGCTCTGGGTCTTGCGGTCCCATTCGTTGAAGTTGGGATCGCTCATGGAAAAGCTGGTGGGCAGCGTGCCGTTGGGGTTGTACAGCAGCGTGCCCTGCGCCGGCAGGAAGTTCAGCGGCGAGCCGTCGAAATCGTCGCGCTGGTACAGCCCGATCAGGGTCAGGCTGGTGCCGTCGGCGGGCTTCCACGTCAGTGTCGGAGCGGCGGCCACCCGGCGGCGTTCGGTGAAATCGGTCTGGGTCTCGGTGTCCTGCATCATCCCGGCGAAGCGGTACGACAGGCGCCCGTCGGCGGTCACGTCGCCGCCCACGTCCACCGCCCCCTGCTTGCGCCCATGGCTGCCGGTCTGGAGCATCACCTCGTGCCGGGCGTCGGGGGCGGGCTGCTTGGTCACCATGTTGACCAGCCCGCCGGGGCTGGTCTGGCCGAACAGCACCGACGCCGGACCCTTCAGCACCTCCACCCGTTCGAACAGATAGGGGTCGATGCCGGAACTCAGATACCCGCTGCCCTTCAGCCGCAGCCCGTCGAGATACTCGTTGAACGACACGCCGGTGGTGCCGTCGCCGCCGAAACCGCGCACCGAGATGCCGTCTCCGCCGAAGGAGGAGGATTCCCCGTTGCGCCCGGTGGTGACGCCGGAGGTGTAGTTCAGCACCTCGGCCAGATTCTGCGCCGCCTGGGCGTCCATCTGGTCGCGGGTGACCACGGTGATCGACTGCGGCGTTTCCAGGATCGGCGTGTCGGTCTTGGTGGCGGTGGCGCTCTGGCGGGCGGCATAGCCCTGGACCGGGCCGGTGGCCCGTTCGCGGCTGCCCTCCACCGTCACCGGGTCCAGCACCATTCCGCCGGTCTGGGGCCGCGACAGCACCACGCGGCCCGGCGCAGTCATCTGGAACGACACGCCGGTGCCCGCCAGCAGCCGGCGCAGCGCGTCTTCCGGCGCCATGGTGCCCGACACGCCGGGCGACGACAGACCGCGCGCCACCTCGGCGGGGAAGCCCACCTCCCACCCGCTGGCCGTGCTGAAGGCGTTGATGGCCGTCACCAGACCCTGGGCCGGAATGTCGAACCGCTGGCCCACCGCCGGCGCCACCTGCCCATGGGCCGGCGACGGCCCGGCGGTCACCGCACCGGTCATCACCGCACCGGCCATGGCCGACGACAGCAGCATGCCCCGCAGCAGGGCCGCACCCCGGCGCCCGCGTACGCCCGTTGTCAAAACCCCCAAACCCATCGTCGCTCGTCCCCGCACTCAAGGATGTTTCGGCTGGCCGGGATACGCGCAACACTGCAAGTGAGACGCATTCCCAGCGCTATGCCGACCTGACGTTTCCGGGTGGGGAAAAGCGGAAAAATTTTTTCAGGGGCGGGGGCGCAGGATCAGCAGGGCGTCCGACACCCGCACGAGGTCGGCCTGGACCAGCCCCGCCAGGGCCGCCGCCGTCCGGGCTGGATCGTCCAGCCGGTAATTGCCGGTGATCCGCCGGGTGGTCAGGGACTCCGGCACCATGATCAGCCCGGGATGATAGCGGCCCAGCTCCGCCACCACGGCCCCCAGGGGGCGGTCCTCGAACACCAGCCGCCCGTCGGCCCAGCCCAAGGCCGTGGCGAGATCGGCGGGGTGGCCGGCCCCGATGCCCGAGGGCGTGACCGCCACCTCCTCCCCCGCCCGCAGGCGGACGGGGGGGCCGCCCAGCGGGGCGACATCGACGGTGCCGTGGCGCACCGTGACCGTCACCCGCCCGTCCAGGTACCGCACGCCGAAGGCGGTGCCGACCACGGTCACGGCGGCGGGGCCGGCCTCCACGCGGAAGGGGCGGGCGGTGTCCGGCGTCACCTCGAAATAAGCGGCACCGCGCAGCAGCCGGGTCCGCCGTTCGGTTCCGGCGAGATCCGTGGCGATGGCCGAGCCGGTGTCCAGCAGCACCCGTGTTCCGTCGGCCAGCATCACCTGTTCCTGCACCCCGGTGGCGGTGCGGTGGTCGGCCTGCAGGCGCACCGGCAGGTCGGCGGCCCAGCCCAGCCCGACCGCCAGCAGCACGGCGGCGGCCCATGCCTGCACCCGGCGCCGCATGGGCCAGAGCATGGGCCGGCCCATGGAGGACGGTCCGGGGAGCGCCGTGGCGGTGGGCCGGGCGGGGGCGGCCGCAGGGGTTGCGGCTGCCGCCAGCGCCCCGGTCAGAAGGGAGGAGTCCCACATGGCCCGTGTCAGCGCCCAGGCGTGGGCGTTGCGGGGATCGGCGGCGCACCACGCGGCGCAGGCCCGGCGGTCCTCGTCCCCCGCGCCGTCGCCCTGCAGCCGGATGAACCAGTCGAGCGCCTGGTCCAGCGGCAGATCGGGATCGGAGGAGGATGGGGCACCGGCGGGGGGCATGGGCGGTGGGGGCGGTGGGGGCATCACGGTCTTCACCCTCATGAGACGTCCGGGCGGGGCGAAACCCGTAACCCTTCCCGGTCCAGCCGGGCAAAAACCTCCAGACAGGCCAGGAGCGCTGTTTTCAGATCCTTCTGCACGGTGCTGACCGACACGCCCAGCCGTTCGGCGATCTCGCCATGGGACAGCCCCTCCATCCGGTTCAGCAGCAGGATCCGGCGCTGCCGTTCGCCCAGGCCGGCCAGGGCCGCTTCCATGCGGGCCAGACGCTGGCGGTCACCGGCCTCGGTTTCCGGGCTGGGAGTGGGGGCGGCGATCTCCTCCAGACCCTCCGTTGTCACATTGGGCACCATCACCACCGCGTGCCGGCGTTCCTGGCGCAGATGATCGACGGCCAGATTGCGGGCCGTCTGAAACAGGAAGGGGGCCAAATGCTCCACCGGGCGGCCCTCGGCCGCCGCCCGGACCTTGAGATAGGCTTCCTGCGCCAGATCCTCGGCGGTGGCGGCGCTGCCGACCATGCGGGCCAGCAGCCGCACCAGCGCCCCCCGGTGCCCCATGAAAACGGCGTCGAGCGCCGGCTTGACGGTATCAGCCATGCGCCGCCGGACCCGGCAAGAAAGCGTTCGCGCAATACCCATCGGGCATGGTCTGCCCCATTCCCCCACGAAAAAAAGTGGCGAGGCCGTGCCACGGGCCGGCGTGTGACACCGCGACTTTAATTCGAATAGGAATGATTCGCAATTTCTGAGTCGGTGTTTGGTGGGAACGGTGGACCTGTTTCCTGGGCTGGGCAAAACCGCCGGGATTATACATTATAAATCTAGTAGACATATATTCAATTAACCCGTTAACATGGGGGAATGTGGCGCGCATCCACGGGAAAGAACGAAATTCATCAGTGAAATATGGCTGCCACTCCCGGTCCTCCCCTGTGCCGCGGCCCTGTGCCGACAGGGGCCGTGGCCGGCGCCCGGATACGCCGCCGCGATCCGACACACACCAACCCACCGCAAAGGGAAAACGGCTGATGAGCACGACCACCGGCACCGCCCCCACCCTTCTGGACATCCGACCGATCAACGGCAACATCGGCGCCGAAATCCGCGGCGTCACCCTGTCGGGCGACCTGCACCCGGCCACCTTCAAGGCCATCCAGGATGCCGTCTATCAGTACAAGGTCGTGTTCGTGCGCGGCCAGGACGCCATCACCGACGAAAAGCAGGAAGCGTTCGGGCGCCTGTGGGGTCCGCTGGTCGGTCATCCCACCGTGCCGTCCCTGGGCGGGACCGAGGCGATCCTGGATGTGGACGGGTCGCGCGGCGACCGCGCCAGCTCGTGGCACGCCGACATCACCTTCCTCGACGCCTATCCCAGCATCACCATCCTGCGCCCGCACCAGCTGCCCGAACGCGGCGGCGACACCCTGTGGGGCAACACCACCGCGGCCTATGCGGAACTGCCCGAGGCGCTGCGCGATCTGGCCGACAAGGTGTGGGCGCTCCATTCCAACCAGTATGATTACGTGGGCGACCGCAAGCTGCGCCAGGACGGGCTGAAGCGCTACAACGAGGTGTTCACCGCCGCCCTTTACGAGACCGAACACCCGCTGGTGGCCGTGCACCCGGTGACCGGTGAGCGCACGCTGATCGTCGGCCATTTCCTTCAGCGGCTGATCGGCTTCGGCTCGTCGGATTCCCGCCGCCTGATCGACATCTTCACCGACCACGCCACCCGCCCGGAAAACACCGTGCGCTGGCATTGGTCGCTGGGCGACGTCGCCATCTGGGACAACCGCGCCACCATTCACCGCGCCGTGGACGATTACGACGACCTGCCGCGGGTCGTGCGCCGCACCACCGTGGCCGGTGCCCCCGTGACCGGCGTCGATGGCCGCCGCAGCACCACCCGCTATCTGGGCAAGAAGCCCGGACTGGCCGCCTGATTGTCAGATGCCGTGTTTTGGGGACGGGACCGGCGGGGCTGGCCGCCGGTCCCGTGCCTTTGCCCGTCCGCATCATCCCGGGCGTTTTTCATGAGCGTTCCCCACCGCACCGGCCCGAATCGTTACGTTACGGGCGATGGCGTTCCTATCCCCGCCGCAGCGCGTTGAGCAGGATGCCGATGGTGGTGCCGTTGTGCAGCACCGCCGTTCCCACCGGCGACAGCAGGCCCATGGCCGCCGCCCCCAGGATCGCCGTGTTCAGCCCCACCGTCAGGCGGTAGTTGGACGCGATCAGGGCCATGGTGGCGTTGGCCGTTTCCTTGGCGTCGGCCACCCGTTCGATGCGGTCTTCCAGCAGGGCCACGTCGGCGGTCAGGCGGGCGATGTCCGCCCCCTTCTGCATGGCGATGCCCACATGGGCGCCGGCCAGGGCCGGGGCATCGTTGATGCCGTCGCCGACGAAGGCGATGCGGGCGCCATCGCGGCTGAGATCCTCCACGATGCGGGCCTTGTCGGCGGGCAGAAGCTCGGCGTGGAAATCGTCCAGGCCCAGCTCATTCGCCAGCTCGGCCGCACGGTCGCGGTGGTCGCCGGTCAGCAGCAGGATGCGCGTCACCCCCGCCTGCCGCAGCCGGGCGATGGTGGCGGCACTGGTGGCGCGCGTGCTGTCCTTCAGCGCCAGAACCCCCACCAGCTTGCCGCCGAAGCCGATGAACAGCAGGGTCTTGCCCTCCTGGTACAGCCGGTTGATGGCATCCTCGTGGGGGGCGACGTCGATGCCCTCGTCCTCCTGCACGAAATGGCGGGAGCCGACGACGATGCGCTTGCCGTCGATGATGCTGGCGACCCCGTGGGCGACGATGAACTGCACCTCCTGGTGATCGAAATGGCGGTTCTCGATCTCGCGCGCCGCCGCCACCACCGCCATCGCCAGGGGGTGGAAGTAATGCTCCTCCACCGACGCCGCCAGACAGATCAGGTCGTTGGGGGTGTAGGCGGCGTCGAAGGTGATGGAATCGGTGACCTGCAGCATCCCCGTGGTCAGGGTGCCGGTCTTGTCGAACACGAAGGTGTCGGCCTGGGCCAGCCGTTCCAGCGCCCCCGCACCCTTCACCAGAATCCCCGACTGCCCCGCGCCGTACATGGCCGATTTGAAGGCGACCGGCGTCGCCAGCTTCAGCGCGCAGGAATAATCGGCCTGCAGCACCGACGCCGCGTTCTGCCACGTGCCGCTCAGCACGGCGGAGGTGGCGGCCAGCCGCAGCACCGTGGGCACGAGCTGGTCGGCCAGGCGCGACGCCTCCAACTGCGCGGTGCTCTTGGCGGTCAGGGACTGTTCCACGTAATCGGCGATGCGGGCGGCGGCGGTGTGGGTGCCCACCTGTTCGGCGTAGATGACCAGCCGCCCTTCCTCCATCAGCGTGCCCGAAAGCACGCCGTCGCCGCGGCCCTTGGCCACCGGCACGCTTTCGCCGGTCATGGCCGCCTGGTTGACGGTGGCGGTGCCGCTCATCACCGTGCCGTCCACCGGGATGACCGCACCGGCCCCGACCACCACCGAATCCCCCACCGCCACGGTGCCGGCGGGCACCAGGATCTCCACCCCGCCGCGCAAGACCCAGATCTCGTCGCTGGACGGGCGCAGCAGGTGTTTCAGCAGGCTGTCGGAGCGCCGGGCGATGGATTCCTCCATATACTCGCCCAGCGCCAGCATGAAGGTGGTGGTGTTGGCGGCGGTGAAGTCGCGGCGCGCCAGCGAGATCGACACCGCCATCGCCTCCAGCACGTGGGAGGTGACGCCCTCCCGCGCATAGATCCCCGTGGCCTCCTTCAGCAGCGGCAGCGCGCCGGCCAGGGCCAGCGGCAGGCGCAGCGGCATGGGCAGCAGGAAACTGCCCGCCAGGGTCGCCAGCCGTACCAGAACCTGCCGTCCGGCGTCCCCCGCCGCCGCGCGCGTTTCGGGCGCGGGGGCGGGCGTGTCCGCCGGGACGGGCAGGGCGGCCAGGGTGCCGCACAGCGCGGCGGCGCTGGTGCGCCCGCGGTCGTAGCGCACGGCCAGCGAGCGGGCGGCGGGCGACACCCGCACCGATTCCACCCCCTCCACCCGTTCCACCGCGCGGGCCAGCGCGTCGGCGCCCGACGGGCTGCCGGGACGGCAGCGGTAGCGCAGCCGCACCCGGCCCGGCACATGATGCACCGGCTCCAGCGCGGTGAACCACGGCAGATCCGGGGGGATGGGCCAGGGGGCGGGGGCGGTCATAGGGCGCCGGCCTGTTCCGCCTCCAGCTCCGCCTGAAGGTCGGCGGCCTGTTCCTTCATCTCGGCCAGCCCGCCGGCCAGCGAGCCGTAGAGCTTCAGCCCCGACTTGATGATCTTGCCGCGCAGCTCCGCGTCGGACAGCACATAGGCCGCCGCCGCCCCGACCAGGGCGCCCACCAGGAACTGTTCCGACGGGCGGCCCGGCAGCAGGTTGGACAGCCCGCCCAGCATCCCCTGGTTCCGCGGGGCCGGCGGCGTCCAGCCGGCGGCGATCATGTCGGCGTACTGGCGCTGTTTCTTCGCCTTCTTCGACGCTTTGTTCTTCTTAGCCACGGGTGTCCTCCTGGTTGGCGGGGGTGTCCGCCGGATTCAACAGATGTTCGAGCGCCACGACCCCGGCCACCCCGGCGGCCACCGCCAGCACCGCCCCCGCCGCGTTGCGGCTACGCACTGCGTCGGCGGCGGCGGTTCCGGCGGCCAGGGCGGCCCCGCCCTGAAGCGCGTAGCGCAGGATCTTGCGCCCCGGCGGCGGTGCGCCGCCGGCCCAGCGTTCCTGCACCGCGGTCAGCAGCGCCGCCGCCACCATGCCGCGGGTGAAGGTGGCCGACATCTCCGGCAGGGCGAGGGCCTTGACCCGCCGGCCCTTCTTCATGGTGCGGTCCCTTCGGGCCGCGGTGCCGGCTCGGCGGTGTCCGTTACCGGCGTATCCGTTACGGTGGTATCCGTTACGGACGTATCGGGTTCGGTGGTCTCCGGTGCGGCGGCGGCCGCCGCCTCCGGCTCCAGCTTGGTGCGCAGGCAGGCGGAGGTGCGCTCGATGGCCGACAGGCCGGACACGGCGGCCCCGCGCACGGCGCCGGTGGCCTGCTGCCCCGTGGCCTTCAGCGGCCCCTTGACACCCTTGAGCAGGCGCACGCCGGCGGCACCGGCCAGCAGACCCGTGGCGAAGACCAGCAACGGATACATCATTCTTCTCCTTATTCCGCAGGGACGGCGGCAAGACGCAGCAGCGCCGCGGCGCCGGGGGAGGCCGTGCCGGCCAACAGGTCGGTCCAGGCCGACGGCGGGATCGCCGCCGGGTCGTATTCGATGGTGCAGGACAGGGCCAGGGGATTGACCGACACCGACCGGATGGCCGGAGCCGCCGTCAGCGCCCGGTTCAACGCCGCGATGTCCGCGGCGGCGGCGGCCAGATGCCCCCCGGCGGATGCCTCCAGCTTCAAGCGGATGCGTCCGGGAATGTGATGGGCGATGCGCAGCAGGGCGGTCAGGCGAAGGAGGGGGGAAGACGGCATCGGGTCGGCTCGGCGCAGGCGGTCGGGGGATGGGGCGGTCACTGGAACAGGCGTTTGCGCTGAATGACCATGTGAACCAGCATCAGGGCGACGAACGCCGCCCCGGCCCCGGCATGGACCCGTTTGCCCACGCCCAGGGCGGCGAGGGTGGCGGCCATGCTGCCCATCATGCCGATCTTGGCGGCGCGGTTCACACGGCGGGTCAGGCTCTGCCCGCCCTGGCCGCCCGTTTGGGGGGCGGGGGCCGGTGCGGGGGAGGGGGCGGCGGGCGCCGTGTCCAGCCCCAGCATGTCCAGCCCCAGCACGGCGGCGGCGCTGGCGGTGGCGTGGGCCTCCGCCGCCGCGCGGTCCACGCGGGTGGGGTCATAGAGAACCAGAAGGCTGCCGGCGGCGGTGCTGCTTTCCGCCACCCGCAGGCCGTCGAGTGCGGTCAGCCGTTCCGCCAGATCCCGGTTGAGGCCGGGCCGGCGCAGCAGCGGATGGCGCAGGCGCATCCGCCCCGGCAGCGCCGACGCGAGAGGGGTGCCCGATCCGGTCATGGAGTCCTCCCGGTGGGGGGTACGCTAATGCAAGTGAGTCTCATTTATGGGGCTTATGCTAATCCACACCGGGGGGCGGGTCAAACGCCACGTTGCCGCGGATGCGAAGGGGGGCTGCGGTAGGGAAAACCTATTGCTGCGGTCGGAAGTAACGATTGGACGCACGGCCAGGACACAGGCAATCATCGGCCAACCCCCGATGAAAACGAGAGGACGCCATGACCACCCTGACCACTACCTTCGGCACTCCGGTTGTTGACAACCAGAATTCGCTGACCGCTGGACCGCGTGGTCCGGTGCTGTTGCAGGATTTTCACCTGATCGAGAAGCTGGCTCATTTCAACCGCGAGCGTATTCCCGAGCGTGTGGTCCATGCCAAGGGAGCCGGTGCTTACGGTGTCTTCCGCGTCACCCGCGACGTGAGCGCCTATACCAAGGCCGCCTTCCTGTCCGCCGTGGGCAAGGAGACGGAGGTGTTCGTCCGCTTCTCCACCGTCGGCGGCGAAAAGGGATCGGCGGATGCCGAGCGCGACCCCCGCGGCTTCGCGGTCAAGTTCTACACCGAAGAGGGCAATTACGATCTGGTCGGCAACAACACCCCGGTGTTCTTCCTGCGCGATCCGCTGAAGTTCCCCGACTTCATCCACACGCAAAAGCGCAACCCGGCCACCAACCTGAAGGATCCCACCGCCATGTGGGATTTCTTCTCGCTGTCGCCGGAAACCATGCACCAGCTGACCATCCTGTTCAGCGACCGTGGCACGCCGCGCAGCTACCGCCACATGGACGGGTTCTCCAGCCACACCTTCTCGTGGATCAACGCGGCGGGGGAACGGTTCTGGGTCAAGTATCATTTCAAGACCCGCCAGGGGATCGAGAACTTCACCGCCGAGCAGGCGGTGCGCATGGCCGGAATCGACCCCGACCACGCCACCCGCGACCTGTTCGCCAGCATCGCCGACGGCAACGCCCCGTCGTGGCGGGTGGCGGTCCAGATCATGCCGGAGGCGGAGGCCGAAACCTACCGCATCAATCCCTTCGACCTGACCAAGGTGTGGCCGCACGCGGATTACCCGCTGATCGACATCGGCGAGATGACGCTGAACCGCAACCCGGAGAATTACTTCGCCGAGGTGGAGCAGGCGGCCTTCAGCCCGGCCAGCGTGGTGCCCGGCGTCTCCTTCAGCCCCGACAGGATGCTCCAGGGGCGGCTGTTCGCCTATGCCGACGCCCACCGCTACCGTCTGGGCGGCAACTATGGGCTGCTGCCGGTCAACCGGCCCCATGGCTGCCCCGTTCACAATTACCAGCGCGACGGGGCCATGCGGTTCGACGGCAACGGCGGCGGGGCGCCCAACTATGAGCCCAACAGCGCCGGCGGCCCGGTCCAGGCCGGCGCGGCGGCGGGCGAGCCGCCCTTGCGCATCAGCGGCGACGCCGCCCATTACGACCACCGCGCGGGCAACGACGACTATGCCCAGGCCGGCGCCCTGTTCCGTCTGATCGGGGCGGAGGCCCAGGCCCGGCTGATGGACGCCATCGCCGGCTCGCTGAGCAAGGCCCCGGCGGCGATCCAGGAGCGGCAATTGCGCCACTTCGCCGCCGCCGACCCGGCCTATGGCGCGGGTGTCGCCCGCCGGCTGGAGGCGGCGGCGGTCTCCGCCCTCTGACGGGAAGAGCCAGGGAGCCGCTCTGCGGGGCGGGTGGCGCGTGCCGCCCGCCCCGCATGCAATTGGCCCCGCATACAATTGCGCGCGTATGTGTTCTTTCTTTGCCTGTTGCCGTGCGGTGATTGCCTTATTTAGATGAATTCCTGATATGATTTTTCTTTTATTGTGATTGTTGGGGACAAGCGATCATGACATCACAGACCAGCGCCACGATCCGGACCGCCACGCCGGGGGCCGTCGGGTTCGATTGCAACACGGTGCTGACCACGCAGACGGCCACGGCTTTCCGGTCCGCCGGCTTCACCTTCGCCATCCGTTACCTGTCCCGCAACACGCCGGAATCCGCCGGTGATCTGAGCGCGCCGGAAACCGCTGCGATCCTGGCCGCCGGCCTGGCGCTGATGGCGGTGCAGCATGTCCAGGCCAGCGGCTGGACCCCCAGCCAGTCCCTGGGCACCCAGTACGGCAACGCCGCCGTCACCAACGCCAAGGCGGCCGGGCTGCCCGCCGGCACGTCGGTATGGCTGGATCTGGAAGGGGTGTCCTCCGCCGCCACCGCCACCGTCATCGAGTCTTATTGCAATGCGTGGTCCGCCGCCGTCAGCGGCGGCGGCTATCGGCCCGGCATCTATGTGGGCGCCAACTGCGGGGTGACCAGCAGCCAGATCGAAGCGTTGGATTTTCAGTATTTCTGGAAATCGGGCAGCAGCGTGCCGGCCCTGTCGAACCCCGGCTATTGCATGGTCCAGCAGATCGGCAGCGGTTACGAGGTGGATGGCGTCGCCTACGACAAGGACACGGTGCAGGCCGGCGTCAGCCCGTTGCCCGTGTGGGCGGTCAGCACCGGGTAATACCCCGGCGTCACTCCAGAACCTGAAACAGGGTACGGGTGCGCCGGGTGGTGCGGCACACCCGGCACAGCCCGTCATCGGCGGGGGTGTCCGGGGCCGTCTTGTCCGGTGCGCCGCCGGCGGGGGGAACCCGCCATTCGGTGACGCCGCAGGCCGTGCAGCGCGCACGGGCCAGCGGCACCGCATCCTGCCGCTGCGGCGCCAGCCGTTCCAGCAGGACGGCGTTGGTGTGGCACACGTCGGCGCACAGGCGGCAGCCGGTGCAGTCGGGGGCGGACAGGCGGAAGGCGGAGGCGGCCTCGTCCACCCGGATGGCCCCGGTGGGGCAGATGCGGGCGCACGCCGCACAGCCGTCGCACGCGGCGGCGTCGATGACCGGCACCCACGGCCACGGAATCCCCGCCGCCGCCACGCCGGGGGCCGGCGGGGGAAGGGTGCGGCCCGGCGGCTGGGGATGGGGGGCCGCCGGCTGCAGGGCGGCGCCGGCGGTGTCCACCACCTCGCTCACCCGCCGGGCGGTCATGCGGAACAGCGCCCGCCGGCCCAGCGCCGGCCCGCCGTCGGGTTCGGTGTCGAAGGTCAGCAGCGCCTGCCACGGCGCACGGGACCGGTTGACCAGCCGCATCGGTTCCAGCCCCCGCCGGGTCAGCAGGTGGTTCAGGTCGGCCATGGTCTTTTCCAGCCGGGCCGGGGTGTTGCTGCCGGTGGGGCAGGTGGCGCACCCCTCGCGCGTGGCATAGAACCGCCGCACCCCCGCCCGGTACAGCCCCGCCAGATCGGCGACGGTCAGCACCCCCAGACAGGGCATCACGCCGTCCACCCCGTCGCGCCCGTTGCGCAGGCCGGTGTTGGCGCAGGCGGCAAAGGCCACCCGTTCCCGCCCTTCCCGCCGTTTGGCGGGGGTGTGGGTGTGGGCGATCACCCCCTGCGGGCAGGCGGCGGCGCACAGGCCGCAGCCGTCGCAGGATTCGGGCGTCAGGCTGACGCCTTCCTCGTCCACCTGCCATGCCCCCCTGGGGCAGACGTCGGCGCAGGCCCGGCACGATGCCACCGCCGCCGCCACATGGACGCAGCGGGCGCCGTCGATGCGCGGCAGACGGTCCACGACGGCAGAATCCACGGCCCGATGCATCCGGCTCCCTTCCTCAAAGCACGGCACGTCGGAACATGAGATCAGCCGCAGCCGGTGGGCCGCGTGTCGGGTGCCGCCGCCTCTTTGGCGTAAGAGGGCCGTGGCACGTCGAGGAACGCCCCCAACAGGTCGCGCAGCCGGTCCAGATACGCGCCGGTCAGCAATGCCAAGCCGCCATAATAGGCCGTGGCGCACCGCCCCGCCACCCGCGAACAGAACGACGGCACCCACCGCATGGGGTGTGCGTCGAGAAACCGCAGGGCGTGGCGCAGTCCCTCCTCGTCCCGCGCCCGTTCCAGCAGCAGGGCCAGGAAGTGCAGCTCCAGCACCAGATGGTCGGAATCGCGGTTGTCCCCCGGTTTCTGAACCACGTTGGCGGCACTGTACCAGCGGCGGACGGCGAACATGGCCTCTTGCCGCACCAGCGGTTCGTCGTGCACCCACACCGATTCCAGCGGGGCCGCCCGGTAGGTGTGGTTCAGATAGATGGCCGCGAAATCGGCGGCCAGCGTGTCCAGCGTGCCGGGATCCACCGGCTGGGGCATGGCGCCCAGGAACTCCTCCATCAGGGCGAAGCCCTGGTGCGCGTCGTCCCGGTCCAGCGTCACCGCGAAAAAATCCTGGAGGGGCTGCCCGCGCAGCCCCTCCAGAAAGTCGGCAGCCGGCTCGCGGTCATGGAAATCGGCCAGCCGATGGAGATCGGCCGCCGCTCCCTGCCCGAAAGCCGAAACCACCGGGGACGCTTCCGGTCCGGTGTGGGCGGGGATGTTCTCCCCGCCGGTGTTGCTTCCGTCCACTTATTCCACCTTTCCCTTGGGATGGGCCACGAAGGCGATGGAAGGGTTGGTCAGTTCCGGGTTGGCCATGTTGCGCACCTGACGGACCGTGCGGTCGCCGGGGCCGACGGCCTTGGTCTCATAGGTGCCGGCGCGGATCTGGTCGATGGGGCCGATGTCCAGAACCCGCATCATGCAGCCCATGACGCAATAGGGCTTGCGTCCGGCGTCGATCTCATCGACGCACATGTTGCACTTCTTTACCGTGTTGGTGGTGACGTCGAACTGCGGCGCGCCGAAGGGACAGGCCGCCTCGCACCGGCGGCAGCCGATGCACAGCGTGCTGTCGATATCGACGATCCCATCCTTCTGCCGCTTGAAGATCGCCCCCGTGGGGCAGGTGGGCAGGCACGCCGGCTCCGCGCAGTGGTTGCACGACATGTTGACTTTGTAGGCGAACACGTCGGGGAAGTGCCCCCCCTCCACATACATCACCCGGCGGAACCGCGGGCCGGGCGGCAGGCCGTTCTTGTCCTTGCACGCGATCTCGCACGCCCGGCAGCCGATGCAGTCCATGTTGTTGTGGACGAACCCCAGCTGCATGTCGGGCTGGACGGGCGTGTAGGTGACGCGTTTCTTTTCCGCCACCGCCACCTTGATGCGTTCCTTGTCGTACGAGGGGCGCGTGCTTGCGCCATCGTCCGCCCCGGCAAGGGCTTCGGGTTCCGTCTGCCCGGTCAGGGAATGATTGTCGGTCATCTGCGTTCAATCTCCTGTCCGTCAGACGCCGCGGCGGAAGACATGGGCCCGCGAGGTGGCGAGCTGGTCCCAGCCGGGCCGGTGGTTGAGGTCGGTCTTGCGCATGTTCACGAGGATGGTGTTGTAGGCGAAGGCGCCCGCCGGGCTGGGTTCGTCCAGGGTCAGGAAATCGGGGTTGCCCGAGCGGTCGATGCCGTCCTTGTCCAGGTCCAGCCACGGGCCTTCGTGCACCACCACCACGCCCGGCATGACCCGTTCGGTGACATAGGCCGGCAGCACGATCCGGCCGCGGTCGTTCCACACCTCCAGCACGTCGCCGTTCTGGATGCCCAGCTTGGCGGCGTCGGCGGCGTTGACGGTGATTTCCTGTTCGTAGGTTTCGCGCAGCCAGGGGATGTTGTGGAAGATGGAATGGGTGCGCCACCGCGGGTGCGGCGTGATCATGTGGAACGGGAAATCCTTCACCTTGTCCGTGTGGTTCAGGCTTTCGAACGGCTCCGTCCACTTCGGGATGTAGGGGATCGGCGACCCCCAGGCGGTGTGGGTGAAATCCTGCGTCTGGGCGAGCGTGGTGGACAGGATCTCGATCTTGCCCGACGGCGTGTTGAAGGGGATTCCCTTCTCGATCTGGTCCTGGAACGCCACATGCAGCCGCGGCAGCTTGAATTTGTAGGTGCCGCGCTTCTTGAACTCCTCCCAACTGATGTCGGCGCCCTGGTGGTGCTGCACCTTTTCCCACCACGCGGTCAGATACGCCTCGTCCACCGCGTCGTCGTGGTGGAAATACTCGCGCGAGGCCCGCGGGTTGTAGCGGTCGCCGAAGCCCAGACGATAGGCCAGTTCGGTGTAGATCTGGAAATCGGTCTTGGACTCGCCCATCGGCTGGATGACCTTGGGGCGGTGGATGTAATAGTGGCCCTTGTACCAGGGCAGCGCCACGTCGTGCCGTTCGAAATGGGTGGCGACGGGGAACAGCACGTCGGCGAACAGGCCGGACGGCGTGATGGTGCTGTCGTTGCACACCACCAGATCCAGCTTCTTGATGGCCTGGATCTGCTTGTTGATGTTGGTGAGCTGGTTGAACCAGTTCGACCCCTGCCAGAAGATGCCGCGGATGTTGGGGATCACCCCGTCCAACTGGTCGCCCCGCGGCCACAGCCCGATCTCTTCCCGCTTCAGGTTGGGATAGTTCAGGACCAGATGCGCCCAGCGGTCGGATTTGATCGAGGCGTACCAGACGTTGGAGAATTCGTCGTAGGGATAGGCGATGCCCTCGGCGTGCCAGCCCTTGCCCACGCCCTCGGCGCAGCCGCCCAGCTTGCCGATGTTGCCGGTGATGGCCTGCAGCGCCGCGGCCATGCGGTTGTACTGCTCGCCGTTGGAATTGCGGCCCGGTGCCCACGACGCCTTCAGCGCCGCCGGCTTGGTGCGGGCGTACATGTCGGCCAGCTTCACGATGTCGGCCGCCGGCACGCCGCAGATGTTGGCCGCCCATTCCGGCGTCTTGGGCACGCCGTCGTAGGTGCCGAGGATGTAGTCCTTGAAGTTTTCCTTGCCCGCGGCCCAGCCCGGCATGGTGCCGGCGTCAACCCCTTGCGTGAAGCGGTTGATGAAGTCCTGATCGTGCAGGTTGTGGGTGAAGATGTAGTGGGCCATGCCGGCCATCATGGCGGCGTCGGTGGCCGGGCGGATGGGGATCCACCACGCATCGTACGCGCTGGCCGCATCGGTGTACTGCGGGTCGATCAGCACGAAGCGGCAGCCGCGCTGCTTGGCCAGGCGCATGTAATAGAAGGTGTTGCCGCCGTGGAAGGTGTAGGCCGGGTTCCACCCCCACATGATGATCAGGCGGGAATGGGCGTAGGCGTCGTCCTCGTTCCCATCCTCGATGGTGCCGAAGGTCATGCGGCTGGAAAAGGTGGTCGCCTGATACGACGGCACCGACCACGACGAGGTGCGGCAGCCGAACATGCCGAGGAAACGGCCCAGCAGCCCTTCGATCTGATCCGACTTGTGCAGGACGCCATAGGAGGCACCGGCGTAGGACTGGTCCAGCAGCGCCTGCGGCCCGTGCTTCTGCTTGATGTCCTGCATCTTCTGGGCAACGTAGTCGAGTGCTGCGTCCCACGACGCACGCTTGAACTTGCCCTCGCCGCGTTCGCCCACCCGGATCATGGGGTAGAGCAGCCGTTCGGCGGAGTAGAGGCGCGCGCGGTAGGAGCGCCCGCGCAGGCAGGCGCGCAACTGCGGCACCTGTTCGGTGTCGTAGCCGTAGCTCCCCTCCGGCCCCTGGAAGCGGCCGTCGTCGGTGGACAGGCGGACGATCACGTCGCCCTTCTTGTGCGCCACCAGCATGTGGCGCGAGCCGCAGTTGTGGGCGCAGCTGGTCGGCACGGTGACCAGTTCGTCGTCGCGGGGATAGGGTTCATAGGCGAAGGCTTCGGCTTTCTTCGGCTCCAGCGCGGTGAAGGCACCGGCCGCTGCACCGGCCGCCGCGGCGCCCTGCATGAAGCCGCGCCGGGAGACGTTGAGCGCGGACCCGAGGATCGAGGTGCGGTCGTCGTGGCTCATGGTGGCACTCACTGTTTCGGGATGGCGTAGCGCGGATCGGAGGCGGTGGGCCGGCTCTTTGCCCATTCCGGCGTCTCTTCGGGCATATCGGGCCACGGGTGACGCGGATAGGGGAACGAGATCCGGTACCAGGACCGCCCGCCGTGGCAGCCGTAGCAGGTGTCGGCGTTGGTCTCCGCCGCCGCTTCGATGGCGTCGGCCTTCAGATAGCTGACCTGATGGCGGTTGGTGCGGAAGCCGGCGTCCTTGTTATGGCACGACAGGCAGCCGTTGGTGCCGGGATCGGGCTCATAGGTCTCGCGCTCCGCCGCCCACGGGCCGCCCAGCCCCTCCATGTTCTTCCACGGGAACTGGCCGTGGCACAGCAGGCAGGTGGTTTCCGGGTTCACCTGCTTGCGCAGGGTATAGCCGGCGTTGGTGTAGGTGGGGGGGACCGGCGCCTCGTCACGGGGGTTGGACCCCTGGTGACAGAAGTTGCACTGCAGGTTCATCAGATCCTTCGCCATCCCTTCGGTCAGGTGGCGGCGGTGAAAGGTGTCCTGCGGCCCGGTGTAGGTGTCGAGGGTCTGGTACCACGCCTGCACCGACGCGGCCTTCACACCCGCCTGGGATTCCGGGCGCACGCTGTTGACCAGGATCTCGCCGTGGCAGGCCAGGCACTGCTCGTTGGTGGCGGTGTCGATGGCCGGCTTGAAATGCAGCGGGCTGTATTGGGCCTTGATGTAATCCGGCTCGCCGCTGGCGCTGGTGGCGGCGGCGATGGCCTCGGGCGGGACCGGGGGAAGCGGTGCGGCGGAGGCGACGGCGGAAAACACGGTGGCGGGCGCGGGGGCCGGAGCCGCCGTGGCCGCTGCCGGCGGCTGTTCCGTCTTGGCGGCGGGGGCGGCAGGAGCGGCGGGCGCCGCCGGAGCGGCAGCCGTGACCGGCTTTTCCGGTTCGGTCTTCGCCGGGACCGCGGCGGGCGCGGGAGGGGAAGCCGCGGCTGTCTGCTGCGGGGCCGGCGCGGCCGGAGGTGTTGCCGCCGGTGCGGCTTTGTCCGGTGCGGGTGCTGCTGCCGGTTTGGAGACGGTGGAGGCCACGGCGGGCGCCGGGGCCGGCTTGTCGGGGGCCTTTTCCGACGGCATCAGAAGCTGGACCAGCCCGAAAACCAGGAAGAAACCGAGAAAATAGACGATCGAAGGAAGATTCTTGGGACTCTGAGACGTCATGGCAGCGGCCCTTGTGACGGTTCGGGCCCATGCCGCTGGTGCCGGCGCCTGTGCGGCGACAGCCAGACGTTTCCCGGCCATGTCAAAGGACCAGGCGAGAGCCCCGCGTTCCGGAGAGGGTCGAAAGACGGCGAAATGAAAAGGACGGCGCCACGAGCCATCAGGGCCGATGGCGCCGTCCTCCCCATAAGGCCCGTTACTGCTTGGGCATCATGCCGGACATACCGCCCATGCCCGACATGCCACCCATGCCGGACATTCCGCTCATGCCGCCCATACCCGACATGCCGCCCATGCCCGACATGCCGGACATACCGCCCATACCGGACATACCGCCCATACCGGACATGCCGCCCATGCCGGACATTCCGCTCATGCCGCCCATACCCGACATGCCGCCCATGCCCGACATCCCGGACATACCGCCCATGCCGGACATGCCACCCATGCCGGACATTCCGCTCATGCCGCCCATACCCGACATGCCGCCCATGCCCGACATCCCGGACATACCGCCCATGCCGGACATGCCACCCATGCCGGACATGCCACCCATGCCGGACATCCCGCTCATGCCGCCCATGCCCGACATGCCGCCCATGCCGGACATCCCGGACATACCGCCCATGCCGGACATGCCGGACATGCCACCCATGCCGGACATCCCGCTCATGCCACCCATACCCGACATGCCACCCATGCCGGACATGCCGCTCATCCCCTGAGCCAGTGCAACCGAGGCAGTCGCCAGACCGCCAGCCAGAGCAACGGCGATCAGAGCAGCGCGCACGTTCTTCATACGAAACCTCCTGATGTTTTGTTTTTTTGAGTATTATTCTTTGTTTCCACAGCCGTCGGCTGTGGATCGCGTGATTTTTATTGGGTGAGCTTTGGGCCCACCACTCGTGCTACGAAAAATTTCCGCTGTCCGCCTGGGCCGGGGGGCACCATGGCGGGCAGATCCTGCGTGTCATGGCAAAAGCATGCCGCAGGGAAGGGTCAGCGGTGCCAACCGCGGAGATCGTAGGGACCGGTCATGCCGGACACGGTAAAGGGCGTGTACCAGGCGCCCTGGTCGTCCAGGAAGCGCAAGCTGGCCGGGTAGGGAGCGGTGACCCCATTCAAGGCCGTCTGGTACCAACGCGCATCCTTGTGAACCATCATCACCGCCGGTGCGTCGGCAGGACGAACGGACGGATTGACGCCGGAAACAAAGGTCACTGCATCATCGGCCAAAGCGGAGCCGGCGATTGTCACCAGAGCGCTGACGGTAATGACAAAATGACGCATCGTTTCCTCGCCCGGTTTATTGTTGGTGCGGAACGTTTAATGCTTCGGATTAGTTCTTTATGTCCGCACTATGATCCAGGTTATTACCATTGCGTCGGTTTGTGTGTCAACGCGGCCACAAAATATTACCGCATCGCACAAATATTAATCCATGGATAGCAAAGTAAATATGATAATCACTCGCAAATCATATGGCAAACCTGCTAAGCATGTTACAAGTTGTTGTGCTGTTATGGCTTTCGGCCCTGAATGCCCAGCGGCCGTCTGTGAAATAGACTGCAAAGCGGACCTATCCGGCCTTTCCAAATGGTTTATAAAAGGACAGCACGGCATACATTTATCGCGCCTTCGCCGCATATTTCGGTGAAAATGTCGCAGCTTTGCTCCGTCGGTCTTCCGCGTCGGCGAAGGCCGGAAGGTGGGAGCGGCAGGGCCGGAGGGATTAAGCGCTTTGCCGTGTCCGGTTCGTGTGGGGTGGGTGGTTGATGGCAAAAAATGCCGGGTCCACCTGTGGGTATCGCGGAATGTGCGCGGCAAAAAATGCCCGGTGCCGGATGGGCTTTTTTATAAGTCCTTGATTCAACGCCGTTCTTTTTTCCTGCGGCGTGGCACCGTTTTTGTTTCGCACCCCGTCCACGGGGAGGCGTGCCATGCAAAGACCCATGCTGTTGGCGATCATGCTTGCGGTCCTGCTGCCGGTGGCGGCGGGGGCGGTGGAATGCCGCTCGTCCACCCAGGCCCAGGTGGCGCGGGCTGCGGCGGGGCACACCCAATCGGTGGTGTCCATCGTGATTCGCACCGCCGACGGCCGTCCGGCCTATGGCGCCGGAATCGTCTGGGACGGCGGCGGGCATGTGGTCACCAACGATCATGTGGCCGCGGCGGGCGATGGCTATCTGGTGGAGTTTTCCGACGGCGCCAGCCGTTCGGCCCGGCTGGTGGCGCGCGCGCCGGGGCGGGATCTGGCGGTGCTGAAGGTCTATGGCACCACGCCCGAACCGGCCCCCCGCACCCGGTCCCACGACCTGCGGGCCGGCGACCCGGTGATCGCGGTGGGCAACCCCTTTGGCCGGGGCCTGTCCATGGCGGGCGGGGTGATCAGCGCGTTCGACCGCGAGATCATCACCGGCCCCGCGACCCGTCTGTCGGGGATGCTGCAGACCACGGTCGCCCTCAGCCCCGGCAGCTCCGGCGGGCCGCTGTTCGATTGCGCAGGGGCCGTGGTGGGCATCAACACCGCCGTCAGCCGGTCCCCCGCCAACGGTCAGGCCATGGGCTTCGCCATCCCCATCGAACGGGTGGCCGAAGCGGTCGGCACCATGCTGGAGAATCCCTCGCTGGCCGATGCGGCCCCGGCCCCGCCTGCTGCGCCGTTGGCGGCGGTGTCCCGTCCCGGCCTGGGTCTGTATGTGGCGGCCAACGCCGGGGGTGTGCTGATGGTGCAGAGCGTGGCCCCCGATTCCCCCGCCGCCCACGCCGGGGCGCAGCCCGGCGATGCCATCACCCACGCCAACGGGCGCCCGGTGCATTCCCCGTCCGACCTGCTGGCGCTGGTCCATGAGACCGGGGTGGGATCGACGGCGCTGCTGCGGGTCGTCCGGGGGGGAAAGCCGGTGCAGGTCCGGGTGCCGGTGGCGTCGTGGACGGTGGTGGAGCAGACCCTTTATTGAGGGATGACGGGGGCTGTGGTGTGGCCGTACCGCCGCGCACCCGCGTATTCCGCCGCCAGGGCTGTTTTTTGCCGCCCAAGAGCCTTGAAAACGTCGGTTTCTTGGTATCTTTCTTCCCCAGCTTCAGGGCTATGCGGGGAAGATCCGGTGCCACGCGCGATTGATGCCACGGCCCGGCCGGTGTGCCGGCCGCCCACGCGGCGCCGCTTCCTGACCGCGGCGGCGGGTCTGGCGGCGTGTGCCCTGATCCCGGGGGCCGGGTGGGCCCAGGATCCGCCGGGCCTGCGTTTCTTCCGCATCGGCACCGGCACCACCGCCGGCACCTATTTCCCCATCGGCGGGCTGATCGCCAACGCCATTTCCAGCCCCCCCGGCGCCCGCCCGTGCGACAAGGGCGGAAGCTGCGGCGTGCAGGGGCTGGTGGCGGTGGCCCAGGCGACGGCGGGCAGCGTGGAAAACCTCAACCTGCTGATGAGCGGCGGGGTGGAGGCGGCGATGGCCCAGGCCGATGTCGCCCATGCCGCCTACACCGGCACCGGCGTGTTCCAGGGCCGCCCGGCCTTTGACGGGCTGCGCGCCATCGGCACCTTGTATGTGGAGGCGCTGCACGCCGTGGTGCGCGCCGAGAGCGACATCTTCGAACCCGGCGACTTCCGCAACCACGCCGTGGCGCTGGGCGACGAGGGGTCGGGCACGCTGGTGGAGGCGCGTCTGGCGCTGGCCGCCTATGGCGTGCGGGAAACCGACCTGACGCCCCTGTACCTCAAGCCCGGAACCGGCGCCGAACGGGTGGCGAGCGGGGAGATCGACGCCTTCTTCATCGTCGGCGGCGCCCCGGTGGGGGCGGTCAGCGATCTGGCCGAGCGGCGGTTGATCCGTCTGATTCCCTTTGCCGGGCCGGAGGCCGACCGGCTGCGCACCCAGCACCGCTTCCTGACCGCCACGGTGATTCCCGACGGCATCTATCCCGGGGTTCTGGCCACGCCCACGCTGGGGGTGGGGGCCGAATTGCTGGTGCGGGCCGACGTTCCCGCCGATCTGGTCCATGGCATCACCCGCGCCCTGTGGCACGAGAACACCCGCCGCCTGCTGGTGGAAGGCCACCCGCGGGGCAAGCTGATCGACCCGGCCAACGCCGCCGCCAACACATCCGTTCCCCTGCACGAGGGGGCCGTGCGTTATTACCGGGAGGCCGGGCTGCTGGGGACCGCCGCCGGCGAGCCGGCCGCCACCATCCGCTGACCTCTGCCCTCCGCCCGCTGACCTCCCTGCTCTTTCTTGACCGACGGACCGCCGCCCATGCCGACCGTTGCCCCTTACGGGACGTGGACCTCCCCCTTCACCGCCCGCCGTCTGGCCGAGGCCGGCATCGGCCTGCGCGCGCCGTACCGCCGCGGCGGTTCCGTGTTCTGGCTGGAAGGCCGCCCGGCGGACGCAGGGCGCACGGTGCCGGTGTGCCGGGCCGCCGACGGCACGGTGCGCGACCTGCTGCCCGCCGGCTGGGACGTGCGCGGCCGGGTGCATGAATACGGCGGCGGCGACATCGCCCATCTGGTCGATGGGTTCGTCTTCGCCAACGGCGCCGATCAGGCGCTGTACCGGGTGGCCGGCGACGGGGCGCCGGTGGCGCTGACCACCCCCGGCCTTGACCGTTACGGCGACCTGACCCCCGATGTCCGCCGGGGCCGGCTGCTGGCCGTGCGCGAACGCCACCCCGCCGAAGGGCATGGGGAGCCGGAAAACGCCATCGTCGCCATCCCGCTGGACGGGGCGGGCGCGGCCGGAACCGGGATGGACGCCGTGACGGTGCTGGTGGCGGGCGATGATTTCTACGCCTCCCCCCGGCCCAGCCCGGACGGAAGCCGGCTGGCCTGGATCGCCTGGAACCACCCGGACATGCCATGGGACGCCACCGAACTGCGGGTGGCCGCGGTGGATGCGGCGGGTGCGCCGGGCACACCGTGCCGCATTGCCGGCGGGCCGGGCGAATCGGTGGTGTCGCCGGTGTGGCTGGACGACGGGCGGCTGGTCTTCGTCTCCGACCGCTCGGGGTGGTGGAGCCTGTATGTCTGGGACGGGGTGGCGGGCCGCGAGCCGCGCCCGGTCCTGGCGGAGCCCGCCGAGTCGGCGGAATTCGCCCGGCCCCTGTGGGTGCTGGGCAACCGCGACGTGGTGCCGGCGGGCGGGGCCACGCTCGTCACCGCCTTCACCCGCGACGGGCTGTGGCGCCTGGGCATCGTGGACGTGGACGCCGGGCGGCTGGACACGGTGGACCTGCCCTACACCATGATCGACGAGCTGAGCGTGGACGGGGGATGCGTCACCTTCCTCGGCGCCGGCCCGGCGGAGGTGCAGGTGGTGGCCACCCTCGACCTTGCCACCCGCGCGCTGGGCGTGGAGCGGCGGGCGGCGGCCCCGGTGGAGGCGGGGTATGTGTCCATCCCCCGGCCCATCCGCTTTCCCACGGGGGACGCGGGCGGGGCGGTGGCCCACGCCTTCTATTACCCGCCGGCCAACCGCGACTACATCGGGCCGCGGGGGGAAAAGCCGCCGCTGATCGTGCGCAGCCACGGCGGCCCCACCGCCGCCGCCGGCACCGGCTTCACGCCCAAGATCCAGTATTGGACCAGCCGGGGCTTTGCCGTGGTGGATGTGAACTACCGCGGCAGCACCGGCTATGGCCGCGCCTACCGCGATGCGCTGAAGGGGGCGTGGGGCATCGCCGACGTGGCCGATTGCGTGGCCGCCGCCCGCCACCTCGCCGCCGAGGGGCTGGTGGACCCGCAGCGGCTGATCATCACCGGCAGCAGCGCGGGGGGCTACACCACCTTGTGCGCCGTGACCTTCCACGGCACCTTCCGCGCCGGGGCCAGCCATTACGGCATCAGCGACCTGGAGACGCTGGCCACCGACACCCACAAGTTCGAGGCCCGCTATCTGGACAGTCTGGTGGGCCCGTACCCGGACCGGCGCGATCTCTACGTTGCCCGCTCGCCCATCCACGCGGTGGACCGGCTGGCGGTGCCGATGGTGTTCTTCCAGGGCTTGCAGGACAAGGTGGTCCCCCCCGATCAGGCCCGGCTGATGGTGGACGCCATCGAGGCCAAGGGGCTGCCGGTGGCCTATGTCACCTTCCCCGAGGAACGCCACGGATTCCGCCGTGCCGAGAGCATCACCGCGGCGTTGGAGGGGGAGTTGTACTTCTACGGGCGGGTGTTCGGCTTCATCCCCGCCGACCCGCTGCCCCCCATCCCGATCCGCAATCTGGGTTGAGGCCCGGCGCTCCTGCGGCCATTGAGGCCGCGGCCAAGGGCGCGGATGCGCCCGCCCGGCGAGGGGAAGACAAAGGTTACACCATCGTGCCTCATATGGGAGGCGCGATGGCCTAGTCCGGCCACGTCAGCGCGATGACGGTGCCGCCCGCCGTGCCGGCGCGGCACACCGCCTCTCCCCCATGGGCTCGGGCGACGGCCTTCACCACGGCCAGCCCCAGGCCGCTGCCGCTGCCCGGCCGGGCCTCCGGCCCGCGGCAGAACGCGTCGAACACGCCCTGTCCGAGGCCGCCGGGCATCCCCGGTCCGGTGTCTTCGACCTCAAGGCACGCCACGCCCCCGTTCGTCAGGAAGCGGATGGTCAGGGTGCCGGGATCGGCATGGTGGACGGCGTTGTCCAGCAGCGCCAGCAGGGCCTGCCGGATCCGCACCGGATCGCAGACCGTCTCCGCGTCCATCACCCCCAGGACCGGACGGAGACCGGCGGCGTGCAGGGCCGGCTCAAAGGCGCTCACCGTGCCGGCGATCGCGGCGGCGATGCCGCCTTGCTCGCGCTGAAGCTCCAGCCGGCCGCTTTCGTCCAGGGCCAGGACGCGCAGATCCTCCACAAGCCGGCTCAGCCCTTCCACCTGGGCCAGCAGCCCGGAAAAAAGGGCGGGGGTCGGCTGGAACACCCCCTCCGTCAACCCCTGAAGCCGGCCCCGCAGCACCGTCACCGGCGTCCGCAGCTCGTGGGCGATGGCCGCGTTCCAGAACGCCCGCTCCTTGGCCATGCGGTCCAGGCGCTCGGCCATGCGGTTGAAATCCTCGACCAGATGGGTGGCCTCGCCCATCGACAGCCCGTCGGCGGCGGCGCGGGCCGACAGATCGCCCTCCGCCACCCGGCGCAGGTTGACGGCGACGGAGTTCAGGGGCGTCAGAATCCGCCGCGCCAGCTTGACCGCGGTGACGCCGGCCAGGACCAGCGCCGTGAGCATGGTGGCCGCCAGCCAGCCCACCTCCACCGACGAGGGCAGCAGGTCGTCGGAGATGCTGGCCGGGAAGTAGGTCAGGGCAACGGCGTAGAATACATAGGTTCCGCAGACCACCAGCAGGACCGCGCTCGATGCCAGGACCGTCATGGACAGGATGATCTGCCGGCGGAGGCCCGATCGTTTCGGGTCCGCCGCCCTCTGCCGCAACGCTGCGGGGATCATGCGCCCCCCAGCCGGTATCCGACGCCGCGGACGTTGACCGGCACACCCACCACCCCCTGCGCCTCCAGCTTCTTGCGCAGCTTGCTCAGGTGGCTGTCAACGGTCCGTTCCAGCGCCTCCCCCTCGGGCAGGCAGGCGCCGAGGAGTTCGGCCCGGCTGAAGACCCGTTTCGGGGTCCGGGCCAGATGAACCAGCAAACGGTATTCGGTCAGGGTGAGGTCGAGTCCCCGTTCGCTCCCGCCGTCCCCGTCGATCAGGGCCTGATGCCCGTCCAGGTCGATCCGCAGCCGGCCGCAGCGCAGGACGCGGCGCGGTGACTCCCCGCCGTGCACGGCCGTCCGGCGCAGCACGGCCTGCACCCGCGCGACCACCTCCGCCGGGTTGAACGGCTTCACCACGTAATCGTCGGCGCCGATGCGCAGCCCCATCAGCTTGTCGATGTCCTGGTCCAGCGCCGTCAGCATGATGACCGGGGTGTCGCCGCGGTGGCGGACCTCGGACAGCACCTGCCACCCGTCCAGCCTGGGCATCTGCACGTCGAGCAGCAGCAGGTCGGGCCGGAGCGACAGGTGGAGATCCAGGGTCCGCCGCCCGTCCCCGGCCCGGACGACGCGCATCCCGGCCCGCTCCAGATAGGCGGTCAGGATATCCGCGATGTCCGGGTCGTCCTCGGCCACCAGAATCATCGCCCCCGCTTCCGGCGGCTCCGCCTTCGGCATGCCGTCCGCCGCTGTGCCCGTCATCGCCGTCCCGCCCGGTTTTTCCGCGATCTCCATCATATCTCCACACACCCGCGACCGAAACGCAACCGTCCTGCCCCATGCCAGGGCCGGGCGCCCGCCATGGGGTGAGAGGTGCCCGATTCTCTTGGCCGAGGACGAGCGGAGACATGAACCGGATCTTTCTTATGGGCACCGTGCTTGCGGGGGTGGCGGCCTTTGCGGGGGTCTCGCTTTCCGGCAGCGGGGCGGAGCCCGGCCCGCCAACGGTCACCCGGACGGCTGCGGACACGATGCTGAGCGTCACCGTCACGGCGCCCCGTGAGAAAACCGCCGTCGAGCGGGTGCCCGCCACCGGACTGCTCGTCCCCCGCGAGGAGGCCGCGGTCATGGCCGAGGTGGCGAACGTCCGCATCCTGGGCGTGGCGGCGGAGGTGGGGGACCGGGTCCGCCGGGGCGACAGGCTTGCCGTCCTCGACGCCGAGAGCCTGCGGCTGCAGGTCCAGCAGATGGAGGCGGACCACGCCAAGGCCCGCGACGAGTACGCGCGGGTCAATTCCATCAGGGACAGCGGTGCGGTCAGCAAGAGCATCGTCACCGAGAAGAAAAGCGCGCTGGAGGCGGCGAAGGCCAGGCTGGACGAGGCCAGGCTGGCCTTGCGCCGCACCGTCGTCACGGCGCCCGAGGACGGAACCGTGTTCGAGCGCCGCGCCACGGCCGGAACGGTCACCGCGGCCGGCGAGCCGCTTTTCCGCATCGCCAAGGGCGGTGAGGTGGAGGCGGACCTCCGTGTCCCCGAGGGGGACGCGGGCCGGGTGCCGCCGCAGGGGCGGGTGGCGCTGTCGCTGCCGGGCCTCGACACCCCGGTGGCCGGCACGGTGCGTCTGGTGACGCCGCGGATCGACGCGTCCGACCGCTCCGCCTCGGTCCGGGTGTCGATCGCCGGGGACCGGCCGCTGATGATCGGCGCCTTCGTTCACGGCGCCGTCGATCTGGCCACGGTCACGGCCTTCGCCGTTCCCTCCACCGCGGTGCAGCGCGATGCCCAAGGGGCGTTCGTCTGGGCCGTCGAGGACGGTGGGCGGGTGGTCCGCCGCCCGGTCCTGCCGCTGCTGCGGCAGGACGGCCTGACCCTGGTGGATGGCGTCACCGCGGGTCTGAACGTCGTCGCCCGGGCGGGATCCCTTCTGCGCTCCGGCGACCGGGTGAAGACGGTGGAGGCCCGCTGAGCGATGCCCATGCCGGTCTCAACCTGGGCGATCCGCAATCCCATTCCGCCCATCGTGCTGTTTCTCGCGCTGACCGTGGGCGGGCTGGCCGCTTTCCGGGCGCTGCCCGTCAACAACATGCCCAACATGGTTCTGCCGGCCGTCAGCGTGACGGTCGGCCAGCCGGGCACCGCGCCGACGGAGATCGAGACCCAGATCACCCGCCGTGTGGAGGGTGCCCTGGCGGGGCTGCACGGGGTCAAGCGCATCACCTCGAAGATCGCGGAGGAGACCTCCGTCACCACCGTCGAATTCCATCTCGACACCGGCATCGACCGTGCGATGAGCGACGTCCGGGACGCCGTTGCCAACATCCGCGACCAGTTGCCCCGCTCGATCCAGGACCCCCAGATCCGGCGGGAGGAGGCCGACGGCGCCGAACTGCTGGTGTTCAGCGCCGAGGCCCCCGGCCTGCGGTCCGAGGATCTCGCGTGGTTCGTGGACGATGCCGTCACCCGCGCGCTGCTGTCCGTTCCGGGCGTGGCGAAGGTGCGCCGCCAGGGCGGCACCGCTCACGAGATCACCGTCACCCTCGACCCGGCCCGTCTTGCCGCCTTCGGCGTTTCCGCCGCCGAGGTCAGCCGCCAGCTTGCCGTGACCGGCGCCGACCTTCCCGGCGGGCGGCTGGTTCAGGAGGAAACGGAGCACAGCCTGCGGACCCTTGGCGGCATGCGGTCGGTGGCGGCTCTGCGCGACCTGTGGATCGGCCTCGGGCCCGGACGCGGTGTGCGCCTGGGCACCATCGCCGAGGTGACCGACGGCGGTGCGGAGCCCCGTTCGGTCACGCGCCTGGACGGCACGCCGGCCGTCACCGTCTCCGTCTTCCGCACCAAGGGGGCCAGCGAACTGACCGTCGGCGCGGCCGTCGTCCAGGCGCTGGAAGAGATCGGGGCGGCCAACCCCGGCGTCGCGTTCAAGGAGATCTTCTCCCTCGTCACCTTCACGCGGACGAGCTTCGATTCGACGCTGTACGCCTTTTTCGAAGGGGCGGTGCTGACGGTCCTGACCGTCTTCCTTTTCCTGCGCGACGGGCGGGCGACGGCGCTGGCGGCGGTCACCATTCCGCTTTCGATCATCCCGACGTTCCTGGTCATCCATTTCCTGGGCTTCTCGCTGAACGTCGTCAGCCTGATGGCGGTTTCGCTCGTCACCGGCGTGCTCGTCGATGACGCCATCGTCGAGATCGAGAACATCCACCGCCACATGGCCGATGCCCGGCGCCCCTATGACGCCGCGGTGATCGCCGCCGACGAAATCGGGCTGGCGGTGGTGGCGACCACGGCGGTGATCGGGGCCGTGTTTCTGCCCGTCAGCTTCATGGGCGGCGTGGTCGGCCAGTTCTTCGCCCAGTTCGGCATCACGGTGTCGGTCGCCGCCTTCTTCTCCCTGGCGGTCGCGCGCCTGCTGACGCCGATGCTCGCCGCCTATCTTCTGAAAGCGCCCGCCCGCCAAGGCGCTGGGCCCGGCGGCTGGACCGTGCGCTACCGCCGGCTGGTCGAATGGACGCTGGACAACCGGGGCAAGACGCTGGGGATCGCCGCCCTCAGCGTGATCCTGTCGTTCGGCCTGCTGCCGTCCCTTTCGATGGGGTATCTGCCGTACGAGGATTATTCGCAGTCGAGCATGACGGTCGAGCTTCCGCGCGGGTCCACCCTGGCGCAGACGGACGCGGCGGCGCAGCAAATGGCGGGGATCCTGCGGGCACGCCCCGAGGTGATGCATGTGCTGACCACCGCGGGCGGCGAATCCGGCGTCAATACCGCCAGCGTCGAGATCAGGCTGGTGCCGCCGGGGATGCGGACCATCAGCCAGCGGACGTTCGAAAGCCTGGTGCTGCCGGACCTGGCGGCCGTCCCCGACGTCCGGGTCACCGTCGCCAACGCCGCCGGCGCCAAGGACATCAGCATCGCCGTGACGGGCGAGAACCCCGAGGCGCTGGACGCGGCGGCGCGGGCCATCGAACGCGGCATGCGGGGCATCGACGGCCTGACCAGCGTGGGCAGCACCGCGCCGTCGGAGCAGCCGGAAATCGTCATCGTTCCCGATTTCGCCAAGGCCGCCCAGCTCGGCGTCACGGTGCAGGCGCTGAGCGATGCCGTGACCATCGCAACCATCGGCGACAGCGAGGCGAATCTGGCCAGGCTTTCCCGCGACGGGCGCCCCCTTCCCATCCGCGCGCGTCTGGCGTCCGGCCCGGCCACGACGCTCGACACCGTGCGCGGCCTGCGCCTTCCCACCGCCGCGGGCGGATCGGTGGCGCTGTCGGCGGTGGCCGACGTCCGGTTCGGATTCGGCCCGGCCAGCATCGAACGGTACGGACGCCGCCGCAAGATCGCGGTCGAAGCCAACCTCGACGGCCTGTCCCTCGGCGATGCGCTGGAGCGGATCCACGCCCTGCCGGCCATGCGGTCCCTGCCCGCGGGTGTTGCGGTCCGCAACACCGGGGACGCGGAGGATATGGCCGATCTGTTCTCGCGCTTCCTGGGCGCCATCGCGGCGGGGCTGCTGGCCGTCTATGCGATCCAGGTTCTGCTCTACAAGGACTGGATCCAGCCCTTCACCCGCATGGCCGCCCTGCCCCTGTCGATCGGGGGGGCCTTCCTGGCCCTGTTGCTGACCGGGACGGATCTCAACATGCCGGCGGCGATCGGTCTTCTGATGCTGATGGGCATCGCCGACAAGAATTCCATCCTGCTCGTCGATTCCATGGTGGAACGCCTGCGCCAGGGCGTTCCGCGGCGGACGGCGATCGTGGAGGCCTGTTCGGTGCGGGCGCGGCCCATCGTCATGACCTCGCTGGCCATGCTGGCCGGCATGCTGCCCATTGCCCTGGGCATCGGCCTCGATACGGCGTTCCGCGCGCCCATGGCCGTTGCGGTGGTCGGGGGGCTGATCTCGTCCACGCTGCTCAGCCTCGTCTTCGTGCCCGTGCTGTTCGATTGCGTGCGGGATTTCGAGGACTGGCTGCTGCCACGCCTCCGGCGGCTGCTGTGACGCGTTCTCTTTTCTTCCCCGTCTCCCCCCGGCCGTTTCGGGCCGAACCCGCAACCCGCAGCCCGGACGGTGGGAACTCTGTCCCGCCGCCGCGGAGCGCCCCCGGACGCGGGGCGTCAGGGCCGAGGATCATGCCGATGCGCCTGCCCCTTCTGTTTGCGCCGATGCTGGCGGTGTCCGCCTGCTCCCTGGCTCCTCCCCTGGAAACACCGGCGCCGCCGGTTCCCATGCTTTTCCCGGCTTATGAGGCGGCGCCCGAGAGGAGCGGTGCCGCCGGGCTGGACCGGGCGGCGGTGTTCCGCGATCCCCGCCTGCGCCGCATCATCGGCCTTGCCCTTGCGAACAACCGCGATCTGCGGCTGGCGCTGCTCAACGTCGGGGCGGCCCGTGCGCAATACGGCATTCAGGAGGCGAACACCATGCCCGGTTTCGATGCGCAAGCGTTGTACAGCCGTGAACGCACGCCAGGGATCGGCGAGCGGTCCGCGGGAATCACGAAGCAATATGGGGTAACGGTGGGTTTGACCGCTTTCGAGATCGACCTGTTCGGACGTGCCAGCACCCTGTCCGACGCCGCCTTCGCCCGCTTTCTCGCCAGCGAGGAGGGCTACCGGGCAGCCCGCATCGCCGTGATCGGCGCCGTTGCCGACGCCTATGCCGCCGAACGGCTGGCGCTCGAACAGCGCGCCCTTGCGGAAGGGACGCTGGCGGACTGGCGGCAGTCCCTGGAGCTTGCGCGCCTTCTCCGGCGGAGCGGGCAGGGCGGCGGCATCGACGTGGTGCGGGCCGAGGCCCAGGTGGCATCGGCCGAGGCCGGCCTGCGGGCATGGGAGCGGGCCGCCGCCCAGGCCGGCAACGCGCTGCGGCTGGTGGTGGGGGCCGATGTTCCCCCCGGCCTGCCCCCCGCCATGAGCCTGGACCAGGGGCCGGTAAGGACGGATCTGCCCGCGGGCCTTCCGTCGGACCTGCTGCTCAACCGCCCGGACATCCGTCAGGCGGAACGCACGCTCGCCGCGGCGACCGCCGACGTGGGGGCGGCCCGTGCCGCCTTCTTCCCGCGGCTGTCGCTCACCGCCGCCTTCGGCTTCGCCTCGCCCGCGCTGAGCGCGCTGTTCGGCGGCCTGCAGGGCGCGTGGAGCATCGCCCCCCGCGCCGTCCTGCCCATCCTCGACGGCGGGCGGCTGGATGCCGAGCGGGATCTGGCGGCGGTCCGGCGGGACGAGGCGGCGGCCCAGTATGAAAAGTCGATCCAGACCGCGTTCCGCGAGGTGGCCGACGGTCTGGCGGGGCGCGCCACGCTGGGCCGGCAGATCGAGGCGCAGAGGCGCAGCGTGTCCAGCGCCGTGCGCGGCGTGGCGCTGGCGGAGGCGCGCTACCGCGCGGGGCTGGAAAGCCGGCTGGAACTGCTGGACGCCCAGCGGCAGGCCTACGCCGCCCGGCAGGCGCTTCTGGATCTGCTGCGCGAGGACATCACCAACGCCGTCGCTCTTTACAAGGCGCTGGGCGGCGGTCTGGCCGGCGACGGCGCCGTGCCGGCAGAGCACGAGGACACCCCGACGCGATGACCCCCGTTTCCGAAAACACGGCTTGGCACCTGCGGTTCTGTCTGATCTTCGGCGGTCAGGCGCTGTCCCTGTGCGGCTCCTCGCTGACCCAGTTCGTCCTGATGTGGTGGATCGCCGACACGACGGGCAGCATCACCGCCCTCTCGGCCGCGGGGCTTGCCGCCTTGCTGCCGCACGCCGTGATCAGCCCGCTGGGGGGCGTGCTGGCGGACCGCTACAGCCGGCGCGCCCTGATGCTTGCCGCCGATACCATCAGTGCGGTTTGCATGACGGTCCTGATCGCGCTGTTCGTCACCGGCCACGTCGCGCTTTGGCACGTCTATGGGATGATGGCGGTGCGGGGGGCCATGCAGGCGATCCAGGAGCCCGCCGCGGTCGCCTCGCTCGGCATGCTGGTGCCGCGCTCGTTCCTGCCGCGGGTGGGCGGGTTGCAGCAGACCCTGCAAAGCCTGACTCAGGTCGTCGCGGCTCCCTTGGGTGCCGTGGTGATGAGCGTTCTGCCGGTGGGCTGGGCGCTGAGCGTGGATGTGGCGACGGCTCTCCTGGGCACGGCTCCGCTTCTGTTCTTCCGTGTTCCGCAAAACCCCATTCCCGCGGAACAGCGGACCGGCGTGGTGGGAGAGTTCACCGACGGCTTGCGCGCGGTAACGGGGTCGCGGGGCCTGACGCACCTGTTTCTCGTCCTTGCCGCCGGGCTGCTGGTCGTCATGCCGTCGCTGACGCTCGTTCCGCTGCTGGTGAAGGAGCATTTTGCCGGCGGGCCGGGAAAGGTCGCGCTGATGGAGGGGGTGTCCGGGGCCGGGATGATCATCGGCGGCATGATCGTGACGGCCCTGGCGCCCCGGCGTCAGGTTCCCTGGGTGTTGTGGGGCATGGTGCTGGCCTGCCTGACGCTGGGGCTGACCGGGGCGACACCCGCCACGCTGTTCGGCGTTGCCGTGTTCTGGTGGGGTGTCAGCGGCCTGACCTATTCCCTGAGCGCGGCCCCCTGCATGGTGCTGCTGCAACTGTCCGTGGACAACCACCTGTTGGGGCGGGTGCAGTCCCTGTTCAACATGACGCTCAGCCTTGCGGCACCGGTCGGATTGGCGTTTCTCATGCTGTTGGGCGATTCCGCGGATGTGCGCACGGTGTTCGTGACGGCGGGGCTGCTCGCCGCCGCCGTGACGGCGCTGGGCATCCTGTCCCCGGCGCTGAGAGCGCTGGACGGGAAAACGGCGCGGGGTTCCCGGGGGGCGGGCAATGCATGAGGCCGTGCCTGCGGCACCCGTCAAGCGCTCCGATCAGCCCCAAAAGGCTTATCGAGCTTTCGTCCGGTCCGGGGCGCTCGACGGGCTGGGGCTGGGGCTGGGGCTGGGCGTCCGCGGCGCGGCCATCCGCTGCCGGCAGGGGGGCCGTCAGGCGGCGCCCGTCAGGGCCGAACGGTCGATGACGTCGTAGAGGCCGCGGTCCTCGCGGGCGATGCGCTGTTTCAGGGCGGTGACGATCTGGCGCGTGTCGTGGATGAAGGCCGCCGGATCCTTGGCGGCGGCGACCGGGCCGGGCCAGCGTGTCCGGTACTGGTCGAAGCGGGTCCGCAGACTGCCCATTTCCGTCTGGAAGCGGGCCGCGGTGCTGCGCAGGGCGGGGTCGGGATGGGCCAGAAGGCGGGGGTAGAGCGCGTCGTCCTCCAGCGCCAGATGGATGGTGAAGATGCCGAACAGGTCGCGGACCGTGGCGGCCAGGGGGCCGGGGTCCGCCGCCGTGGACGGTGCCGCGAGCAGCGTCTCGATGCGGTCCACGAGTTTGCCGACGCTGGCGTGATGGTCCCGGTAGAGGGTGGTGCTGAGGGTGACGGCGCTCATTCTGGGTCTCCGAACCTGTGCGGCTTCGTGTGGGTGGTGCCGGCGCCAGAGTGCCCGCGTGAGGGGGCGGGATCGTTGCGCCAAAGCAAGTTCGTCTGCGAAAGACCGGTCCCATGGGGGGCCGGGGATGGGGCGGCGATGGCCTGCGCGCAGGCGTCCAGCAGCAGGCCCACGTCGAGACCATAGGAGGCCGCCGCCTCGGCGACGGTCTGGAACCGCGCCACGGGGCAGCCCGGACAGGCCATCCGGTGCGTGAGGAACACGGCGATGGTTTGCGGCCAGCGGTCCAGCACATCCCCGACCGGATCGGACGGGGAAGGGCCGGGGGTGGCGGGATGCGGCGATGGGGGTGTCATGCGCCAAGGGTAGCGCACCCTGCCGCACCGCTCTTTGCGCCCGCGCAAACGGGACGGAAACCGGGAATGCCCGTCGCTTACGCCGGCGGCGGCGCGGGCGGCAGATCCTCGGCGATGGCGACCAGGGCGTGGGGCCGGCGGATGGTGACCTGCTGGCGCCCACCCTCGACGATGCCTTGGGATTCCCAGCCGCTGAGGATGCGGCTCACCGTGTGCAGGGTGGTGCCGGTCATCGCGGCGATGTCCTGCCGGGACAGCGGAAAACCGATCTCCACGCCACCCTCCACCCGGCGCCCCGCCTGGCGGGCCAGACGCAGGAGCGCGTGGGCCACCCGGCGCTCGACCCGCTCGGTGGCGACCTCGCGCAGGCGGTTCTGCACCTCCTGCAACCGGCTCCCGACGATGCCCAGCGCGTTCAGCGCGATGCGGGGGTACCGCTCCATCAGGATCCCCATCGCGGCCGCCGACCACTGGATGACGACGCAATCGGCGACGGCCAGCGCGTCGGCGGGGTAGGCGCTGCCCGAGAACACCGCCGCCGTGCCGAACATGTCGCCGCCGCCGACGTAGCGGACCACCATCTGCTGCCCGTCGGGGCCCGTCTGGGCGATCTTGACCCGCCCGTCGATGAGCGCGTGGCAGAAGGCCGCCGGGTCGCCCTGGGCCACGATGACCGTTCCCTTTTCCACCCGCCGGGTGTGGGCGGAGCGGACGGTTTCGGCCCGTGCCGCCTCATCCAGCCCGTCGAAAAGCCGCAGGCCACGCAGAACGGCGGGATCGGGAACGGGCGGGGGCATCGACGTCCTTGGGGGAAGCGGCGGTTTCTGGCCGGATGGTCACCGCCGAAACGTAACACGGGGCGTGCAACGGATTATTGTTAATAAAAATAGGGAAATACCGGCGTGTGAAAGTTCCGGCTGCGGTCCGGGCGGGCGATCCGCGCGCCGGTACCCCACACATTGGAAAAACTCATTGAAATCATGACGATTTCCAAATTGACGCAATCTTGCTGTCTTATGATAAGGAAATAACACACAAGGATACGATATCCTCGATGGAGTTTTACAGGAATGCCCGTCACCCCCCGCCCCACCCCCGTGACCGCGCTTCCATCCATCGCCGCCGACGTGCTGGTCATCGGCGGCGGCCTGTCGGGCACCTGGGCGGCGCTGGCCGCGGCGCAGGCGGGGGCCAGGGTGGTTCTGGCGGACAAGGGCTATTGCGGGGCCAGCGGCGTGGCCGCCACCTCCGGTCCCGGCCACTGGTGGGTGCCGCCCGACCCGGATCTGCGGGCCGCGGCCATCGCCGGGCGCATGGCCATTGCCGGCGGCATCGCCGATCCGGCGTGGATGGCGCGCATCCTCGACATCACCTGGACCACGCTGCCGACCATCGCCGACGTCTATGATTTCGCCACCGACGAGAACGGGGTGGTGCAGTACCGCGGCCTGCGCGGGCCGGAATATCTGCGGGCCATGCGGCGCAAGATCCTGAACCACGGCGTGCGCATCCTGGACCAAAGCCCGGCGCTGGAGCTGCTGGCGGACTGCAACGGTGCCGTGGCCGGTGCCCGCGGCCTGCGCCGCCAGCGTCACGAGGCGTGGACGGTGCGGGCACCGGCGGTGATCCTGGCGACCGGCGGCTGCGGTTTCAAATCGCGGCTGCTGGGCAGCCACACCAACACCGGCGACGGGCACCTGATGGCGGCGGAAGCCGGCGTGCCCTGTTCCGGCATGGAATTTTCCACCTACCACACGGTGTCGCCGGCGTGGTCCACCATGACCCGCTCCATGTCCTACGCCTTCGCCGTCTATTACGACGCCGGTGGGCGGGAAATCCCGGTCCCGCCGGGCGACATCACCCGCACGCTGGCCCGCGCCATGCTGGCCGGGCCGGTGACCTGCAGCCTGCACCGGATGCCCGATGATATCCGCGAACGGCTGCGGCGGGTGCAGCCCAACATGATGCTGCCCTTCGACCGCACCGGCGTCGATCCCTTCACCCAGCGTTTCCCGGTGCTGCTGCGGCCCGAGGGCACCATCCGCGGGTCGGGCGGCATCCGCATGGCGGATGAGGATTGCGCGACGGAAGCCAAGGGGCTGTTCGTGGTGGGCGATGCCGCCACGCGCGAACCCGTGGCCGGGGCGGTGTCGGGCGGCGGGGCGATCCTGGCCGCCTGGGCGCTGTCGTCGGGGGTCATGGCCGGGCGGGCCGCCGCCGCGCGGGCACGGGGTTCCGGCGGGCCGGGGGATGGGCCGGTCACGCCGCTGGGCCGCGCCGGGCTGCGGCCCGCCCGCCATGCCGCCCCGGTGGACGTATCCGCCGTCACCGCCGCGGTGCAGGGTGAAACGCTGCCCTATGACAAGACCATCTTCCGCCGCGCCCCCGTCCTGCGCCGTTCGCTGGCGGTGCTGGACGGGGTGTGGCGCGACGTGCGCGACCATCTGGACGGCTATGGCCTGTCCACCGCGGGGGAAACGGTGCAGGCGCGCGAGGCGGCGGCCCTGACCGCCGTGGCCCGCTGGTGCACCCGCGCCGGGCTGGACCGGGCGGAAAGCCGTGGAATGCATTGGCGCGAGGACGCGCCGGCCACCGATCCCGCCTATGCCCGCCGTCTCAGCGTCGGTGGTCTGGACGACGTGTGGGCGCGGTTCGACGGGGACGCGCCCCAGCCCATTCCCTCGCAAACCATCCCGGTGCCGGAGGCCGGAGCCGCATGATCAGCCTTCTCATCGCCGACCGCTGCACCGGGTGTCAGGTGTGCGTGCGCGTCTGCCCCACCAACGTGTTCGACGCGGTGCGGGGGCAGCCGCCGGTCATCGCCCGCCCGCAGGATTGCCAGACCTGTTTCCTGTGCGAGCTGTATTGCCAGCCCGACGCGCTCTACGTCGATCCCGATTGCGAGGCGGTGGCCGAGGTCACCGCCGGACAGGTGGACGCGGCGGGCCAGCGCGGCACCTATCGCCGGCATTCCGGCTGGAACGAATGGGCGGGCGATCCCCGCTATGCCAACGAACATTGGCGGATGGATCAGATCTTCGCCCGCGCCCGCGCGCTGTCCTGACCGCCGCTTCCTTTCACCATCAAGGGCCTTGCCATGCCGAACGACCGCTTTTTCCCCGCGGCGGGTTCCCTGTCGCGCCGCCGTCTGCTGACCGGCACCGTTGCCGCCGCCGGGCTGCTGGCCGCCCCGCGGCTGGGGCGCGCCGACACCGGCATCCTGAAGGTGGGGGATCAGCGCGCCTCCATCCGTTCCATCCTGGAAGCATCGGGGCAGTTGAAGGACGTTCCCTATACCGTGAAGTTTGCCGATTTCCCGGCGGCGGCGCCGCTGCTGGAAACGCTGAACGCCGGGGCCGTCGATGTGGGCTTCGCCGGGGATGCGCCCCATTCGTTCGCCCTGTCCAACGGGCTGCCGGCCAAGATCGTCGCGGCGGGCCGGTCGGACCCGGCGTGCATCGGCATTCTGGCGCGCACGGATTCGCCCATCCAGTCGGTGGCGGATCTGAAGGGGCGCAGCATCGCCACCGGGCGCGGGTCCATCGGTCATTACATGGTGGTGGCGGCGCTGACCGCCCACGGGCTGACGGTGAACGACGTCAAGCTGACCTTCCTCCAGCCGGCGGAAGCCAAGCTGGCGTTCGCCAACGGCACGGTGGACGCGTGGTCGGTGTGGACGCTCTACATCGCGCAGGAGGTGGTGGCCGGCACCGGGCGGGTGCTGGTGAACGGGCGCGGGCTGGTCAACAACAACGCCTTCATCAGCGCCGCCGACACCGCCATCGCCACCAAGCGCCCGATCGTGCAGGATTTCGTGGCCCGCGTGGCCGCCGCCCGGCTGTGGGCGCTGGACCATGCGGAGGACTACGCCCGCATCTGGGCCGATCTGGTGAAGGTGACGCCGGAGGTGGCGGCTTATGCCTTCAACCTGGAACGCTTCCGCCCGGTGGCGGTGGATGACGCGGTGGTGGCGGATCTGCAAAAGACCGCGGATTTCTACACCACCCTGGGCGTGATCCAGAAACCGTTCCAGGCGGCACAGCACGTGGACCGCAGCTTCCCCCTGGCCCCGGCGGTGCTGGCGGATTCCGCGGCCCGCGCTGGCTGAGAGCAGAGCCGAAAAGCCCTGACGTCAAAACGCGACATCCCCGTATTTGCCCTCTTCCCGGTGGGGCTACGCACTGCGCAGAACCATAACTTATTGATATAAAACATCTTATTTCATCGTCATTCCCGCGAAAGCGGGAATCCAGGTGTGAGTCGCGATCAGCGGCGATATGAATCGCCTGAGGTTTTGGTCCTGGAAACACCTTCTGGATCCCAGCTTTCGCTGGGATGACGATGAAAAATTATTTTATATCAATAAGTTATGGTTTTGCGCAGTGCGTAGCCGGTGGGGAGAGGGCGCAGGAACCAGCCTTCGATCCAGGCGATCCAGAGGCTGGAACTTTCTGGCCCTGGCCGAACCCATTCCCGAAAGACCGATCATGCATCTGGCCCTGTTCGTGACCGAGGCGGGGATGCACGCGGGCGGCTGGCGTCACCCCGACGCCGCCCCGGTGCGCCCCTTCGGCCTTGGCTTCTACCGTGATCTGGCGCAGAAGGCGGAAGCCGCCAAGCTGGACATCCTGTTCGTGGCCGACAAGGTCGGGCTGGACGATCTCTACGGCGGCAGCGTCGGCGCCACGGTGGCCCGGCGTCCCAACGCCCGGCCCGAGCCGGTGACGCTGGTGTCGGCGCTGGCGGCGGTGACCAGCCGCATCGGGCTGGGGGCCACGGTGTCCACCACCTATGCCGAGCCGTACCATGTGGCCCGCCTGTTCGCCACCATCGACCATCTGAGCGGCGGGCGGGTGGCGTGGAACGCCGTCACCTCGGTCAGCGACAGCGAAGCGCGCAACTTCGGGCGCGACGCCCATCTGGACCACGCCGCCCGCTACGCCCGCGCCGACGAGTTCATCGACGTGGTGCGCAAGCTGTGGGACAGTTGGGAGGAGGGGGCGATTGCCCCCGACAAGGCCACGGGCCGTTTCGCCGACGAGGCGCGCGTGCATACCGTCAACCACGACGGCCCGCATTTCCGCGTGCGCGGCCCGCTGAACATCGAACGCCCGCCCCAGGGGCACCCGGTGGTGATCCAGGCCGGGGTGTCGGGCACCTTTCAGGATGTGGCGACCCGGCAGGCGGATCTGGTGTTCACGGTCCACCCGGACATCGCCAGTGCCAAGCGTGCCTATGCCGCGTTCAAGGCGCAGGTGGCGGCCCAGGGGCGTTCGCCCGGCACGGTGAAGGTGCTGCCCGGCATCATGCCGATCATCGGGCGCACGGATGAGGAGGCGCAGGAGAAACGGGCGCAGCTTCGCGCGCTGATCGACCCGGTGGCGGGGTTGAGCTTCATGTCCGGCAGCATGAATTACGACCTGTCGCAACACCCGCTGGACGGGCCGTTCCCCGATCTGCGCGACGTCATCACCGGCAGCCGGGGCCGGTTTCAGCGTGTCATTGCCGATGCGCTGGAAAGCGGGGCCACGGTGGCGGAGGTGGGGGCGGCCTATGTGGAAAGCCTGTCGTTCGCGGTTGCCGCCGGCTCGCCCGTGACCGTCGCCGACATTCTGGAAGAATGGGTGACGGAGGGTGCTGCCGACGGCTTCGTGCTGATGCCGCCATACCTGCCCGGCGGCGTGGACGATTTCCTGACGTTGGTCGTCCCCGAACTGCAACGCCGCGGCCTGTTCCGCCGTGACTATGACGGAGCGACTTTGCGCGACCACCTTGGCCTGCCACGCCCGGTTTCGCGGTACAGTGCCTGATTGACGGGATGCAAGGGCCGTCGGCCCTTGCCGGGGGGCCGGGGGCAGTGCCCCCGGCTTCTTCACGCCTTCAAGAAATCCAGCACCATCCGATTGAACGTCTCGGCGTGCTCCCACTGCGCCCAATGCCCGCAGCGGTTCAGCACGTGCAACTGCGCGTCCTGCATCCCCCACAGCAGGCGCAGACCGATGTCGAGCGGCACGAAGCGGTCGTCGCGGCCCCAGATGATGAGGGCGGGGGCGGCGATTTCACCCAGACGCGGGCTGACGTCGGGGAACTGCCGGGGGTTGGCGGCGAGGCTCTTGACGAAGTTTTCCAGATGATCCCGGCGGGACAGCATGTTGTCCAGCCGTTCCTGAATCAGCGTGTCGGTGAGCTTGCTGGCGTCGTACATGAAGACGTTCAGCATCTTCTTCAGGCTGTCCAGCGTGGGGTCGCGGTAGACGCTCTGGAGCAGCTTGATGCCTTCCAGCGGCATGGGCTGGAACAGGCTGGGGCCGCCGGTGCCCCCGCCCATCAGCACCAGCTTGCCCACGCGGGCGGGGTTGGCGAGCGCGAAGGCGACGGCGCTGTGACCACCCATGGAGTTGCCGACGATGTGAACCTTGTCCAGCCCCAGCACGTCCAGCAGCCCGGCGAGCGCCCGCCCGTTCAGCTCGGACCGGGAGCCGGTGCACACGATGGGGTCGCTCTTGCTCCAGCCGGGGCAGTCCATCAGGATCACGCGGTAGCCGGCATTGACGAAGGCGTCGATGTTGCGGCTGAAATTGGCCCAGCCGCTGGCGCCGGGGCCGGAGCCGTGCAGCATCACCACCGTTTCCGCACCGGCGCCGGCATCGTTGTAGTGGATCTGCAGGTTCAGATCACCCTCGGCGATGCGGGCGAAACGGCTGGTGGCGGCTTCGGTCAGGGGGGGAGTGCCGGTCATGGTCAACGAATCCTTCCGTCTTGAAAATCAGCGGGTTGCGGCGTAGGGGCGGGCGCCCAGCCCGATGGGTTCCGGGGCGCATTCGACCAGACGGTCGAACAGGGCGGTGAAATCCTCGCCCCCCTTGTCCGCCGCGGCTTCAGCGAAGAAGGCGTCCACCTCCGCCCAGTCGGCGGGGGTCAGGGCGTGATGGGCCAGCGGCAGCACCGTGTCTTCCTCCAGCATCATGTGCGTGCGGTAGAAGTCGGCGTAGCGTTCGAACGCGGCGGTGAAGGCGCCCAGCGTGCGCGGGTCGGCGGTGAAATCGGCCAGCGCCCGCCGCAGGGTGGCGATGCGCTCCGGCCCGGCGGCGTGCTCGGCGGCCAGGGTGGCGAGTGCGGCGGCGCCGTCGTCCGTGCGGGTCTTGAGCACGGCGAACAGCCGGTCCTCTTTCGGGTGATGGCGCTGTTCGGCGTAGGCGTCGAGATAATGCACCATGGCCTGGAACAGCGCGCGGTCGGGTTCCAGCGTGCCGGCGGCGACCTTCTTCAGCATGAAGCGGATGGCGTGCAGCACGCCCGCCAGGGCCTGGTGCTCGTCGGACAGGATGCGCAGGGCGTTCATGCGGACAGCCTTTCCTGATGCTTGCTGGCGAGGCCCAGATAGCTTTCGATGATGCGCGGATCGTTGGCGAGATCCTGGGCGGGGCCGTGGATCTTCACCGCCCCGTTCTCCAGCACATAGGCGTAGTCGGCGACCTGAAGGGCGGCACGGGCGTTCTGTTCCACCAGCAGGATCGACACCCCGCGGCGGCGCAGTTCGGCGACGATGCGGAAGATCTCGCGCACGATCAGCGGGGCGAGGCCCAGGCTGGGTTCGTCCAGCATCAGCAAGGTGGGTTTCGCCATCAGCGCCCGGCCCACCGCCAGCATCTGCCGCTCGCCGCCCGACAGGGTGCCGGCGGCCTGGGTGCGCCGTTCCTTCAGGCGGGGGAACAGGGCGTAGACCTCTTCCATCGTCTGCCGCTGGTCGCGGTGGCCCTGGCGGTGGCGCTGGAAGGCGCCCAGCAGCAGATTGTCCTCGATGGTCATGGACCCGAACAGCTCGCGCTTTTCCGGTACGAGGTTCAGGCCGCGCACCACCATGCGCTCCACCTCCGGCACCGCTTCCACGGTGCCGTCGATGGCGATGTGGCCTGAGGAGGGGCGCAGGCCCATGATGGCCGACAGGGTGGTGGTCTTGCCGGCGCCGTTGGGACCGATGACGGTGACGATGCTGCCGCGCGGCACCGACAGGCTGACCTTGCTGACCGCTTCCACCTTGCCATAGGCGACGGACAGGTTGCGGACGTCGAGCAGGATCTCGGTGGTCATGGCTCACACCCCTCCCAGATAGGCTTCGAGCACGGCGGGGTCGCGCTGCACGTCGTCGGGCAGGCCCTCGGCGATCTTCTGGCCGAACTCCATCACCACCACGCGGTCCACCAGACCCATGACGAAATCCATGTCGTGTTCCACCAGCAGCACGGCCATGCCCTCCGCCCGCAGGCGGCGGAGCAGGTCGGCCAGCGCCTCCTTCTCCTTCAGGCGCAGGCCGGCGGCGGGTTCGTCCAGCAGCAGCAGGCACGGGTCGCTGCACAGCGCGCGGGCGATTTCCAGGATGCGCTGCTGGCCGAGCGCCAGGTTGCCGGCCTCCTCGTCCATCAGGGCGCCCAGCCCGACGCGCTCCAACTGGATGGCGGCCTCGCGCAGCAGGCGGGCCTCCTCCGCCCGGTCCAGGCGCCACGCCGCCGACAGCACGCCCTTGGTGCCGCGCAGGTGCGCGCCGATGGCGACGTTCTCCAGCACCGTCATGCGCGGCATCAGGCGCACGTGCTGGAAGGTGCGGCTCATGCCCAGGGCTGCGATGCGGCTGGTGCCCAGCCCGGTGATGCGCCGCCCGCGGAACAGGATCTCGCCGGACGTCGGCGTATCGACGCCGGAGAGCTGGTTGAACATGGTGCTCTTGCCCGCCCCGTTGGGGCCGATCAGCGCCAGGATCTCCCCCGCCTCCACCCGCAGGCTCATGTCGTTGTTGGCGATCAGGCCGCCGAACCGGCGGGTGACGTTGCGCGCCTCCAGGATCACCTCGCCGTGGGGCGGCTGTTCCTTGCGGGGCAGGGCGGGGGCGGCGGGGTCGATGCGGCGGGGGGACGTGCGCACCGGCACCAGCCGGGCCAGCAGCGGCCACAGACCGTCACGGGCGTGGTGCAGCACCAAAATCATCAGCACGCCGAAGACGATGACCTCGAAATTGCCGGCGTTGCCCAGCAGGCGGGGCAGGATGTCCTGCAGCCACTGCTTCAGCAGGGTGATGACCCCGGCCCCCACCAGCGCGCCCCACACCTGGCCGGCACCGCCGATCACCGCCATGAACAGGTATTCGATGCCGATGCCCAGCCCGAACGGCGTGGGATTCACGAAGCGCTGCAGGTGCGCGTACAGCCACCCGGCGGCACAGGCGTGCAGGGCGGCGATGACGAAGATCACCATGCGGGCGCGCGAGGTATCGACGCCCATGGCCTCCGCCATCACCATGCCGCCCTTCAGCGCGCGGATGGCGCGTCCCTCGCGGGAATCCAGCAGGTTGCGGGTGGTGAACAGGGCGGCCAGGACAAAGGCCCAGACCAGATAATAGTACGCGCGGTTGTCGGTCAGGGCATAGCCGAACACCGACACCGGCGGCAGGTTGGACAGGCCCGAGTGGCCGCCCAGAACCTCAAGGTTGCCGAACAGGAAATAGAGGCTGATGCCCCACGCCATGGTGCCCAGCGGCAGGTAATGGCCCGACAGCCGCAGCGTGACCGATCCCAGCACGACGGCGACCGCCAGGGTCAGCACCAGCCCGATCCCCAGCGCCAGCCACGGCGACCCGGCGGCAAAGGCCAGCCAGCCGGGCAGCACGTCCGGCCCGGCGGTGGTCAGCACGGCGGTGGTGTAGGCGCCCAGGCCCACGAACGCCGCCTGCCCGAACGAGGTCAGGCCGCCGACGCCGGTCAGCAGCACCAGACCCAAGGCCACCAGCGCCGACAGCCCGACGTAGTTCAGCAGCGTGACGGTGAAATCCGGCAGGACCAGCGGCCCCGCCGCCAGCCCGGCCAGGAAGAGGGCGAGCACCCAGTGTCCGCCCGGCAGCAAGGCGCCGGCCCGCGGCGCCGTGGTGGTTCGGATGGTCATTCGTCTTCCTCGACATGGTGGGAGGCGATGGAGCGCCACAGCAGCACCGGGATGATGAGCGTGAACACCAGCACGTCCTTGAACGCGCTGGTCCAGAAGGAGGAGAAGGATTCCAGCAGCCCCACCATCACCGCGCCTGCGGCGGCCAGCGGATAGCTGCCCAGCCCGCCGATGATGGCGGCGACGAACCCCTTCAGCCCGACCAGGAAGCCGCTGTCGTAATAGACCGTGGTCAGGGGCGCGAACAGCAGCCCCGACAGCGTGCCGATGAAGGCCGCCAGCAGGAACGTCAGCCGCCCGGCCAGGGCGGGGGAAATGCCCATCAGCCGCGCGCCGTCGCGGTTGACCGCGGTGGCCCGCAGCGCCTTGCCCAGCAGCGTGCGCCCGAAGAAGGCGTAAAGCGCCGCGATCAGCGCCACGGACACGACGATCACCACCAGCGTGTGTCCGCCGATCTGCATGGTGCCCACGTCGAGCATGGCGTCGCTGAACGGGCTGGTGCGCGACCCTTCCGGCCCGAACACCAGCAGCCCGACGCCGATCAGCGCCAGATGCAGCGCCACCGCCACGATCAGCAGCACCAGCACCGAGGCTTCGGCCACCGGCTGGAACGCGATGCGGTAGGTCATCGGCCCCAGCGGCACCACCAGCGCCAGCGTCAGCACCACCTTGACCGCCAGCGGCAGGGCGGCCAGCGGCAGCGCCCACACCACCGCCGCCAGTGCTGCGGGATAGCCCAGATTCCACGCCGCCGACCGGGGCAGCGACGGCCCGCGGCCCCCCCGGCGCCAGGAATCGTACACGTCCATGGCAAAGGCGATGGCCCCGATCGCCGGCAGCACCCAGACGGTGCCGGGAACGCTGCCGGCCTCCAGCGCCGCCATGGTCAGCCCGCCCCAGGCGAGGAACTCGCCCTGGGGGATGTAGATGATGCGGGTGACGGCGAACACCATCACCAGGGCCAGCGCCAGCAGCGTATAGACGGCACCGTTGGTGATGCCGTCCTGCGCCAGCAGAAGAAAGATCGTCTCGTCCATAGTCGGTGTCCCGGTGATCGGTGTCCCGTTCGGGCATCGCGCGGTCGTCGCGCATCAGGAGCCGTGGGGCTGAAAACACCCTTTCCCCGTCATTCCCGCGAAGGCGGGAATCCAGCGTGAGCCGCGGTCAGCGGCGACATGAGTCCCCAAGGTTTTGGCCTTGGAGACACCGTCTGGATCCCAGCCTTCGCTGGGATGACGATGGAAACGTGGGTTCCGGCCCGCTCGCCATCGGATGCGTCACACGGTCAGGCCGCGCGCCCGCGCCATGGTCAGGGCGGTGTCCTCGATCATGTCCTCCTGGCCGCCGACCATGCCGCGGCGGCCCAGTTCCACCAGGATCTCGCGGGCGGACACGCCGTATTTCGCCTCCGCCCGCTTGGCGAACAGCAGGAACGAGGAATAGACGCCGGCAAAGCCCAGGGTCAGGGAATCGCGGTCGATGCGGATCACGTGGTCCATGATCGGCACCACCCGGTCCTCGGCCACGTCGCCGATCTTGAAGGTGTCCACGCCGGTCTCGATGCCCATGCGCTCGCACACCGCCACCAGCACCTCCATCGGCGTGTTGCCGGCCCCGGCCCCCAGACCCGCGGCGGCGGCGTCGATGCGGGTGGCCCCGGCCTTCACCGCGGCGATGGAGTTGGCGACACCCATCGCCAGATTGTGGTGCCCGTGGAAGCCCAGCTCGGTTTCCGGCTTCAGCGCATCGCGCACGGCGGCAAGGCGCACCGTCACGTCGTCGGGCAGCATGTAGCCGGCGGAATCGGTGACATAGACGCAGTTGGCGCCGTAGCCCTCCATCAGTTTGGCCTGCTGCACCAGCGTGTCCGGGCCGGCCATGTGCGCCATCATCAGAAAGCCCACGGTGTCCAGCCCCAGCTTGCGGGCCAGCGTGATGTGCTGTTCCGACACGTCGGCTTCGGTGCAGTGGGTCGCCACGCGGATGGTGTTGACGCCCAGCCCGTGGGCCATGCGCAGATGGTCCACCGTGCCGATGCCGGGCAGCAGCAGCGCCGACACCTTGGCCCGCTTCATCCGCGGGATGACGGTGCCGAGATACTCTTCGTCGGAATGGGCGGGAAAGCCGTAGTTGATGGACGAACCGCCCAGCCCGTCGCCGTGGGTGACCTCGATCAGCGGAACGCCCGCCTCATCCAGGCCGGTGGCGATGGCCACCATCTGGTCCAGGGTCATCTGGTGACGCTTGGGATGCATCCCGTCCCGCAGCGTCATGTCGTGCAGCGTGATCTTGGTGCCGCGCAGAGTCATTGCCCGTGTCCCCCTCAGTCCGCCGCCGGCACCAGGGCCGGCGTGTCGTTGCGCAGCATTCCTTCGGCCAGCATCTCGGCGGTGCGGGCCGCGGCGGCGGTCATGATGTCCAGATTGCCGGCGTATTTCGGCAGGTAGTCGCCCAGCCCCTCCACCTCCAGGAAGACGGAGACGCGGTTGCCGTCGAACACCGGCCCGTTCACCAGCCGGTAGCCGGGGACGTAGGTGTTCACCTCGGCGATCATGGCGTGGATGGACGCGGTGATGGCGGCGCGGTCCGGCTCCCCTTCGGTCAGGCAATGCACGGTGTCGCGCATGATGAGCGGCGGGTCGGCGGGGTTGATGATGATGATGGCCTTGCCGCGCCTGGCTCCGCCCACCTTTTCGATGGCGCCGGCGGTGGTGCGGGTGAATTCGTCGATGTTCTTGCGCGTGCCGGGGCCGGCGCTGCGCGAGCTGATGGCGGCGACGATTTCGCCATAGGCCACCGGCTGCACCCGCGAGATGGCGGCGATGATCGGGATGGTCGCCTGCCCGCCGCAGGTGACCATGTTGACGTTGGTTTCCCCGCGCCCGATCAGTTCCGTCAGATTGACCGGCGGCACGCAGAACGGGCCGATGGCCGCCGGGGTCAGGTCGATCATGACCACGCCCAATTCATTGAGCTTGCGGCTGTTCTCCGCGTGGACATAGGCCGAGGTGGCGTCGAAGGCGATGCGGATGCCCTCGGCCTGCACATGGGGCAGCAGCCCGTCAACACCGTCCGCCGTGGTCTTCAGCCCCAGCGCGCGCGCCTTGGCCAGCCCGTCCGACGCCGGGTCGATGCCCACCATCCACACCGGTTCCAGCACCGGGCTGCGCTGCAGCTTCGCCAGCAGGTCGGTGCCGATGTTGCCGGGGCCGATCAGGGCGCATTTGATCTTCGCGGTCATGAATCCTTCCTCACATTAGGCGGGATCGAACAGGGCGGTGACGCTGCCCAGCCCGTCGATGACGGCTTCGAACCGCCCGCCGTCCTGGGCGGACACCGCCACCATGGGGCCGAGCGCGCCGGTCAGCACGATGTCGCCGGCCAGCAGCGGCCGCCCGCAGCGCACCATGATGTCGGCCAGCCACACCGCCGCCGTCAGCGGGTTGCCCAGACACGCCCGCCCGCTGCCCTGCGATACGGTTTCACCGTCGCGGGTCATGGTCATGGTGCAGGCGGCGATGTCGAAATCACCCAGCCGCCGCGGGCGCCCGCCCAGCACGAACAGCCCGCTGGACGCGTTGTCGGCCACCGTGTCCACAAAGCGGATGTTCCAGCCGGCGATGCGGCTGTCCACGATCTCGATGGCCGGCAGGGCGTAGTCGGTGGCGTCGATGATGTCGGCGTAGGTGTGGCGCTCGCGGGTCAGGTCGCGGCCCACCACCAGGGCGATTTCCGCCTCCACCTTCGGCTGGATCAACCGGTTTGCTGCGACGGGTTCGCCGTCGCCCACCGCCATGTCGGCGAACAGCATGCCGAAATCGGGCTGATCGACGCCAAGCTGGGTCTGCACCGCCTTCGACGTCAGGCCGATCTTGCGGCCCGCCAGACGCCGCCCGCCGGCCAGCCACGCGCGGGTATTGGCCTCCTGCACCGCGTAAGCCCCGTCGGGGCCGGCGTCGGCCAGACGGTCGCGCAAGGGGGCGATGGGCTGCCCGCTTTCCGCGGCGGCCCGAAGCAGGGCCGCCGCATCGTCAGCGTTGAGAAGGGTTGCCGTATCGGTCATTTCAGCAGCCGCCATTGGTTGTCCTTGATGGTCACGAGCACGATGGCGCCGGGGTCGTAGCCGGCATGGTCGGCGCCGGTGATGGTGTAGACGCCGTTGGTGCCCACCAGCCCGGCGGTGCGTTCGATGTGGTCGCGCACGGCGGTGCGGAACGCGGGCGTGCCCGGCTGTACCTTGTCCTTCAGCGCCGCCGCCATGGCGTTCTGCAGGATCAGCCACGCATCCCACGACGCGCCGGCGAAGGTGGAGCGGGTGTCGGCCCCGTTCTTGGCCTCCAGTTCCTTGACGAAGGCGACGCCCGCCGCCTTGGCCGGGTGGCTGTCGGGAAGCTGCTCGGCCACCAGCACCGGGCCGACGGGCAGGATGGCGCCTTCCACCGCCTTGCCGCCGACGCGCAGGAATTCCTTGCTGGTGACGCCGTGGGACTGATAGATGCGGCCCTTGTAGCCGCGTTCGCGCAGCGTGATCTGCGGCATGGCCGCCGGGGTGCCCGACGCGCCGATGAACACCACGTCGGGCTTGGCGGCGATGATCTTCAGCGCCTGCGCCTGTACGCTGGGATCGGTGCGGCCATAGCGTTCGGTGGCGACGATGCGGACCTTGCCGTCGGTCAGGCGGGTCAGCGCCTTGAGCAGCAGATCGCCCCAGGAGTCGGAAAAGCCGATGAAGCCCACCGTCTTGACGCCGCCCGCCACCATGTCGTCCACGATGCGCTGAACCATCAGGTCGGCGCTGGGTTCGGAGCGGAAGATGAACGCGCGCTTGTCGCCGGTCACATCCAGCGGGGCCACCGACACCATCGGCACGCCCTCGGCGTTCGCCACGTCGGCCATGGCGGTGGCGGTGCTGATCAGGTTGGGGCCGAGCAGGGCGTCAACCTTGTCCTCGCTGATCAGCTTGCGCACGTTCTTCACGCCGCTGGTGGGGTCGGTGGCGTCGTCCAGCAGGATGACGTTCACCTTTTCCCCGCCGATGCTGGTGGGGAACAGGGCCGCGGCCTTGCGGGTTTCGGCACCCAGGGCCGCGGCGGGGCCGGTCAGGGACGCGACCACGCCGATGGTGATGTCGGCGGACGCCGGCCCCGCGGCCAGGGCCGCCGTCAGCCCGGCCGCCGCCAGGGCAAGGCGCTGGTGAAGCTTCATCGTGCGTTTCCTCTTCGCTGTTTTTTAATTGTTCGGGCCGTTACTGATCGACGCGGCGGAAGGCGCCGTTGAGATAGACCAGGGCCTGCCCGTCCTCGCGCTCGCGGGTCGCCAGCACCTCGCACAGGAAGGCGTGGTGAGTGCTTTCGTCGAACACCTTGACCACCCGGCAATCGAACACCGCCAGCGCACCGGCCAGCGTGGGCGCGCCGGTGGTCAGCGTGTCCCACTGGCCATAGGTGAAGCGGTCCTCGCCGCGCACGTCGGGGATCATGCCGGCGAACGCCTTGGCGACGTCCTCCTGCTCTCCGGCCAGGGCGTTGACGCTGAGAGCGCCGCTTTTCAGGATGGCCTCGTCGGCGGCGACCGCCTTGTTGACGAACACCACCAGCCGCGGCGGGTCGGCGGTGACCGAGCACACGGCGGTGGCGGTCAGGCCCAGGCGGCTGCCGCCCTCGCTGACCGCGATCACCGACACCCCGGCGGCCATGTGGCGCATGCTGCGCTTGTGCGCGTCGGTGGCGACGGTGGGCATCTCGGCCAGGGGCGCGCTGGGCGTCCAGTCGAGAAGCTGGTTGATGGTGTGGTGGCCGTTGGCGGCAGGTGTGGGGGCGAGGGTGACGGTGGTCATGGCGTGTCCCTTTCCCGCTTACACGCGCGCGCCGAACTGGTTGCCCGCCGGCAGCGGGTTGCCCAGCATGTAGCCGCCCAGCAGGTCGCCGATATCGTCCTGGTTCTGGGTGATGTGGTTGGCGCCCACCAGGATGTCGCGCATCTGGCGCTGCATGGGGTTGTTCAGCCACACGCCGCGGGTCGCGGTCTTCTTGAACACCATGTGCGCGGCCTCGAACACCTCGCCGCCGGTGAACATGTTGGTGGCGAAGTGGCGCACCCGCACGTCCAGCGGCACCAGCTCGCCGCGGGAGACATAGGACCACGCCTCGTCGGTGTTCATCAGGATGCGGGCGGCGGCCCCGGTGATCTTGGCCTCGGCCTCGCCCAGCTTGCCCTTGACGAACGGGTTCTGGGTGGCCGCACCCACGGCCTGGGAGATGTTCTGCCGCGGCTTCATGTGCTCCACGTACAGATCCACCATGCCGCGCGCCATGCCGGTGATGACCGACGACACCGCCGCGTAGAACACATAGAGGAACGGCATCTTGTACAGCGGGTTCAGCCCGCCGTGGCTGTCCTGGTCGTAGTTGATGATGCTGTGGGTGCGGTAGGCGGGGATGAACACGTCGCGGATGCGCAGCTTCTTGCTGCCGGTGCCGGCCAGACCGACCACGTGCCAGTCGTCGATGATCTCGTAGTCCTTGGCCTCGATCCAGAACGCCTTGTAGTCGATCAGCTTGCCGTCGTCGGTGAACAGGCGGGCACCGACGAAGGCGCCGCCGTGGGCGTGGTCGCAGCCGCTGGAGGTCAGCCAGTCGCCGTTCAGCACGTAGCCGCCGTCCACCGCCTTCACCGTGCCGAACGGGGCGTAGGACGACGACACCAGCCGCGTGTCGTCCTGGCTCCACAGTTCATCGCCGCAGCGCGGGTCCAGCAGCCCCACCTCGAACGGGTGGACGCCCAGCACCATCACGTTCCACGCGCTGGACGGGCAGCCGCGGCCCAGCTCCATCAGCACCTTGTTCAGCACGTTGGGGTGCATCTCGTACCCGCCCCAGCGGCGGGGCTGGAGGATGCGGAAGAAGCCGGCGTCGTGGAACGCCTGAATGGTCTCGGTGGATACCATGCGCGCCTGTTCGCAGGCGTCGGCCCGCTCGCGCAGCCACGGGATCATCTCCCGCGCGCGGCCGACCAGTTCGTCTTCGCTGGGGGTGGCGATGGTCATGCTGTTCATGATCCGGGTGTTCCTTGGCAGAAGAAGGGGGGAGGGGGCGGTCGGGCGGGCCGGTTCAGGCCGGCTGGGCGCTGACCACGCCGTAACCGGCGATCCATTCGGAAATCGGCCGGTAGTAATCGGTGCGGGCGGTGTAGGGGCCGGCGGCGGCGGAGAGGGCTGCGAAGGCCGCGACCCAGGTGCGGATCTCGTGGGTGGAGCGGCCCGCGGCCTTGGAGATCTCCTCCACCGAGAAACCGTCCACATCGGCCAGCCGGCCCGACGTCAGGGTTTCGATGAAGGTCAGATCCCAGTCGGGGTTCAGCGGCGTCAGCGGGCTGTCCGGCGTGCCGTAGACCTTGCCGGCGGCAATGGTGCGGGCCTGGCGGGCGGCGCGCGCTTCCGGCGTCGGGTTGCGCCCGGCGATGAGGAAGTTGGCGATCTCGTCCGGCGCGCCGGCCAAGAGCGGCACCGGCGGTTCGTGGGACAGCCCGCCGGTGCCCAGCACCAGCACCCGCTTGTTCAGCGTGGCGAGGAAACGGCCCACCGCCTCCCCCAGCTTGCGGATGCGGCGGTAGGGGGCGAAGGGCGGCGCCACCGAATTGATGATGATCGGCACCACCGGATAGCGGGTCAGGCTGCCGGTCAACTCTTCCAACGTCTGGGTGCAGCCGTGGTCCACCTGCAAACGGTGGGACAGGGCGATGTCCACGTCCGAGTCCAGGATGAAGCGCGCCATTGACAGCGCCGTGTCCCGGTCCACCGACAGCGGACCCGGCAAGGTCTTGTAATCGGCCACCGATTCCGCCGCCGTGGCGATGACGAACGGCGGCATCAGGTCATAGAACAGGCCGTTGTAATGGTCGGGCGCGAAGATCACGATCAGTTCGGGATCGAAGGCTTCGACCTCCGCGCGGGCTTGGGCGAGGACCGCATCGACTTCGCGGACAACCTCCTCACCAGGGTCGTTCAGTCCGCGCAAGGGTGTGTGTGACAGGCATTTGACGGTGATGGTCATGAATGGCCCCCGAAAGGCAAAGAGATCCCGGCCACTCCAAAAGGAGTGGAGAAAATTTTCCTAATTTTTTCTTTTGGTATCAGGGGATTTTGCAGCGCCGAAGCGATGGGCCGGGCAAGGTCATCTTTGCCATGGACGTTTTATTCTCCCCAGAACGCGCTTTTTATTTTGTTCGGCCATTTTATGAAACGGGATGGGTGATAACAATCTTGTTCTCATGGATGTGCACAATGTGCACAACATTGAAGAAGAAGGAATTTTCGACGCACAGGAGCGGTTTGATGAGCGTTTCCGCCGACGGCCCGTACCGTCATGTGCAGGGGTTGAGCCGTGGGCTGGCCGTCCTGCACGCCATCAGCCGCACCGCCAACGGTTGCGCCACCATCGGCGATCTCAGCACCGTCACCGGACTGCACCGCACCACGGTGCAGCGTCTGTTGAAGACTTTGGAGACCGAAGGGTACGTGCGCCGCAGCGCGTCCGACGGCAGCTACCGGCTGGCGCACAAGATCCGGCAGTTGGGCGACGGCTTCACCGACGACGAATGGATTTCCGAAATCGCCGCCCCGGTGCTGGGCGAACTGCTGCAAAAGCTGATCTGGCCGTCGGACCTGTGCACCATCGACGGCACCAGCATGCTGGTGCGCGAAACCACCCACCGTTTCAGCCCGCTGTCGTTCCACCGCGCCATGGTCCGCCAGCGCATGCCGGTGCTGAGCACCGCCGCCGGCCGCGCCTATCTCGCCCATTGCGGCCCGGAGGAGCGGGAGGAGATCCTGCGCATGGTCGTTGCCGGCGGCGGGGAACAGGCGGCCATCGCCCGCAACCGCCCGGCGGTGGAGCGCATCATCGAGCGCGTCCACCGCCAGGGCTATGCCAGCAACGACGGCGAATGGACCGAACAGAGCAAGGTCGGGGCGCTGGCGCTGGCGCTCGGTCACCGCGGGCGGGTGCTGGGGGCGATCAACGTGGTGTTTTTGAAAAAGGCGGTGACCATCGAACAGGCGGCGGAACGCTACCTGCCCCCCCTGCGCGCCGCCGTCGCGCGCATCGACGCCCTGCTGGGCGCCACGCCCCACCCGTTGATCGGGGAATAGGGGGGCGTGCCGTGATGGTGCGGAGTCCGTTCCGGGCTTGCGCCCCGAAACGGAGGAGCCCTGTCACGCCGCCCCCCGGCCCGACGGTTTCAGCGGCTGGCGGCCGGCCAGCAGGCCGGCCAGCAGGGCTTCGGGCGGGGGAACATGGATGGGCAGGGGGGCGGCCAGCAGAAGCTGAAGCACCGCCGTATGAACGGACCGGCAACCGCCGAGGTCGATGCCGGTGGCGGTGCCGGACTGCAGAAGCTCCAGCAGCCGCTCGGCCTCTTCCACCGGGCAGGCATCCTCCAGGCGGATGGTGGTTCCCTCGAGCCGGATCATTCCACAAGCTCCTTCAGATTCATCACCAGCAGCACCCGTCCGTCACCCAGCAGGGCCGTGCCCAGATAGCCGGGCATGCCGGCCAGCGGACCGTCCAGCGGTTTCACGATCACTTCCATCCCCTCGCCGAAGGCTTCGATGGCAAGGCCGACCGGCTGCTTGTCGATGCGCACCACCAGGACGGCGACCTCCTCGGCCTCGGCCTTGGGCGGCAGGTCCAGCACGCGGTCCAGATGAACCAGCGGGATGATGCGGTCGCGCAGCAGGAACGCTTCCTTGTCCTTGATCGCCACCACGTCGGCGCGGGGGATGCGGACGGTTTCGGCGATTTCGTCCATGGGGATGCCGAACTGGCGCCCCGACACCTCCAGCGTCATCACCCGCGTCACCGCCATGCTGAGCGGCAGGTGCAGGCTGACCGTGGTGCCGGAGCCGGGGATGCTGGTCAGCTCCACCCGCCCGCCGGTCTTTTCGATGGCGGTGCGCACGGCGTCCATGCCCACGCCCCGCCCGCTGACGTCGGTCACGGCGGCGGCGGTGGAAAAGCCGGCGGCGAAGATCAGGTTCATCGCCTCCCCATCGCTCAGCCGCAGGGCGGCATCGCGGTCCATCAGCCCCTTTTCCACCGCCTTGTCCCGCATCAGCGCCGGGTCGATGCCGCGGCCGTCGTCGGCGATGCGGATGATCACCTGGTCGTTGTCCTGGCTGGCCGCCAGGGTCAGGCGGGCGGTGTCCGGCTTGCCGGCGGCGGCGCGGTCGGTCTCGATCCCGTGGTCCAGGCTGTTGCGCACCAGATGCAGGATCGGTTCGAACAGGTTTTCGATGACCGTCTTGTCCGCCTGGGTGTCCTCGCCCTCGATCACCAGATCGACGTGCTTGTTCAGCTTGCGCGACAGGTCGCGGACCAGACGGGGGAAGCGCTGGAACACCGTGGACACCGGCAGCATCCGCACCTGCATGATGCTGTTGCGCAGTTCCAGCGCGATGCGGTCGATGACGGCGTGCTGCTCCTTGATCTCCCGCGCCATCTCGCGCGAGCCATAGACGTTCTCCGCCCGCCGCGCCAGGAAGGGCAGGCTGTTCTTGGCCACCACCAGCTCGCCGATCAGGTTCATCAGCGCGTCGATGCGCCCCTGGTCCACCCGCAGCACGGTGGAGGGCCGCTCGCCCCCGTCGTGCGTGCCGCCGTTGGCCGGGCTGGCGGCGCCGGTGTTGCCGTTGCCCGCTGCCGGCGCGGTCTTGGCCGCGGGAGCGGGCTGAGCCGGGGCGCCGGCCGGTGCCGGGGCCTTGGGTGCCGTGGCGGCCTTCTTGAGCGTCTTCCTCGGCGCCGCCGGCGTGTGGACGGGGGTGGGGGGCGGCGGGTTCAGGATACCGGCGATGGCGTCCAGCAGCGGTTTCGCCGCCGTGGCGTCCAGGGCGGCGGTGCCGGCCCGCAGCACCCGTTCGGCGTCGTCGTTCCGCCCGCTGAAGCGCAGGGCATTGGCCGCCACCTTGGCCGCCGCACCGATGCTGCCGGACAGCCACACGGCGGAGCGCACGGCGGCCAGCGTCCGGCACTGTTCGTTCAGCACCCGCAGCACGGCCTCGCTCAGCGGCGGCGGGGGCGGCGGCGGGGGACCGTCCGCCGTTTCTTGCGCGGCGGCCTCATCCCCGGCGGCAGCACCGCCGTGCAGGGCGGCGATCAGCGCCTCCAGGACCGCCGGGTCCATGCCCTCGGCCCCGGCCAGCCGGGCCAGACGGCGCAGGAGCGTGGCGGCGGCGGCATCGTCGCCGGCCTCTTCCTCGGCCATGGTGCGGGCGGCCTCGGCCAGGCCGGCGCGGTCGCCGCGCTCCAGCAGCAGCGCCAGCGGCTCGGCCAGGGCGGATGCCGGGCCGGTGACCGGGCGCAGCCCGGCCAGCGCCAGATCCGCCGGGGCGATGTCGGTGATCTCCGTCTGGTCGCCCACATAGCGCAGCAGGTGGGCGACCTCCTTGCGCGGGGCGGTGGTCAGAACCTGGAAGGCGAGCACGCAGGAGAACGGGTCATATTCCGCCAGCGGCGTCCAGGCGGCGGGCGGCACCACCGCCAGGTGGGTGCTGTCGGGCACCTGCACCATCAGGGCCAGCGGGTCGTCACCCTTGAAGAAGCACTGGGATTCCGGGCGGTAGCTCACGGCCAGAACCGGCAGCCCCGCCACCCCGGCCCGTTCCACCGCGTCGGTCAGCGCACCGTCCGGCACATGGTCCAGCCACGCGGGCAGGGCGGCGGCGTCTTCGCCGCCATCGTCCGCGTCCCCGTCCCTGGTGGCGTCCTCGTCCGCCGGGGCGCCGTTCAGCCAGCCGCGCAGGGCGGCGATGACCGGGCGCCCGCGCAGGGCGGCGGTGTCGGGCAGGGATTCGGTGTCTTCGATGTGGTCCAGCCACACCGCCACCAGATCCAAGGCCGCCAGGATCTGGTCCAGCATGGCCGGATCCAGCACCAGCCGCTGTTCGCGCAGGGCCACCAGCAGGTCTTCGCCCGCGTGCAGCACCGCGGTCAGGGCGGGAAAGTCGAACAGCCCCGACGATCCCTTCAGCGTGTGGACCGAGCGGAAGACGCCGTTGAGCAGGGCCGTGCTGTGGGGGTCGCGTTCCAGCCCCAGCAGGCCGTCGGTGGTCGCGGCGATCTGCTCGCGGGCTTCCACCAGAAACTGGGCGAGAAGGGGACTCATGGCTCGGTCGCTCCCGTCATGATGGCGGCGAACAGGCGCAGGTCATCGACGCTGATGGGTTTGACCAGATACAGGTTCACCCCCACCGCGCGGGCGGCGGCGATGTCCTTGTCGCGGTTCAGCGTGCTGGTCATCATCACCGGCAGACAGGCGATCTCTTCGGTGGTGCGCAGGGTGCGGACAAAGGTCAGCCCGTCCATCTTGGGCATGTTCACATCGACCAGGATCAGGTCGTAGGGGCCGCTCAGCGCCTTTTCCAGCGCCTCGATGCCGTTGAACGCCTCGTCCACGGTGTAGCCGCCGGGCTGTTCCAGCGCCTGCCGGTAATAGGCCCGCACCAGCGCGGCGTCGTCCACGATCAGAAGCCGTTTGGGGGGGCGGGGGCGGATGTGCGCGTCGTTGCCGTGGCTCATCGGGCTGGCCTCTGGTAGACGATCGCGTCCGCGAACCGGCGGACGGCGAACAGCGGGGAAATCCGGCTCATGGATTCGGAATGGCCCAGGCAGACGAAACCGCCGGGGCGCAGGCTGGAATACATGCTGTCCGCCACCTCGCGGCGGGACACGTCGTCGAAATAGATCAGCATGTTGCGGCAGAAGATGACGTCGATGTTCTCCATCGCCGCCATCTGCGCGCGGTCGAAGGCGTTGATGCGGGTGAATTCGATGGACCCGCGCAGGGATTCCACGATCTGCCAGCGGTCGGACGTGGGCCGTTCGAAATAGCGGTCCAGCACCCATTTGGGCAGCCGCTGCACCGAGCGCGCGTCGTAGATGCCCCGCCGGGCCGCCCCCAGCACCTGGGTGTCGATGTCGGAGGCGATGATCTCCACGTCGTAGCGGTCCACGTCGGCCCAGTTTTCCAGCAGCCACATGGCGATGGAATAGGGTTCCTCCCCCGTGGAACAGGGCAGGGACCAGATGCGCACCGGCTCGCCGCGGCGCTTGGTGCGCACCACCTCGGGCAGGATGGAATTGGCCAGACAGGCGAACTGGTACTCTTCGCGCCAGAAATAGGTTTCGTTGACGGTCAGACTGTTGATGATCTCTTCCAGCTCGCGGCCCGTGGTGTCGAACCGCAGCAGCGCCAGATACGACTGCACGCTGCTGACCCCGGTGCGCTCCACCCGGTCCAGGATCCGGCGGTCGATGAAATAGCGCTTTGCCTCCCCATACGACAGACCGGTGCGGCGGTAGATGAATTCGCAAAAGCGCGCGAATTCCTCGTCCGTCACGGTGGTGGGCTGGGATTCGCCGCTCGTCCTGGGCATCGCCATGGGGGATGTCCCTTTCAGTCGGTGGGAAGACGGGACAGGGCGGTTTCCACCGAAAACCGCAGGAAGGGGTTTTCGGGGATGCGTTGCAGCACGGCGGTCAGGGCCGCCGCCGTTTCCACCGTGCCGATCTCGGCCAGCACGTCGATGAAGGCACAGCAAACGTTGATCTCCTCCTCCGTCGCCAGCAGGTGTTCCAGCGTCTGGACCGTGGCCACCCCCGCCCGCCCGCGGGCGATTTCGGCGGCCATGATGCGCACCTGCGGGTCGGGATCGCGGACCAGCGCGTCGAAGAAGGGCAGGGCGTCCGGCCCCATGTCGGCCAGCGCCTCGGCGGCGGCGAAGCGGCACCCGGCCCGGTCGGAGCGCAGCAGCGGCGCCAGCGCCGCCGCCGCCGCCGGCCCGCCGATGGCGACCAGATTGAGCACCAGCGCCTCGACCACGCGGGTGTCCTCCTCCACCTCCAGCCGCCCGGCGATCAGCGCGATGGCGTCGGGGAAGGCGCGGCAGGCGCGGGCGGCACCCCGGCGGGTGTCGGGGCTCTCGGCGTTCAGGTCCGCCAGCACGGCATCCCGGCTGGGGGTGTCCTTGTCGGCGCCGCCGGCGGGGGCGGCCGTCCCGGATGGGGCCTTCACGAGCGGCATGTCAACGCACCCACTTTTCCAGTTGTTCGGCAACACGGTGGACGGGCAGAACCACGTCGGCCCCACCCCGGCGGATCAGATCCTGGGGCATCCCCCAGACCACGGCGGTTTCTTCCGATTCCGCGATGGTGCGGCCCCGGCGGTCGCGCAGGGCGGTCATGGCCGCCGCCCCGTCGTTGCCCATGCCGGTCAGCAGCACGCCGATCAGCCGGGCGGGGTCCACCACCTCCAGCGCGCTTTCGACCATGCGGTCCACGCTGGGGTGCCAGATGTGGCTGGGCGATGCCGGGGCCGGCAGCGCCGTCAGGCCGTTGGGCCGGCGCGCGATCAGCAGGTCGGCGTCGCCGCGGGCGATATAGGCGGTGCCGGCGCGCAGCAGGGTGGGGCTTTCCACCTCCTCCACCGTGATGGCGCTGGCCCCGTTCAGGCGGCGGGCCAGAACCCCGGTGAAATTGGCCGGCATGTGCTGGCAGATGACCACCGGCCAGCGGAAATCGGCGGGCAGCAGCGGCAGGATGCAGTCCAGCGCCCCCGGCCCGCCGGTGGACACCCCGATCAGCACCAGCCCGTTGACCGCCGCCGGGGCGGGTGCGGCAGCGGCGGCGGCGGCACGGGGGCGGGGGGGGCCGAGATCGGCGTGCTGGCGGCGGATGCGCTGGGCCAGGTTGCGGGTGCGCAGCCGTGCCTTGGCCGCGGCCCGCACCTTGGCCACCAGTTCGCGTTCGATGGTGTCGATGGTCAGCGACACCGTGCCGTCGGGCTTGGGGATGAAATCCACCGCCCCCAGTTCCAGCGCCTCCAGCGTCGCCAACGCCCCCTTGGACGTCAGCGACGACACCATGACCACGGGCCGTGGGCTTTCGGTCATGATGTGGCTGAGACAGGTCAGCCCGTCCATCTCCGGCATGTTGACGTCGAGCGTCACCACGTCGGGCTGCTGGTCGCGCACCGCGGCCAGCGCCTCGGCGCCGTTGCGGGCGAAGGTGATCTCGAAATCGCCTTCGGCCCCGAAGATCCGTCCCATATGGCGCCGCATCAGGGCGGAATCATCGACGATGAGCAGCTTGATCATGGCCGGCAGTCACGGTTGGAAACGGTGGGAGCGGGGGGCGGCGGGGCAGCGGGGCGGGTCAGGCGGCTTCGCCCGCATAGTCGCCGACCGCCGCCACCTCGGCGGTGTCGAGCAGGTTGTCCACGTCGAGCAACAGGATCATGCGCTTGCTCTTTTCCAGGTTGGCGACCCGGCCGATCAGGCGGGCCTGCTCGTCGGACATGGACGGGGTGGGGCCGATGGCGGAGCGGGGGATCTTCAGCACCTCCGACACGCTGTCCACGATGAAGCCGGTGCGCTTGCCGCCGATGGTGAAGACCATGATCCGCTGGCGGTCGTTGCGGGCCACCTCGGGCAGGTCGAAGCGGCGGCGCTGGTCGATCACCGGCAGGACGGAACCGCGCAGGTTGACCACCCCCTCGATGAAGCTGGCGGTCTTGGGCACGCGGGTCAGCTCGTCGGGAACGCGGACGATCTCGTTCACGCTGCCGATGGGGGCGCCGTATTCCTCGTTGCCCAGGCGGAAGACGACGAACTGTTCCTCCTCGTCCACCACGATGGTGCGGGCGGATGTCTCCTCGGCCATGTCGGTGTTCTCCTGATCCTGAACGGCGGCAAGGGCCGAACGCACGGCGTCGTGGTGGAACAGCTTTTCGGCGGACAGGATCGACACCAGCCGCCGCCCGTTGTTCAGCCGGCAGATGGACTGGATCTCGCCCCGCCCGTCGCCCAGCATGGCCGGCAGCGGGTCCACCACGTCCTTGCGCACGCGCAAGACCTCGCGCACCGTGTCCATCACCACGCCGACCGAGTTGCGCTCGTCCAGCGGCACGACGACGATCTTGCTGCGCTCGTCCAGCGGCGTTTCCGGCAGCCGGAACATGGCCCGCAGGCTGACCAGCGGCAGCAGCCGGTTGCGCAGCGTCATCACCCCCAGCACATAGCTGTCGGTGCGGGGGATGCGGCTGATGGTGTCGGGCACCTGCACGATTTCCTGCACGCTTTCGATGCCCAGCGCGTATTCCTGCCGGGCCACCTCGAAGCTGACGAGCTGGAGTTCGTCGCTGACCCCATCCTCGGCCTGGGCACGTCCGGCGTCGCCGGATGCGGCCACCCGTGCGGCGCGGGCACGGGCCGCACTCTCGCCGCCGTTCTCCCGCTGGATCAGCCGCTGGGGGTCGATGATCATGATCATGGCGTGGCCGCTGACGCCCTTGATCATGCCGCGCAGCAGGTCGGTTTCCACCGTGGCCTGGATGGTTTCGGCGGCTTCGATCTGGTTGGGGTCCACGGTGACCACGGCGGCCATGCGGTCCACCACGAACCCCACCGGGATGCCCTGGTTCAGCACCACCACGCGGGTGGAGTCGTCGTGGTCGCGGTCCTCGAACTGGAAGATCCGGCGCAGGCTGGTCACCGACATGACCGCACCGCGCAGGTTGGCCAGCCCTTCCAGGCTGGCCGGGCTTTTGGGCACGCCGACCACGGGCGGCATGCGGATGATTTCCTGCACCTCGGCCAGCGGCACCGCGAACATCTCGTCCTTGACGTAGAAGGTCACGTATTGCCGCGTGTCACCGACGGAGCCTGTTCCGGCGGCTGCCCCGGTGGAAGCCGGTGTGTTGATGTTCATGGGTCAACCCTTTCGCGTGCGGGTGTGGCGCTTGCGGGTCGCCCCTCAGTCGGCGGAGTTCTGCAGTTCGTCGGCCAGGCTGGCGATCTCTTCGACGGCGGCGGCCAGTTCCTCGGCCCCGCGGGCCTGCTGCTTGGCGGCGGCGGCGGCTTCCTGTGCGGCGCGGGAGGCCTCCTCGGAGGCCGCCGCGATCTGCTGCACGCCCTTCTTGGCCTCCTCCAGCGCCGACAGGATCTCTTCGGAGCCGCGGCGGATGCTGTCGTTGCCGTCCACCACCACGCCCATGTCGCGGGCGGCGTTGGCGAGGTTGAGGGTGATGGCCTTGTTCTTCTCCACTTCCGCCAGGGCGGAGGTGGCGATCTGTTCCAGGTCGTTGCGCACGGCGACGATCTGGTCCTGGGTGGCCTTCACCACGTCCTTGATGCGGTCGGCGTTCTCGGCGCTGTCGCGGGCCAGGTTGCGGATGTCGGTGGAGACCACGGCGAAGCCCTTGCCGAATTCACCGGCGCGCGCCGCCTCGATGGAGCCGTTGACCGCCAGCATGTTGGTCTGCACCGCCACCGTGGAGATGGCGTCCACGATCTTGTCGATGCGGCGGCTGACCTGCTCCAGGTTGTTCATGAGCTGGTTGGACTTGCGGGTCTCGTCCAGCGCCTGGCCCACGCCCTCGATCAGCCCCTCGATGGCCTTGTTGCTGTCGCCCAGCAGCTTGGCCAGAAACTGGGCGCGCTCCAGCGCTTCCCCGGAATTGTCCTGGAACAGCTTGGCGCTGCGCTCGATCTGGTTGATGGCGGCGGAGGATTGCTGGGTGGCGGCGGAGGACTGCTGCGCGCCCTTGGAGATCTGCTCGACCGCGGCCATGATCTGGGCGGCGGCGCTGGAGATCTCCTGCACCGCGGCGGACAGTTCCTCGGCGGCGGACGCCACCTCTTCGGCACTCTTGGTGATGTCGGTGGAGTTGCGCAGTTCCTCCGCGATGGTCTGCAGCTCGCCCGAGGCGGTCTGGGACTGGCCCAGGGCCGCGGTCTGCTGATCGACGGTGCGCAGGGCCTCGTCGCAGGCGGCGGACTGTTCCTCGGCGGCCGCCGCGATGCTTTCCGATCCCTTCTGGGCCTCGCGGGCGGCGCGTTCGGCCTCGACGGACGCGGACGCGATGTCGCCCGCCCCCTTGGCCAGCGCCTGCATGTCGGTGCGGATCTGTTCGAGCTGTCCGCTGACGGTGCGGCCCTTGTCCACCTCGCCCTTGGCGGCCTCGGCGGCGATGTTGATGCCCTGGGCGATGACCTTCACTTCGCTCTGGATCTGGCCCACCAGCTCCTGAATGTCGCGCGCACTCTTTTCCGAGGTTTCGGCCAGGGTGCGCACCTCGTCGGCGACGACGGCGAAGCCCTTGCCGTGCTGGCCGGCGCGGGCGGCCTCGATGGCGGCGTTCAGCGCCAGGAGGTTGGTCTGGTCGGCGATGCGGGCCACGGCCTTGACGATCTCGCCGATGTTGGCGGCCTGCTTCTCAAGCTCCACCACCATATCGACCGAGGCCAGCTGGCGCTCGGCGTTGGCGCCGATGCTGGTGACCGAGGCGGCGATCTGGGTGCTGACCTCGGCCAGCAGGATCTGGAGCTGGTTGGATTTCTGCCGGCTGACGTCGGCCTGATCCTTGGATTCCAGGATGGCCCTGGAGATGTTGGTGATGGCGGTCAGCGATTCCTGGGCGGCCCCCGACGCTTCCTGGGCGCCGGTGGCGATCTGCTCCATGGATTTGCGCAGTTGATCGGACGCGGACGCCGATTCGGAAATGCCGCTGGCCATCTGCGACGTGGCCGAGGCCACCCGCTCGGCGACCTTCTGCTGGCGGGCGAAGGTGCGCGCGCGCTTGCGCTGGGCATCGGCCGTGGCGCTGCTGCGCACGCTGCCGGAGGCCGTTCCCGTGCCCGCGGTTCCCGGTTGGCCAATGTCCGCCTTCTTCACCAGTGCCATCTTCCACTCCGTCTCGATCGTTCGCCCTTCATGGCGCGCGGCACTGTGGCACCGCCCCGGCGGCGGGGGCAGATGGGGGCAACCCTATTGGGGTGCGCCCTATCAGGGTCAACCCCAATACGAAACGAATAGGGACATATTCAAAAGAACGGATAGATCGAACAAGAGTATGGACGTGACGCAAATGTTTTGGCAGGATTTCAATCGTGCGGTCACATGATTACAAGAAAGAAATAATTATGGGATTCATGGTGTTGTCCTGGACCGACGACATGTCGGTGGGTGATGAGCTTGTCGATCATCAGCATCGGGAAATACTCTCTTTGATTGCGCGGCTGTCTTCTTGCGCCAAAAAGCCGGCGGCGCAGGACGAGGCGTTTCCGGCCATGACCGCCCTTCTGGCCTGTCTGGACGAGCATTTCGCCGAGGAAGAGAGGCAGATGCTCGATGTCCGCTATGCCGGGGCCGACGAACACCGGCGCGAACACGATGCCATGACCCGGACCCTGCGCACGCTCAGGGCGTCGGTGCGCACGCCGGCGGATCTGATCCACGCCACCATCACCATCCTGCCCCGCTGGGTCGCCAGCCATCAGGCCAGCCTGGACCGGGAACTGTGCCATCATGCCGCCCTGCGCCTGGGCGTGACGCCCCGTCTGCGCACGGCAAGCCGTTTCTGACATCAGGAGCGCCCGCCGCCGGGCCGCTGCCGCAGGGCGGCGGCCATGGCCCGTTCCAGGTCGGCGCGGGCAAAGGGTTTGCGCAGCACCGCCGCCGGCCCCGCCGCCTCCAGCAGCGCCGGGTCGAAGCCATGATAGCCCGACATCAGCACCACCCCCAGCCGGGGGAGCATCCGCCGCGCCTCGCACGCCAGCGCCACCCCGTTCATGCCGCGGGGCAGCATGATGTCGGTTATCAGCAGGTCGAAATCCTCCTCCGCCAGACGCTCCAGGGCGTCCGGCCCATGGGCGGCGGCGGCGGTCCGGTGGCCGCCGTGGGCCAGCATGGACAGAACACCGGCCCGCACCTGGGCGTCGTCCTCGGTCACCAGCAACCGCAGGGGGGGCAGGGCGGGCGGCGGCGCGCCGTCCTCGCCGGCGGTGTCGGGGCTGTCCCCGGTGGCGCACCGCAGGCGGACGGTGGCGGTGGTGCCGGCGCCCGGGCGGCTGGACAGCAGGAAGTCACCGCCCGACTGGCGCGCGAATCCGGCGACCATGCTCAGCCCCAGCCCGGTGCCGCGGCCCTGTTCCTTGGTGGTGAAGAACGGCTCGCACGCCTTTTCCAGAATTGCGGCCGTCATGCCGGTGCCGGTGTCGGTGACGGCGATGTGGCATTGCCCCGGTTCGGGGCCGGGACCGGCGGCGATGGTGATCCGCCCGCCGTCGGGCATGGCGTCGCGGGCGTTGATCAGCAGGTTCAGCAGGGCGTTCTGAAGCTGTGTGCGGTCGGCCATGGCCGCGGTTCCGGCGGGGATCGGGGCGACGGCGATGTCCACCGCCACCCCCAGCAGCGGGGCGGCCAGCCGCTGGATGTCCTCCACCGCCGTGTCCAGTGGCACCCGCACGGGATTGAGCGGCTGACGGCGGGCGAAGGACAGAAGCCCGTCGGTCAGGGTGCGGCCCCGGTCGGCGGCCTGCACGATTTCGGCGGCGCGGGCCGCGGCCTCGCCCTCGGCGGCGCTCAGCACCAGTTCGGCGTTGGCCCGGATGACCATCAGCAGGTTGTTGAATTCATGAGCCACACCGCCGGTCAGCGCCCCCAGCGCCTGGATCCGTTCGGTGCGCCGCAGGTTCTCCGCCGCCAGGTTGCGTTCGGTGACGTCGCGGATGAACAGGGTGAAATGGCGCACCCCGTTGTTCATCCATGAACCCATGGAGATTTCGGCGTCGAATTCCCGGCCCCCGGCGCCCGTGGCGCGGACCATCACCAGCGGGTCACCCAGGAAGGGCAGATCCTGAAGCTGCGGCAGCAGGCGGGTGATCGGCTGGCCCTGCATGGCGGTGGCGGTGCAGCCGAACCGTTCCTCGGTGGCGGGATTCATGCCCCAGATGGCCCCGTCCTCGTCCACCGTGACGAAGCAGTCGCGGGCGGCATCGACGATGGCGTGGTAGCGGGCGCTGCGCTGGGCGCGCAGCTTCCGTTCCCGCTCCACCGCCGCGGTCTGGTCGTAGATCTGGATCAGGCAGCCCACGCCCCGGCGGGTGCGGGTGGGGCGCACGACGATGGATTGCGCCACCCGTTCGTCGGTCATGCCGTCGCCGCGCAGCAGCGGGAACAGGCCGTGGTTGACGTGGTGGGAGATCACCGCCGGCAGCCCCGTCTCCAGCGCGTCGCGCACCGCCAGATCCACCCGCCCCCCGGCCATGGCCGGGAGCAGCGCGAACAGGTCCGATCCCAGGGCCGCGCGGCGGGAAATGCCGGAATGGCGCACCATCCAGGTGTTCCACAGCGTGATCCGCCGGGCGTCATCGACGATGACCACCCCCATGTCCAGTTCGTCCATGACGGTGCGGGCGGTGGCGGGGCCGGCGGCGGTGTCGGGCATGACCGGACGGAGGGCTTGCGGTTACGGGGAGTGGGGATCGGGCAGGGACCGGCGTATTCCGTCCACATAGCGGGCGACGGCGTTGCGCAGGTTGGAAATGGCGTTCAGGTCCATCAGCAGGATGATGAAGCCGCCGATGTCCCGGTCACGGATGGAAAAATCGATGGATGTGAAGAGAATGATGCCGTCGTCGTCGTCGCGGATGGTGCGTTTGAAGATCCGCTCGCCCCCGCCCTGGAAGCAGTGGGGCAGGGTGGCCTCGATCCGGCAGCCCAGCATGTTGGCGATGCCGGACAGGCAGTTGTTGAGGATGACGTTGCCGACCTCGATCATGGCGTCCTCTTCCAGGTCGGCGATCTCCTCCAGCGTCAGATGCTCGCCGACGATGGCCTGGACCAGATGCAGGCTGCGGGTTTCGGGGAACACCAGCAGGGCGCGGCCGGAAAACGGCCCGCTGAACTGTTCGCCCACCGCGATCAGGGATGTGTTGCGGTTGCCGGCGATGGTGTCCAGCGCCTCGGCCCGCGACAGGATGCGGACGTCGGGCACCGACATGGCGACCGGCTTTCCCACCATCCGGCTGAGTGCCGCCGCGGACCGGCTGACGGCCACGTTCAGCAGTTCGGTCACGGCGTCCCGTTCCAGCGCGTCGAGCATCATGGGCGGTTACACCTTCTCCGCCACGCCCATATCGGCGATGTGTCCCGCTGCGGCGATGAAGCGGGCGATGTCGTCCCGCCGCACGGGCTTTCCCAGAAAGGCCACCCGCAGCCGGCGGGCCTCGGCCAGGATATCGTCCTGTGCGTTGGCCGTCACCAGCGCAATGGCCGCATCGGGCTGGCGGGCGCGGATGACGGCGGCGGCGGACAGCCCGTCCACCCCCGGCATGTTGTAATCCATGAACACCGTATCGTAGCAGGACCGTTCCGACAGCTCCAGGGCGGTTTCGGCGTCCGCCGCTTCGGTCACCTCGGCGGTCACCCCCAGATCGTTGAGCAGGGCGCGCAGCGCCATGCGGGCCAGCTTGCTGTCATCCACCACAAGAATGCGTTTGCAGAAAACCATGATGCGTCGCTTTCCGCCGAAAGGGGCCGTTTCGCTGTCAGAGGGATGCGGGATGGCGCAACACCATCACCATCTGATCGTCCACCCGTGCGCACCCGTCGCGCATCAGCACGGCGGCGGCCAGGGCGGGATGGGTGTGGAGCAGGTGCCGCTCGGTGAACAGGTCGGCCAGCCGGGAACAGCCGTCGCTGTGTACGACCACATGGTCGCCGGCCTGCCAGGAAAGCCAGGCGGTGGGCGGCGGGGCGGCGTTGTAGCCCACCACCCCCCAGCGCCCGGTCAGGGCCGCGGCGCCACCCGGACGGACCAGGGCGGCGGTGATGTTGCCGACCCCGGCATAGCCGATGCGGTCCGGCTCCAGCCGCAGGACCAGGGCGACCGCCCCGCGGGTTCCGCGCAGGGCGCCGTGGAGTGCGGCCAGCACGGCACCGGGATCGGCGCCGCCGGGAGCCGCGGCCGCCACGGTTTCGGCCTGCCGGGCGGCGGCGGATGCCGCCTCCCCATGGCCCAGCCCGTCCACGGCCAGCACCAGCCCGTCGCCGCGCACCAGCCATCCGTCGCCACACCAGTCGCCGCCCCCCATGGCCAGCATCGCCCCCCCCCAGAACGCCGCGGGCGGCGAAAGGCCGGCGGGATTGCCGGGGCCGTGGGCGGTGATGCGGGTCAGAACGGCGGTGCCCAGCCCCGGCCGGGTGTGGATGTCGAACAGGTCGGACAGCCGCCGCACGGCCCCCAGCCCATAGCCCAGCCCGCTGGCCGGCACCACGCCCGGCGGGTGGGATGGGCCGGCGATGGCGCGGCCCACGTCGGCGATGCCCGGCCCGTGATCCAGCGCCACGCATTCCACGCCGGGGGCCGCCCCGTCCAGCCCCGCGGCCAGGGGGCGCAGCAGCAGGTTCCCCCCCTCCGGCGTGTGGTGCAGCAGGTTGCTGCCCAGCTCGCTCACCACCAGCGCCAGCCGGGCGGCGGCGTCCTCCCCCAGCGCCTGGGCGGTGGCCAGATCGGCGGCCAGACCGCGGGCCAGCGTCAGGGCGGACGGGTCGTCGATCCTCAGACGGGTGTGGCAGTGGGCGGGCAGCATCAGCGTTTCCACAAGACGATGGTGACGCGGGTGCCGGAACCGGCGGCGGAATCGATGGCGAATTCATGCACCAGCCGGCGGGTGCCGGGCAGGCCCAGCCCCATGCCCTTGCCGGTGCTGTAACCGTCCTGCATGGCGCGGCCCACGTCGGGGATGCCCGGTCCCTGGTCGGTGAAGGTCAGGCGCAGGCCGTTCTGGCCGCCGCGGTCCATCTCCTCCACCTCCACCTGTCCGCTGCCGGCGTAGAGCACGATGTTGCGCACCAGCTCGCTGGCGGCGGTGATCAGCTTGGTCTGGTCCACCAGCCCATAGCCCATGACCTGCCCCGCCTCGTCCACCAGCCGGTGGACGGCGGCCAGGGATTCCTCGCCATGGACGGGCACGGTTGCGCGGATCGGACGCGTGGCGGGCTTCACTCCGACCTGCCTGCGCGGGTGCGGAGATCCGCAAGGCCGTGCCTGACCGATAGGGCGGTCGGGATGCCGCCCAGGTCCATACCCAGTTCCACCATCGTCATTGCGACCTCCGGGCGCAGGCCGGCCACCATGGTTTCCGCCCCCAGGAGGCGGATCATCGCGGCCATCACGTTCAGCACCCGCCCCATGTGCGAATCGATCATGCGCATCTGCGCCATGTCGATCAGCACGGCGTGCGCCTGTTCCGCCACCAGCCGCCCGCCCACCTGTTCGGCCAGATGCTCGGCGTCGCTGTCGCCCAGAATCGGCGGCAGGGTGACGACCAGGATACCGTCCAGGGGGATGATGTGGGCCTGGGGGGGTGTCGCCGCGGCCATGGGCTCAGCCCCCCTTGACCACGGTGTAGTTCAGCTTGCCGAAGCAGTACCGCAAGCCCTCGGCCAGGGAAAACCGCGTCTCGATGGACGACAGGTTGATGCCCAGCGACACCATGACCTGGGCGATGGCCGGGCGGATGCCGGTGATGACGCACTCCGCCCCCATCAGCCGCGCCGCCGCCACGGTCTTGGCCAGATGCTGGGCGGTCTGGGTGTCCACCGTCGGCACGCCGCTGATGTCGAGGATGGCGTAGCGCGAGCCGCTGCGGGCGATTTCGAACAGCAGCTTTTCGGTGATCGCCTGGGCGCGGCTGGAATCCAGCGTGCCGATGATGGGCAGGGACAGAACCCCTTCCCACAGCGGCACCACGGGGACCGACAGATCCACCAGCTCCTGATTTTGCCGGCGGATGATCTGTTCGCGCCGGCTGATGAAGGCGTCCATGGAATAGAGGCCCATGGTGTCGATCAGCTTGTGGATGTCCTCCATCGCCCCCGATCCGCCGGAAAACGCCTCGTTCAGCACATGTTTCAGGCTGAAGATGAAGGTGGCGGTCTGCGAGGGGGCCAGGCCCCGTTCGGCGAACTCCACCGACAGCGCCGACAACAGGCCCCGCAGCCCGTCGGTCAGCACCGCCGGGGATGTTCCCTGCGCCTCGGTCACGGCGTCGAGCAGCCCTTCGCACAGGTCGTTCACGATGCGGTGGTCGATCTGGGGCATGGGCAGGAAATTGCCCAGATAGGTCCGCCATGTGGTCAGCAGGCGCTGGCGTTCGCCCAGCAGGGACGTGGGCGACAAGTCGTGGAGGAAGGGCATGACGGTGGCTTTCATGGCGGGAAACGGAGAATCCGGGGGGAAGCGTCAGGGCTGGGCGGTCAGGGCGTCGATGGCGCCGATCAGTTCCTGCCGTTCGAACGGCTTGAACAGGATGCGGTCGGCCCCGAAGTCCTCTTCCCGCAGATGGCCGACGCCGGTGGCGCCGTTCGGCGACCCGCCGGTGATGGCAAGGAAGCGGGTTTGCGGGGCCGCCGCCCGCCCTTCGCGGATCACGGTGGCGCCGTCCTTGCCCGGCATCCAGATGTCGGTGACCACCACGTCGAACCCTTCCCGGTTCAGGCGGTCCAGACCTTCGGCCCCGTCGCCGGCGGTGACGACCTTGTGGCCCTGGCCCTCCAGCACCATGCGCAGGGAGAACATCACCGACGGGACGTCTTCGATGACAAGAATGCGTGCCATGGCCGTGTCTCCTCAGGCGGTGGCGGGGGGATCGAATACGGGCAGGAGCACCGTGGCCACGGTGCCCAGGCCGGGGGTGCTGGCCAGGGTGATGTCGCCGCCCATGTCCTTGATCAGGCCATAGGCGACCGACAGGCCAAGCCCGGTGCCCTGGCCCACGGGTTTGGTGGTGAAGAAGGGTTCGAAGGCGCGGTCCAGAACCGCCCGGTCCATGCCGCACCCGGCATCGGCGATGGTGATGCGCGCATGCCGCGGGCCGGTCCCGTTGACCGGATCCACGGCCCGGTCCAGGTCCAGCGCCACCGTGATGGTGCCGTTCCCCCCCATGGCGGCGGCGGCGTTGCCGGCCAGATTCAGCAGCACCTGGGCAAAGGCGGTCCGGTCGGCCCGTACGGTCAGCGCCGCCGCCCCGCCGTCGATGCGCGTGTCCAGCACCACGCCCGGACCGATGGCCTTGCCCACCAGCGGCAGGGTGGCCGCCACCAGATCGCCCGCGGCCACCGGTTCCGCCGTGCGGTTGCCGGGGCGGGAAAAGGCCAGCAGGTCGCCGATGATCCGCCGCGCCTTGCGCGCGCAGTCGAGCACCATGTCCAGATACGGCCCGTCGGCGTCGTCCGCGTGCCGGTCCGACAGCTCCTGCGTCAGCAAGGTGATGGGCTGGAGCAGGTTGTTGATCTCGTGCGCCACGCCGCCCATCATGCGGCCCATCACCTCGATCCGCTGGCGCTGGCGCTCGGCCTCTTCCCGCCGGGCGTCCTCGGTCACGTCGCTCTGAAAGCCGATGTAGGCGGTGACCGCACCGTCGCCGCCGCGGATGGGCGCCAGCAGCAGCCCGTTGACGAAGGGGGTGCCGTCCTTGCGGTAATTCAGGATGCGGGTGTCGATCCGGTCCCCGGCGGCGACGGCGCGGCGGATGGCGGCCACCGCCTCGGGATCGGTGTCCGGTCCTTGCAGAACGCGGCAGTTCCGCCCCAGGATGTCCGCCGGCTCATAGCCGGTCAGCCCCTGGAAGCGGCGGTTGACGTAGATCAGGGGGGTGTCGGGCTGCTGCGCGTCGGCGACCGAGATGCTGATGGGGCAGGCGTCGATGATGGCCAGCAGCATCTGCTTGGAGCGCAGGGTGTCGTTCAGCGTCCCTTCGAACCGGCGCCGTTCGCTGATGTCCTGGATGGTGCCGGTGATCCGCCGCGGGCGCCCGCCGCCGCCCGGCTCCACCATGGCGTCGCACGACAGGTGGATGTCGCGCCCCGCCCCCTTCAGGCGGAATTCCCCGGCCCGCACCGCCCCGCCCCCGGGGGAGAACAGGCCCAGCAGGCAACCGCGGTCGCTGTCGGTCACCGCGTCGAGCAGGGCGGCCAGACCGCGGCTGTGCACCCCGTCCACACCATAGCGGCAGCCGATCCATTGCAGATCCCCGGCAATGCCGCACGGGTCGCGGTCCCAATCGGGTTCGTGGCGGAAGACCGCCAGCCGGGCGCCGTCCAGCGCCGATTCCACGGCGTCGGGGTCAGTCCGCATCACCCCGCTCCAGCGCGGCCCGATGCACGTCGCGCTGGGCATCGGAGATGTAGAGGCCGACCAGCCGGTCGGGGTCGATGCCGTCGGGCAGCAGGCTGAGGGCATGGGCGATCACCCCCATCATCTGGCGGATGATGTCGTGTTCCTGCGCCTGGGCGAACAGCAGCCCGTCCAGCGCGTCCTGCATGGCGGCGGTTTCCCGCGCGTGGGCGGGATCGGCCGCCAGCAGCCCGTCGAGCCGGTCCAGAGTGGCGATCAGCTCCTGGCTGGACGATTCGAAACGGGCCTGCACCTCGGCCACCTGCGCGGCCAGGACGCGGCAGACGCGCGAACAGTCTTCCTTCGAGCCCACGGCCTTCTCCTTTCCGTTCAGGACGGCAGAAGCTGTTTCAGGGTGGCCAGCAGCTCGTCGGGCGGGGTCGGCTTGGTCAGCCAGCCGGACGCCCCGGCGGACCGCGCCTCGTCGCGCTTGCCGGGCACGGATTCGGTGGTCAGCACCACAATGGGCGTGAAGCGGGTGGAGGAGTTCTTGCGCGCTTCCCGGATGAAGGTGAGGCCGTCCATCACCGGCATGTTCAGGTCGGTCAGGATCAGGTTGGGGCGGGTGCCTGATTTCAGCTTGTCCAGCCCGTCCTTGCCGTTGGCGGCGGTGACGACGGCATAGCCGGACTTCTGCAAAATCCGCGACAGGCTCATCACCATGGTGGGGGAATCGTCGAGGACGAGGATCGTGCTGCTCATCGGTCACGGCTTTCGTTGGGGGCGCGGCTTGCGCCGGCACCGAAGGAGGGGGGGAGTGAGGGGGACATGGCGTCCATGGGCTGGATCGCCATGCCGCTGCCCACCTGCGTCAGCCGGTCGCGAAGCTGGTGCATGTGGGTGTCCACCTCGTTGGCGGTGTCGAGCACCAGTTCGGACAGCATGCCGCTGTTGGCGGCGATCTGGGCCGCCTCGCGGATTTCCCGCGACAGGCTGAACACGGCGTCGTGCATCTGGGTCAGGCTGCCGTTCACCTCGCGCGCAAGGCCTTCCTGCTGCTGGACGGCGGCGGCGATGCGCTGGCTGGCGGCGTCAACCTGGGCGATGGTGTCCACCAGCTCGCGCAGCGCGTCCACCGACGCCGCGGTGGTGTCGCGCATGGATTCGATGCGGGTGGTGATGGTTTCGGTCGCGGTGGCGGTCTGATGGGCCAGCGCCTTCACCTCGCCCGCCACCACGGCGAAGCCCTTGCCGGCTTCACCCGCCCGGGCGGCTTCGATGGTGGCGTTCAGCGCCAGCATGCGGGTCTGGCGGGCGATGTCGCCGATCAGGCCGACGGTGGCGCTGACCTCCTGGGCCAGCCCGGCCATGGTGTCCACGCACTGGCGGGTGGTGTCGGCCCGTTCGGTGGCGTTGCGCACCACCCGCATGGTTTCGGTCATTTCGCCGACGATGATGCCGATGGCGCCGGTCAGCCCCTCGCCCACGCTGCCCAGCCGTTCGATGCACTCCTCGGCCGCACTGGCGCCGGCCATGGATTTGCCGAACTGTTCGTTGGCCTGCACCGCGGCGGTGGCCATGTCCTGGGCCATTTCGCGCATCTGGCTGTTTTCCTGCACCACCGCCGCGACCGATGTTTCCACCTGATCGACGATGACGGAGCTGAACAGGCTCATGGCCGTTTTGAGGTCGCGCGGCGTACCGCCTTCCGGTTGGGCGAGAGTCGCCGGCCGTGGCATGGCCTCGGCCGGAGCAGGCGGCGGCACCGGGCCGGATGCGTCTGCCGCTTCATCGCCGTTCCGGGTGCCGCGGAACAGGGCGAGGCCGGCAGCGGCGGCGGCCAGAAGCGCCAGGATGCGTGACGGCCAGGGAACATCGGGGAGGACGGCAGCGCACAGGCACAGCGCGGCGGCGATTCCCAAAGGCACCGCCAGACCGGACGGCCGCCGTGGACTCTTATGAGCCGGCAGAGGGAGATCGGCGGCGAGCGCCATCGGTGACCCCTTGTTCAGTTTGTCTGCAAACATGGGCCGTCCCCGTGCAAAGCACCAGTTAGGGTCAACCCTGATTTATATCTTTTGGTTTATGCCTTCTCATACTACAAAAGATATATTGTCGCACCTGCCTCCCCCGGTCTCACGCCCCCAGGGCCAGGGGAAGAGGGGGGGCGCTGTCGTCAGTCCAGTCCAGACCGGCGATTTCCCACATGCGGGCAAGCTCGATGAGGGACGAAGCCCCGGTCTTTTCCATGATGTGGGCCCGGTGAACCTCCACCGTCTTGATGCTGATCCCCAGCTCCCAGGCGATGCATTTGTTCTGTTTCCCGCCGATGACCAAGCGCAGCACCTGCGCCTCCCGGCTGGAAAGGGCGGACAGCCGTTCGGCGGCGTTGCGGCGGCGGGTGTGGACCCGAGCCCGTGCCCGTCCGATGGTCAGACAGTTTTCGATCTTTTCGAGAAAGGCGGCGTTGCCGAACGGCTTTGCCAGGAAATCGGAGGCCCCGGCCTTCATAGCCCGAACGGCCATGTCGATATCGGCGAATCCGGTTATGACCAATATCGGAAGGTCAGACCCCTGTTCCTGCAAGGTTTCAACCAGATGAATCCCGTCCATGTCAGGCAAACGCACGTCGGTGACGATGCAGCCACTCCCCCCCGAGTAACACTCAAGGAATTCAGCGGCTGTTCCATACGCATGGGTTTGGATTCTCATGCCTGATAACACGCGGGCCAGGGTCCGACGAACACCCGGATCGTCATCAATAATGTGGACATTTTCAGGTGTATTCATCGGTTGGCCTGTAAGTATGTATGGTTTAGGGTGCCGACATTATGCGGAAATTATCATTTCATGAAGACAATAATGGTAATTGATTTATCAAAAGTTAAAGAATAACCATACGATTATTTAGAAATTGAACGTTCTTTGATTCGCTGTGGGCTTTGTATTTATGGTTAAGAACATTTCACCACGGAAGAATTTTTTATTCTTTCTTGGGTAATTATATAATATCAAAGCATTGCTTTCAGTTCTGAAAGCGATACCGCGCCGGTGCGCAGCATGAAGGCGTGCGGATGGCGCCGGTCCTTCCGGCGGAGGGTTGGACGACTGGCGGCGGCTGGTGGGATGGTCCGGTCCGGGGCCGGCTTATTCTCCGCACGGTTGCGGTGCGCGGGGCGGGGAGCCGCCCGGCTTCGGGACCGCCGTGCCATCGTCCGCGCCATCGTCATGGCTCTGCGCGTGCCGGCGCTCCCGATGGAACGGGTACCGGCGGACGCTCAGGGACTGACGGTTCCTGAACGCACTGCGGCAGGGCGGTATCAGGGTTTGCCGGCTATCTGATTCACGGATATGCCGGTAAAGGTGTAACCTGAGGACCGGATCGATTTCACGGGCAGGAGAACCCCCGTCTCCTCCCGCACCTTCCGGCGCAGCAGGGACAGCAGGTTGTCGATCCGCCGGTCGCTTTCCTGCTCAAGCTTTTTGCCCAGGGTGGTCATGATGGCTTCCCGGCTCACCTGCCTGCCGGGGGCCCTGAACAGCGCTTGCATGATGCGGAATTCCGATGCCGTCAAGGACACGGCGGCCCCCGTCGGGGCGATCAGGCTCCAGTCCTGTTCGTCCAGCCGCCAGCCGTTGAGGGGCTGGCGCTTCGGCGTGGCGGGGGCATCCCCGGCGGGGGCGGCGGGCGGCGGCCCGCACGGTACGCCGCCTTCCGCCGCCCGTTCCAGGGCGATGCGGCGGGTCAGGTTCTGGATCACCACATGAAGTTCGGTCAGGTGCAGCGGCTTGCTCAGGTAATTGTCCGCACCGTTGAGCAGCCCCGTCACCCGGTCGTCCACGTCGCTGCGGGCCGTCAGGATGACGATGCCGACGCTGGGGGACAGATCGCGCACCTGGGCGGCGGTTTCGAAACCGTCCTGCCCGGGCAGGTTGACGTCCAGCACCACGACATCGAACGGTTTTTCCCCATGGGATGCCAAAAAGGATTCCGCGTCGGGGTACCCGGTGACGGAGAAGCCGACCTTTCCCAGAAAGCGGCAGATTGTGCGCAAAAGGGCCGATTCATCCTCGACCACCGCGACGGAGAACATCCGATCCTCTTCCTCGTTCCCACCGGGCGATACGCGGCCCACCTCGTGCCAAGCCGGTTTGAAGGGCCTGTATATTGTCAGGGTTATTCGGATATGTATAGATCCTGGCCGGGGCCGCGCAAAACGGGAAGAACCGTATCGGCCCTTCTCCAGGGCGGCATGACTTGCCTGCGCCCGATGGCCATGGCTGTATTTTGCCAATACAGGCAGAAAATAAAGCGATTCTTCCGAAAAAATTCCGCCGCTTCTTGGCATGATGGACGTGTTGGATAAGAAAAAGACGCCGTTTCCGCCGGGGTTCCCCGCCGGCGGCAAGGCAGGGGTGGTCCCGGACCGTTCCCGTCCCGGCTCCGGGCTGGGGCGTTTGCTGCTGCTGATCGCGGTCTTTCTGGTGATGTCCGTGCGCTCCGCCTCCGGGCAAGCGCCGCCGGCCGTGATCCTGGCCCCGGACAGCCCGGTCCTGTCCTTGGACGCCGGCATGGCTTTGCTGATTCCTCCCGACGAGGGGGTGACCGTCGAAGACGTCCTGTCGGTCCCGGCCACCGCCTTCACCATTCCGGGCGAGCGTGCCCCCGCCCACTTCGACATGGCGGTGCAATGGCGTCTCGTCTCTTTGAGAAACCCGACGGAGCGGGCCACGGTGCGGTTGATCGAGGTCGGCAGGCCACGGCTGAACTATGTGGATTTCTACAGCGTCGATGAAGCCCTGCGCGTGACCCATTACGCGGCCGGAAGCCGCCGGCCCTTTTCGGTGCGGCCCTATCCCCACCGCACCTTCCTCTTTCCCGTGACCGTCGGCGCCGGCGAGACCGTCCGCATCCTGCTGCGGACCAAATCCGAAGGGGCCATCGTCGTCACGGCCAAGGCTTGGGAACCGGATGCCTTCACCGCCCATTCGACACGGACGGCCTGGTATTACGGCATCATGCACGGGACGGCGCTGGTGCTCCTGCTCCTGGCTGCCGTCGGAGCCTTTTCCTTTCGTGACCGGGCGTCGTTCTGGCTGCTGATCCAGGTGGCGGGGTTCCATGTCCGGCTGCTGGGGCTGAGCGGCCATCTCCATGAGATCGTCCTGCCGGCCCACCCGCTTGCGGCCGACAGGCTGGGGGATTTCGCCACCGGCCCCGGCTTGGCGGGGGGCTTCATGTTCATGGTGGCGTTTCTCGATCTGCGCCGGCGTCTGCCCCGTATCGCCCTGCTGTTCCAGGGGCTGGCGGTGGCGAGCGTTCTGCTGGGGGCCACCGCCTTTGCCGGGTATTACGGCCTTGCCGCTCCGGTCGTGAACGCGGGGGTGCTGGCCTACGCTTTTCTCAGCGTCGGGGTGCTTGCTTATCTTGTGGTGCGGGGCGAACGGGGGCTTGGCCTGCTGTGTCTGGGCATGGCGGTTCCCATGGCCGCCATGGTGATGAGAATCGGCAAGAACTTCGGCCTGCCCGTGGCGGCGGACACGGCGGAATGGAGCATTTATGTGGGTTTCTACGGCTACGCGGTCATCCTGGGCGTCGCCATCGCCCGCCACATCCGGCGGATCGAGGAAGAGCGCCTGCGGCTTGCCCACACGGCGTTGGACGAAACGGCCAGGCGGGAAAGCATCCTGAACCGCATGGTGCAGGAACGCACCCAGGAGCTTGAGGAAAGCCAGCGCATGCTGATGGCCAATCTGGAGCGGGAGCGGCAATCGCGGCAGGAGCAGCGCAATTTCCTCTCCATGGTGTCCCACGAGTTCAAGACACCCATGAGCATCATCCTCGCATCGGTCTCGACCATGAGCGAATGCCGGCTGGACGAGGCCGAAACGGCGGAGGAAATGGGCAACATCGTCACGGCGGTGGCCCGCATGCAGGGGCTGGTGGAAAAATGCCTGTCCGATGAATGGCTGGATCAGGCCAGCATCGTGCTGGACGCGGCTCCCCTGGATCTTCCAGCCCTCCTGCGGGAGCTGCTGGCCGCCCAGCGCCTCACCCACGAGGACCGGGCGTTCACCCTGGCCAGCCACGGAACCCCGCGCCGGGTGACCGGCGACGACATGCTGCTGCGGATGATGTTCGCCAACATCATCGAGAACGCCGCCAAATATTCGCCCCCCGGCACCCCCATCGGCGTCGGGATCCGGTGGGAGGACGACCGGGTGCAGGTCTTCGTCCAGGATCAGGGGGAGCCGATCGCGCCGGAAGACCGGGCGCGCATCTTCGAGAAATTCTACCGCTCCCCCCGCCAGCGCCGGAAGGAAGGGGCGGGGCTGGGGCTGTATCTGGTCCGGCGGATCGCCCGCCTGCACGGCGGCGACATCATCCTGGACAACCACGCCGCCACGGGAAACCGCTTTGCCGTCACGCTGGGGGACCGCGCCGGATGATGCTTTCGTGACGATGTGCTCCACGGCGAAAACGCTCTTGACCCGGCGTCGGGCGGGGAGTAGAGGAGCCGGAGTGCCGTTGAAGTATCGGCCCCCATCCGTGCGGTCAAATCACGGATGGCCGCCGAGAAGGTCAGGAATGGAACCCCACAGTCGTCGATCGAAACAGAAGCAGGCGAAGACGCCGGTTCTGGGCTGACCTTATCTGAGGGTCCACCCGGTCCGGCCCCGTACGCCGGACAATCAGAGGTGGACCATGGTGTGTTCTTCCATCACCATCCGCATGTTCATCCCTCCCCCCCGCTGTGCTGCCGCGGTGGGGATGGCGCCGTGTGACCCGCTCCCGCGACAGCGTTAACCCGTTCCCTCCTTCCTGACACCGCATCCCGTCCCCACGCCGGGACCGGGAGCCCTTCGTCCTGTTTTGCCCATGCGGTCCCCGGCGGGCCGCGGGAAGGTACGGTCATGGTCTGGATCAACATGAGCATTTCCGCCACGGGTCTGTCGGCCCGCGCGGCGGGGGCCGCCCCCAACCGGTGGGATCTGCTGGCGCTGCCGCTGGTCATCGGCCTGCTGGCGCTGATGGCCGTCGGGGGGGAGGAGATGACGGCCCCGCTGGACAGCATCGCCGCGGCCCCGGTGTCGCTCGACCCGTGGATGCTGCCGGAATACGCCCTGCGCTCCACCTTGCGCATGCTGGCGGCGATGGCGGCGTCGCTGGTCTTCACCTTCACCTACGCCACGCTGGCGGCCAAGAGCCGGCGGGCCGGCATGGTGCTGATCCCGGTGCTGGACGTGCTGCAGTCGGTGCCGGTGCTGGGCTACATCTCGTTCACCGTGGTGTTCTTCCTGGGGCTGTTTCCCGGCAGCGTTCTGGGGGCGGAGTGTGCGGCGGTGTTCGCCATCTTCACCAGCCAGGCGTGGAACATGGCCTTCAGCTTCTACCAGTCCCTGCGCACCGTGCCGCGGGATCTGGGGGAGGCGGCGAGCGGCTTCGGCTTTTCCGGCTGGCAGCGGTTCTGGACGCTGGAAGCGCCCTATGCCGCGCCGGGATTGGTGTGGAACATGATGATGTCCATGTCCGGCGGCTGGTTCTTCGTGGTGGCGTCGGAGGCGATCACGGTCGGCGACCGCACCATCACCCTGCCGGGGGTCGGTTCCTATCTGGCGCAGGCCATCGGGGAACGGGATCTGGGGGCGGTGGGCTGGGCGGTGCTGGCCATGCTGCTGGTGATCCTGGCCTATGACCAGTTGCTGTTCCGCCCGCTGGTGGCGTGGGCCGACAAGTTCCGCGTGGAGCTGACGGGCGCGCAGGAGGTGCCGGACTCCTGGCTGCTCAACCTGTTCCAGCGCACCCGCTTCTTCCGCACCCTGTTCGCCCCGGTGGGCGGGCTGCTGGACCGGGCGGTGTGGTGGCGGCCCCGTGGGTTCGGCCTTCCGCTGGCGGCGAGGGCGAGGGCGAGGGCGGGGGCGGGGCGGGTGGCCGGGCCGTTTCTGCGCCGGCTGGACCGGGTGCCGGCCCGCACGGTGGATGCGCTGTGGTACGCGGTTCTGGCCGTGGCCGGCGGGTGGTGCGGCTGGACCATGGTGACGTTCATCGCGTCGGGCGTGGGCTGGGGCGACGTGGGCACGGCGGTGCTGCTGGGGGCGGCCACGCTGGCGCGGGTGGTGGCGCTGATCGTGGTGGCGTCGCTGGTGTGGGTGCCGCTGGGGGTGCTGATCGGGCTGCGCCCGCGGCTGGCGGAAATGGTGCAGCCGGCGGCCCAGTTCCTCGCCGCCTTTCCCGCCAACCTGCTGTTTCCGGTGGCGGTGGTGGCGATCCTGCGGTTCGATCTCAACCCCGATGTCTGGCTCAGCCCGCTGATGATCCTGGGCACCCAGTGGTACATCCTGTTCAACGTGGTGGCCGGCACCACCGCCTTTCCCAGCGATCTGCGGGAAGCGGCGGCCAATTTCCGCATCCGCGGCTGGCAATGGTGGCGCGACGTGATGCTGCCGGGGGTGTTTCCCCACTACATCACCGGGGCGGTCACCGCGTCGGGCGGGTCGTGGAACGCCAGCATCGTGGCCGAAGCCGTCAATTGGGGCGACACCACCCTGACCGCCCATGGCTTGGGCAGCTACATCGCCCAGGCCACGGCGGCGGGCGACTATCCCCGCATCGTGCTGGGCATCGCGGTGATGGCGGTGTTCGTCATTCTTCTCAACCGACTTCTGTGGCGCCCGCTCTACGCCTTTGCCGAGCGCCGCCTGCGTCTTGCCTGAGGGAGGACCGGACATGCCGGATACCCTGGAAACCGTGGATACCCTGAACCCCGTCCTGTTCGACCTGACGGGCGTGCGCCAGTCCTATGCCAAGCCGGGCGCGCGGGAATACGTCGTGCTGGACGGCGTGGACCTGAGCCTGCGGGCGGGGGAGATCGTCGGGCTGCTGGGCCGCTCCGGCTCGGGCAAGTCCACGCTGCTGCGCATCGTCGCCGGGCTGGTGCGGCCCACCGGCGGTGCGGTCACCCACCACGGCGCCCCCGTCACCGGCCCCGCCGACGGGGTGGCGATGGTGTTCCAGTCCTTCGCCCTGTTCCCCTGGATGACCGTGTGGGAAAACGTGCTGGCCGGGCTGAAGGCCCAGGGCGTGCCGCTTCGGGAGGCCGAGGCGCGGGCGGAGGAGGCCATCGACCTGATCGGCCTGTCGGGCTTCGAATCCGCCTATCCCAAGGAGCTGTCGGGCGGCATGCGCCAGCGGGTGGGCTTCGCCCGTGCGCTGGTGGTCCACCCGGAAATCCTGCTGATGGACGAGCCGTTTTCGGCGCTGGACGTGCTGACGGCGGAAACCCTGCGCACCGACCTCCTGGACCTGTGGATGGAACGGCGGCTGCCGATCCGCTCGATCCTGATGGTCACCCACAACATCGAGGAGGCGGTGCTGATGTGCGACCGCATCCTGGTGTTCTCGTCCAATCCCGGACGGGTGGCGGCGGAAATCCGCGTGGATATTCCCCACCCGCGCAACCGCCTGGACCCGGTGTTCCGCGCCATGGTCGATGACATCTATGGCCGGATGACGGCGCGCAAACCGCTGACCGCCCCGGCCGTCCCCGCGGCCCGCCAGCCGCCGGCCCATGCGGTGCCGCTGGTGCCGGTGTCCACCAACCTGCTGGCCGGGCTGATGGAGACCCTGGCCTCGCCCGTTTATCACGGCCGGGCGGATCTGCCCCATCTGGCGGCGGCGCTGCAGCACGAGATCGACGACCTGTTCCCCATTGCCGAGGCGCTGCAGATGCTGGGCTTCGCCGAGGTGGCGGAGGGCGACATCCACCTGACCGAGCCGGGGCGGCTGTTTGCCGAAGCCGGGGTGGACGACCGCAAGCGGCTGTTCGCCGAGCATCTGGTCCGTTTCGTTCCGCTGGCCGCCCACATCCATGGGCTGCTGAAGGAGGTTCCGTCCCATCATGTTCCCCGCGCCCGCATCGGTGCCGAGCTGACCCCCTTCATGAGCGAGGATTACGCCGGCGACACGCTGAGGGCGGTGACGAGCTGGGCGCGTTACGCCGAACTCTTCGCCTATGACGACGAAAGCGAGACCTTCGCGTTCGAGGATGGGGAATAGCAGGCTGGAAAAGGGGGCCGGCCCCTCTCGGGGCCGGCCCCCAAATCATAACCCGCGGCTCCCCGCCGCGGCACCGCTTCTACCCGTGCCAGATGGGATGGGTGGCCCGCACCGGCGACTGGCGCCGGTCGTACGGGCTGGGGTGGTGCAGGCAGGTCAGGCGGTAGAGGCCCAACAGGTCTTCGGTCCGGCCCGGATCGTTGTGCCGGGCCACGCTGCACAGATTGTCCCACACCATCTGACGAAGGGCTGCGTCACCCCATGGGTGGTTCAGCAGATAGACACCTTTTTCCAGAGCGATCATCGACGGCAACCGCTCGTGCGCGGCGATCTGGGCAACCTCATCCTTGTCGAGGTTGGCAAGGCCGATACAATCCTCATAGGTGAGCATGGCAACCTCCCGGTGCGGCACCCACGGCTGTGGGGCCGCATCCTTCCCGGCGTCCGCCATGGCGCGGCACCCGCCCGCCGGAAGAGGGCGGGGGGCGTGAGCGCCGGTGGGCTTACATCACCCTTTTCTTATACCACATTTCCAGATGCGGCATGGATGCGAAGACGGGGGGAGGAGGCATCCATCCGCGGGGTGCGGCATGATGCCTCGGGCAGGAAATCAATCGTCGCCCTGGGTCTGCTGCCGTTCCTGGAAGCGGAACGGGTTGGCGGGATAGACGCCCAGGATCTTCACCTCGCGGGCGAAGAAGTCCAGTTCCTCCAGCGCCAGCCGCAGGGAACGGTCCTCCGGGTGGCCTTCCACGTCGGCATAGAACTGGGTGGCGGTGAATCGCCCCTCGACCATGTAGCTTTCCAGCTTGGTCATGTTGACGCCGTTGGTGGCGAATCCGCCCAGCGCCTTGTACAGCGCCGCCGGCACGCTGCGCACGCGGAAGACGAAGGTGGTGATGGTGGGGGTGCCGGGGGCCGGAACCTTCGGCTCGCGGGCCATGATCAGGAAGCGGGTGGTGTTGTGCCGCGCGTCCTCGATGTCCGCCTTCAGGATCTCCAGCCCATAGATCTCGGCGGCCAGCGACGAGGCGATGGCCGCGTGCCGGGGATCGTTCAGCGCCGCGATCTCGGCGGCGGAACCGGCGGTGTCGGCGTGGTTGATGATCTCCAGCCCCAGGCTGCGGATGGCGGACCGGCACTGGGACAGGGCCTGGATATGGCTGCGCACCGTGCGGATGGTGCCCAGCGTGGCGCCCTTGGGGGCCAGAAGCTGGTGGTTCACCGGCTGGAAATGCTCGCCGATGATGTGCAGCCCGCCTTCGGGCAGCAGATAGTGGTTGTCGGCCACGCGCCCGGCGATGGAGTTTTCCACCGGGATCATGGCAAGGGCCGCGCGCCCCTCGCGCACGGCGGCGAACGCGTCCTCGAACGTCTGGCAGGGCAGGGTGGTCATGCCCGGAAACACCGAACGGCACGACAGGTCGGAATAGGCGCCGGGATGCCCTTGGAAGGCGATGATGTTCGAGGTCGGCATGGGAAACGTCTGTCCGCTGGGTCAGGAACGCCGGGCCAGCAGGGTGCGGGCCCGTTCGAGGTCTTCGGGAGTATCGACGCCCAGGGGAACCGCGTCAACGACCGCCACGTCGATGCGCAGGCCGTGGGCCAGCGCGCGGAGCTGCTCCAGCCGCTCGCGCTGTTCCAGCACCGACGGCGGCAGGGCGACGAACCGCTCCAGCGCCGCCCGGCGGTAGGCGTACAGGCCGATGTGGTGCAGCAGCGGCCCGTCGCCGGTGGGGGCGGTGGCGCGGGTGAAATAAAGGGCGCGGCCCCGGTTCAGCACCGGGTCCAGTTCCACCACCGCCTTGACCACGTTGGGGTTGTCCACCTCCTCCGCCCGCGTGATGACGGCGGCGAGCGTGGCGATGTCCACCGCCGGATCGGCCAGGGTGGCGAAGGCGGTGCGCACCACCGCCGGCTCGATGGTCGGCAGGTCGCCCTGCACGTTGACCACCGCGTCGTGGGTGTGGTCCGGGTCGATCAGGTTCACCGCCTCGAAGATGCGGTCGGAGCCCGAGGGGTGGTCGGGGCGGGTCAGCACGGCGGTGCCGCCCGCCGATTCGACGGCCCGGACGATGTCCGGCTCGGCGGCGGCGACCAGGACGGGGCCGATATCGGCCTCCACCGCCCGGCGCCAGACCTGCACGATCATGGGCAGCCCGTTGATGTCGGCCAGGGGCTTGCCCGGCAGCCGGGTGGACGCCATGCGGGCGGGAATCACCACGATGGGGTTGGACGGCGGGGAAACGGTCATGGCGGACGATCCCGATCTGAACAGGGGGCCTTTGCGATGACGGGGGGTGAAGCACGTCCCAGGCCCCGCGTCAAGGGGCCGGAGGCCAAGGCTGCCGGTGACATTTGCCGCAGGGCGGACTATCCTTGCGGCAAAACGCCCGGTCCGGCCGGGTGGCGCTCTCACACGTCCGGTGTCACCGGGCCCATGGATCGAACAAGGGGACGGAACCCTATGTTTATGGAGTTGAACAAGGCGTTCGGCGCGGTGCTGCTGGCGCTTTTGGTTGCCTTGCTGTCGGGCTTTGCCGCGCGGGTTCTGGTGATGCCCAGGCCGGCGGTGCAGCCGGGCTATGTGGTGCAGGCGGCCGCCGGCGGCGCCGCCAAGACCGACACCGCGGCCCCCGCCGGCCCGGCGCCCATCGGCCCGCTGCTGGCCGCCGCCAACGTGGACGCGGGCAAGGCCGCGACCAAGGCCTGCACCTCGTGCCACACCTTCGACAAGGGCGGTGCGGCCAAGGTCGGCCCCAACCTGTACGGCGTGGTCGGCGGCCCGCACGCCCACATGGAGGGCTTTGCCTATTCCGACGCCATGAAGAGCCAGCAGGGCGTGTGGGATTTCGAGGCGCTGAACAAGTTCCTGACCAACCCCAAGGCGGCGGTGCCCGGCACCAAGATGAGCTTTGCCGGGATCAAGGGCGACCAGGACCGTGCCAACCTCATCGCCTATCTGCGCACCCTGTCGGATGCCCCGGTGCCGCTGCCGTAAGGCCGGGCGGACCGGACACGGGACGGTGTGAAAAAGCCCCGCGGCGCTTCGGCCCGCGGGGTTTTTTCCTGTGTGCCCGCGCGCCCGTCACCCCGCCCGGCGGAAGAAGGCGATCAATTGCTGCATGGAGTGAGCCTGTTCGGTCAACTGATGGGCGGCGGCGGTGGTTTCCTCCACCAGGGCCGCGTTCTTCTGGGTCATCTCGTCCATCTGCGCCACCGCCGAGTTGATCTCGTCCAGCGCCGATGCCTGCTGGGCCGACGCGGTGGCCATCTCGGCGATCAGCGCCGCCACGTCCTGGACCCCGCGCACGATGCCTTCCAGGGCACCGCCGGCCTTCTGCACCAGCTCCACGCCGCCATGCACCTGGGAATCGCTGTCCATGATCAGCGCCTTGATCTCCTTCGACGCCTGGGCCGAGCGCTGGGCGAGGTTGCGCACCTCCTGCGCCACCACGGCGAAGCCGCGGCCCGCATCGCCGGCCCGCGCCGCCTCCACCGCGGCGTTGAGCGCCAGCAGGTTGGTCTGGAAGGCGATTTCGTCGATCACGCCGATGATGTCGGTGATCTTGCGGCTGGCTCCCTCGATCCGCCGCATGGCGTCCACCGCCGAGACCGCCACCTGACCGCCCGATTCGGCGGCGGTGCGGGCGTCGGACGCCATACGGTTGGCGCGCTGGGCGTTGTCGGCGTTGGAGCGCACGGTGGCCCCCAACTGCTCCATGCTGGCCGCGGTCTCCTCCAGCGAGGAGGCCTGCTGCTCGGTGCGCTCGGCCAGGTCGGAGGAGCCCATGGACACCTCCGACGCGGCGGACGCGATGGCGTCGGAGGCGTGCGCGATCTGGCCGACGATGCGCGACAGGGTTTCCGACGTGGTGTTGAAATCGCTCTTCAGGGCATGGAACGCCCCCTGGTAATCCTTGGTCAGCCGGGCGTTCAGGTCGCCGTGGGCCAGCGCACCCAGCACCTGCCCCAGATCCTTGATGACCGACTGCACGGTGTCGGTCAGGCGGTTGATCCCCTCCGACATCGCCCGGTAGAAGCCGTCCTTGCCGGCAAGGTCGATGCGCCGGCTCAGATCGCCCTTGGAGACCGACTCGATAAGAGCGGCGATTTCCCGGCCGATGGCCTGTTCGCGGGCGCGCTGGGCCTCGTCCTCGCGGCGCTCCTGCTCGATGCGGGCGCGCTCGGCCTCGTCCATCCGCCGCTTTTCGATGGCGTTGTCCTTGAACACCTGCACCGCCCGGGCCATGGACCCGATCTCGTCGTGGCGGTCCAGGCCGGGCACCGTCACATCCAGCCGGTGATCGGCCAGATGGCGCATGGTGTCCTCGATGGCGGTCACGGCCTTCATCTGGCGGCGGACCAGCAGGAAGCTCAGCAGGCCGAAGGCGATGGTCACCACCGGCGCGATGACGATCAGGGTGCCCTGCACCTCGTCCATCGTCTTCAGCACCTCCGCCCGCTTCAGACCGACGAACAGCACGCCGGCCACATTGCCCCGCGCGTCGAACAGGGGGTCGTAGGCGGTGAAGTAGGCCTGCCCCAGAATGTCGGCCACCCCGCGGAAGCTCTTGCCCTGCGTCAGCACCGTGTCATAGACCGGGCCGGCGGCCAGGCGGGTGCCCACGGCGCGGGTGCCGTCGTCCTTCAGCACGTTGGTGGCCACGCGGGTGTCGCCGCGGAACACCGTCGCCATGCCGCCCGTCAGGCCGCGCACCGTGTCCACGACGGTGGTGTCGCCGTCCAGCCGGGTGTCGCCCACATAGAGCGCCCCGTCGCGGATGGAATAGGTGTTCCCCTTCTGCTTCAGCAGCATATGGGCCAGCGCGATGCTGCGTTCCCGCTGGTCCTGGGCACCCTGGGCGCTGCGCTCCTCCAGAACATAGCTGGCGGACAGCATCAGCACCATGGCGAGAAACACCAGCCCGGCGATGTTCAAGGCGCAGAGTTTCGCCGTCAGCGACAGTTTTTTCAGCACGATAAACCCCTGGCCGCCGTGTGTTAGAAAAACCTTATTGACAGGAAGGTTTTTCCAGTGTCTCACACAAAAGCGGGCGGGGAAAGGGTATCCGGCGCAGTGGTCATACCGGAATCGTCATACCGGCGTATTGCGTTCGGCCGGTTTGCTCCGTTGGGCGCGGGCGGCTTCCTGGCCGGCGACGTAATGGTGCCAGATCAGTTTGGCGGCCAGACTGCGGTGGGGCCGCCAGGGTTCGGCGATGGCCGTCAACTCCAAGGGGCCGGGCCGGGCGGGCAGGGCGAGCAGCCGCTGAACCCCGATCTGGATCGCCAGATCGCCCACCGGCCACACGTCGGGCCGGTCCAGCGCCATCATCAGATAGATGTCGGCGGTCCAGCGCCCCACCCCCTTCAGCGCCATCAGCGCGGCGGCGGCGGCATCGTCGGGCAGGGTGTGCAGGCGCTCGAAATCCAGCGCGCCGGACTCCACCGCCGCGGCCAGCCCGCGGCCATAGATGATCTTCTGCCGGGAAAAGCCGCAGGCACGCAACGTGTCCTCGTTCAGGGACAGCAGGCCAGCGGGGGTGATGGGGTCGAGACGCGCTTCCAGCTTGCGCCACAGGGTCAGCGCCACCTGGGTGGAAAGCTGCTGTTCCAGAATGATGCGCAACAGGCCGAGGAAGCCCGAAGGGCGGCGGAAGTCCCGCTCCAGCGGCCCGGCCACGCGCAGGCATTCGGCAAAGATGGGGTAAAGGCCGGCCAGCCCCTCCGGCGTCATCGGGGGGAGGGCGGGAGAGGGCGGGGTGGCGTTCCCCCCGCCCGTGCCGTCCGGCTGGCCGCTCACGCGGTCAGTTCGATGGCGTAATCCTCGATGACGGTGTTGGCCAGCAGCTTGGTGCACATGGCCTCCACCTCCTTGCGGGCGGCGTCGGCGTCGGTGCTGGTCAGCTCCAGCTCGATCACCTTGCCGGCGCGGACATTCTCCACCCCGCCGAAGCCCAGCGTGTGGAGCGCGTGCTCGATCGCCTTGCCCTGCGGGTCCAGCACGCCGCGCTTGAGGGTGACGTGAACCTTGGCCTTCATCGGGGAACCCTTTTCTTCCTGACTGTCAGTCACTGCATGGTCTTTGGGCCTTTGAGGTCGCTGGCCCCGCCCTCGGGCAGGATGCCCAGGCGCCGCGCGACCTCCTGGTACGCTTCCTCCACCTTGCCCAGATCCTGGCGGAAGCGGTCCTTGTCCAACTTCTCGTTGGTCTTGATGTCCCACAGACGGCAGCTGTCGGGGCTGATCTCGTCGGCGACGACGATGCGCATGTCGTCGTTTTCCCACAGACGGCCGAATTCCAGCTTGAAATCCACCAGCCGCAGCCCGATGCCCAGGAACAGCCCCGACAGGTAATCGTTCACGCGCAGCGCCAGCGCCACCATGTCGTCCAGGTCCGGCGGAGCGGCCCAGCCGAAGGCAGTGATGTGCTCCTCCGTCACCATGGGGTGATTAAGTTCCTCGGACTTCAGATAATACTCGATGATCGAGCGGGGCAGCGGCGTGCCTTCCTGAATGCCGAAGCGGGTGGACAAAGACCCGGCGGCGACGTTGCGGACCACCACCTCGATGGGGATGATCTCCACCTCGCGGATCAACTGTTCGCGCATGTTCAGGCGGCGGACGAAATGGGTCGGGATGCCCATTTCCGTCAGCCGCGACATCAGATATTCGGAGATGCGGTTGTTCAGCACCCCCTTGCCGGTGATGACCCCCTTCTTCTGGTTGTTGAAGGCGGTCGCGTCGTCCTTGAAGTACTGCACCAGGGTGCCCGGCTCCGGTCCTTCGAAAAGAACTTTCGCCTTGCCTTCATAGATGCGCCGGCGTCTGGTCATGGGTGGTGATCCAAAACTCGCGTGTGGGGCGGCGGATGAACGGCCGCTCCTGGAAAAAGACCAAAGTGATATAGCAAGCCGTTCCGCGGAACACAATTGGCCCAGCACCGCCGGCATCCCCCGTTTTCGTGGCCTGTCATGCGGCGGTCACGGGCCGGTACGCCGTGGCGTGCGGGGCCCCGTGGGCGAACAGCCACAGCGGGGCCGGGTCCGCCGCCCCGATGGCGGGCAGGGCGATCAGCGCGCTGGAACTGGTGCCGAAGCCCGAGGGCAGGCGGAAATCCATGGCCCCGCGGGGATCGTCCCCGTCCCAGATGCGGCTGCCCAGCAGCTCTTTCCATGCCGACCAGTCGCCGCCGTCCTCCCGCGCAGGGTCGGGTTGGGGGGCGGGGGCGTGGCGGAACAGGGGCAGGTAGAGCGCCAGCCGCGGGTCGGCGGGATCGTCCAGATCCATGGCGGTCAGCATGTGCAGCCCCTCGCCGATGGGCTCCACCGTGGGGCGGTTGCCGCCGCCCTCGCCCCGGTGGCTGACCACGAAAGCGTCGCGGTTGTCGGCCAGCAGCAGGTTGAACGGGCGATAGGCCCGGGTGTCCAGGTGCGCGAAGGCCAGCGCCGCGTCGGAAGCGTCGGCGTGGTCGAGCGCCTGGAGCACCAGCTCGCCCCGCGACCGTTTGCCCTCCTGCGGCCCCAGCGTGCCGGTGCGGTTCAGCACCGCGGCCACCATCCCCTGATCGTTCATCCCCAGCCACGAGCCGCCGGCCAGCTCGTCCAGCCCGGCCACCACCTCGGGGTAGTCCTCCGGCCAGTGGCGTGCGGGGGGCTGCCAGGGGCGCCCGGCCATCTCGTCCCGGTTGGCGCCGATCAGGAGCGGCCAGGGGCTGCCGGGGCGGCGCAGAATGACGACGCTGCACATGGTTACACCGGCTCCGGGCTGGGGGCGGCCAAGGGGTACGAGGCCAGCGGCTCATAGACCGAGCCGCCCTTGCCCAGATGGCTGCGGTAGAGCACGAAATGATCCACGGGCATGGGGCCGGCGCGGAAGAACCCACGCTCCGACAGGAACCGCGCCACCCGCTCGGCGTTGGCGTCGCGCAGGCGGGCCAGCGTGACGTGGGGGGTGAACTTGCGCTCGTCCGCCGGCAGGCCGGCGCGGACCAGGGCCGATTCGACCTTGGCCGCCAGATGGGTCAGCGCGTCGTTGCGCTCCACCCCCGCCCACAGCACCCGCGCCCCCCGCCCGTGGCCGAAGCTGCCCACCCCGTCCAGCGTGAGGGGGAAGGGGGCGGCGTCGATGTCCGCCAGGGCGGCGTCGATGTCCTGCGCCTGATCCTCCGGCACCTCGCCGATGAAGCGCAGGGTCAGGTGCAGGGTCTCCGGCTCGCTCCACCGCGCGCCGGGCACCCCGCCCTGCAATCCGGCCAGCCGTTCGCGCACCTCGGGTGGAAAGTCCAACGCAACGAAAAGCCGTATCATCCGCAATCCCGTCTCGAACGCCCCGCCCTTACGGGCAGGGATCGTTGTAACGGATATGGACGGTTTCGATTTCTTTCAAGACCTCATCGCTCAACCGCACCTCGTAGGCGGCGATGTTGCTGCGCAGATGGTCCAGCGTCGTCGCCCCGATCAGGGCCGAGGTGACGAAGGGCTGATGCGCCACGAAGGAGATCGCCATCTGCGTCGGCGACAGCCCGTAGCGGCGGGCGATCTCCACATAGGATTTGGTCGCCGGGTCCACGTTGGGGGTGTCGTAGCGCCAGCGGCGGGGGTCCAGCGACCGGCGGGTGCCGGGCGGGATCACGCCGCCCAGATACTTGCCCGACAGGGTGCCGGCGGCCAGCGGGGCATAGGCCAGCAGGCCCACGTCCTCGCGCAAGCCCACCTCGGCCAGCCCGCTCTCGTAGGTGCGGTTCAGCAGGTTGTAGGCGTTCTGGATCGTCGCCACGCGGGGCAGGCCGCGGGTTTCCGCCAGACGGATGCTGTGCATCACCCCCCACGGCGTCTCGTTGGACAGGCCCACGGCGCGGATCTTGCCGGCCTTGATGAACTCGTCCAGCACGCCCAGCGTCTCCTCCAGCGGCACGCCGTCGTCGCCGGGGGAATGCTGGTAGCTGCGCTGGCCGAAGCGCGGGGTCACCCGGTCGGGCCAGTGAAGCTGATACAGGTCGATCCAGTCGGTCTGCAGCCGCTTCAGGCTGGCGTCCAGCGCCTCGGTCAGGTTGGCGCGGTCCAGCCGCGCCGTGCCGCCGCGGACCCATGGGAACCCGCCGCGCGGGTTGCCGATGATCTTGGACGCCAGAACCACCCGGTCACGGCCGCCGCGGCTGGCGAACCAGTTGCCGATGATGGTTTCCGTGCGGCCATAGGTCTCGGCGGTGGGCGGGATGGCGTACATCTCCGCCGTGTCCCAAAAGGTGATGCCGGCGTCGAGCGCCAGATCCATCTGGGCGAAGGCTTCGTCCTGGGTGTTCTGCCGGCCCCACGTCATGGTGCCGAGGCCGATGGCGCTGGCCACAAGGTCGGTGCGCCCGATGCGGCGATAGTCCATTTTAATTCCCATTTCTCTATAGGTTTATGGGATTGTTTTACAGGAATACGGTCAGGACGCCAGTGTATCCATAGAGCCGGGCGTGGGAAATCTCGCCGCTGGCAAAGAATCCCGCCAGCGGGATAGCGCCCAGCTCCTCGCGGATGATGGCGATTTCCCGGCCCTGGCCGAACTGGTTGGGGCCGCGGGCGATGCAACTGACGTACACCGCCCCCTTGGGCGGGCCGGACAGGCGGCGCTTCAGCCCGGTCAGCATGCGGCGCAGGTCGGTTTCCGCCGACGGCTTGTCGCGGCGGGTGAAGCGCACCGGCTGGCCGGCGTCCACGTGTTCGGCCACGGCGATCCAGCCCTTGCGCGGGTCGATGGCCACCAGATCGCGGACCAGATAGTCGCCGGTGTCCGATCCCGGCACGCCCAGCCCGGCGAAGATGTACCCCGCCACCCGCTGCAGGTCGCGGGCCAGCAGCTCGCCGATGTCTTCCTTGAACACCTCCAGCGCCGGGCGCCCGTCGATGGCGATGATGATGTTCTCGTTGGCTTCCGTGATGGTGCGGGCCGGGCCGATGGGTGTGCAGCCCTGGGTCAGGCCGGTGGCGACATCCGCCCCCTCGCCCAGCAGAAGGCCCGACACGCCCACGCCGTCCGTCCCCCCGGTCACCGGCCCCATGTCCATGGTGGCGGTGGAGGCGGGGACGGCGAACTGGATGAAATTGTCCTCCCGCGCCGAGGACATGCCGCCCACCACGAAGGCGCCGGTGGTGTCGCCCAGCAGCGCGATGGTTTCCGGCAGGTTCATGGTGCGCGGGTCGGCGTGGACGATGGCCAGCGTCGGCCGGCGGCGGTCCAGCCACGCGCCCGCGGCCCGGCGCAGCGGGGTCATGTCGCCGCTGACCGCGGGGAACAGGCGGAAGGAGTCCGGCGGCAGCCGCACGGCCAGGGCGGCCACCGCGGGGCGGTCGAAGAACTCCTCCTCCTCGCCCGCGCGGCCCTCGCCGGCCATGACGCCCAGCCCCACGGTGCCGATCCAGTCGTGGATGCCGGTCAGGGACCGCATCATGGTGACGATGCCGGCGGCGTGGGGGGCCAGCGCCTCGGTGATGTAGAGGAAGCCCAGGGTGCAGCCGCGCACATCCCCCAGCCGGCTGGCGCAGGCGGCGGTGGCGGCGGTCCAGTCGGCCCCCTCCGCCGCCGCGGCGTGGAATCGGGACGGGGGGGCGGTGGTGGTCTCGGTCATGGTCACTCTCCGGGCCGCGCCGCCTGCTCCAGCAGGCGGGCGACGGTGGGCACGATTCGGTCGATGATCACCGCCACGCCGGCGGCGTTGGGGTGGATGCCGTCGCCCTGGTTCAGGGCGGCGTCCGCCGCCACCCCGTCCAGGAAGAAGGGGTAGAGCAGGGCGCCGTGGGCCTGGGCCAGATCGGGGTACAGGGCGTCGAACGCCGCCCCGTACGCCCGCCCCAGGCTGGGGGACGCGCGCATCCCGGCCAGCAGCACCGGCAGCCGCCGCTCCTTCAGCCGGGTCAGGATGGCGTCCAGATTGGCACGGGCCGCCGCCGGGTCAAGCCCGCGCAGCATGTCGTTGGCCCCCAGCTCCACCATCACCGCGTCGGGCTTGTCCGCCAGCGCCCAATCCAGCCGGGACAGGCCGCCCGCCGTGGTGTCGCCCGACACCCCGGCGTTCAGCACCGTGACGTCATAGCCTTTCGCCCGCAGCGCCGCCTGGAGCCGGGGCACGAATCCATCGCCCGCGGGCAGGCCGTAGCCGGCGGTCAGGCTGTCGCCCAGCGCCAGCAGCCGCAGCGGGCGGGACGGGGCGGCGGCCTGCGCGCCGCCGCTCACGCCGGGCCACCCCAGGCCCCACCCCAGGCCCCACCCCAGGACGGACGCAAGCGCGAAAAGAGCGCCAAGCCCCCGGTTGAAACGGCGCCGCGCCTTGCCATATGGCGAAAGGCTTGCCCGCAGTCTGTTGAGATCCATTGCAATGTCCCGACCCGATTCCGCCGTGTCCGCGCTCGTCCGTCTGGACGATGTTCACCTGAGATTGGACAGCGATGCCGGACCCGTCAACATCCTGCGCGGCCTGTCGCTGTCGGTGGCGGCGGGGGAACGGGTGGGCATCGTCGGGCCGTCGGGGTCGGGCAAATCCACCATGATGATGGTCATGGCCGGGCTGGAACGCCCCAGCAGCGGCACGGTCGAGGTGGCCGGCCACGACCTGAACCGGCTGGACGAGGATGGCTTGGCCCGTTTCCGCCGCGACCGGGTGGGCATCGTGTTCCAGGCGTTCCATCTGATCCCCACCATGACGGCGCTGGAGAATGTGGCGATTCCGCTGGAATTCGCCGGGCGGCGCGATGCCTTCGACCGCGCCCGCGCCGGGCTGGAGGCGGTGGGGCTGGGCCACCGGCTCAGCCATTATCCGGGCCAGCTCTCGGGCGGCGAGCAGCAGCGGGTGGCGGTGGCGCGCGCCTTTGCCACCGAACCGGCGCTGCTGCTGGCCGACGAACCCACGGGCAACCTGGACATGGGCACGGGCGCGTCGATCGTGGAGTTGCTGTTCGGGCTGGCCGAAAGCCGCGGCACCACGCTGGTGCTCATCACCCACGACCCGTCCCTGGCCGCACGCTGCGACCGCACGGTGACGCTGAAGGACGGCATCATCGCCGACGACGGGGCCGGAGAGGATGGGCAGGGACACCGCCGGGCGGCGGTGCGCGTGGCCGGTGAGTGAGATGGGGGCCGCGTCCTGGCGGCTGGCCCTGACCCTGGCGCGGCGGGAACTGCGCGGGGGTCTTCAGGGGTTCCGCATCTTCCTGGCCTGTCTGGTGCTGGGGGTGGCGGCCATCGCCGCGGTGCAATCGCTGTCGGCGGGGATTCTCGACGGGCTTCGCCGCGACGGGCGGGCGATCCTGGGCGGCGACGTGGCCCTGCGTCAGCTTTACCAGCCGGTGCCGGACCCGGTGATGGAGGTGCTGCGGGATTCCGGCCCGGTTTCCACCAGCGCCGAGATGCGGGCCATGGTGCGGTCGGCGGACGAATCCCACTCCGCCCTTGTGGAACTGAAGGCGGTGGACGGCGCCTATCCCCTGGCCGGTTCCATGATGCTGGACGGGGGGGAGCGGCTGCACCCGGCGCTGACACAGCGCGACGGCTATTGGGGAGCGGTGGCCGAACAGGGACTGATGGACCGGCTGGGCGCCAAGGTCGGCGACACGCTGCGCCTGGGCGAGACCGAGGTGCAGGTCCGCGCCGTCATCGCCCGCGAACCCGACCGGGCGTCCGGCGGCGGCTTCACCCTGGGGCCGCGGCTGATGATCAGTCTGGCGGCGCTGCCCGACACGCGGCTGCACCAGCCGGGCAGCCTGATCTGGTGGGGAGCCACGGTGCGTTTGCCCGACGGCACCGACGTGAAGGCGTGGCAGGCGGCGTTGACCGAACGTTTCCCCGGTGCGCCGTGGCGGATGCGCGACGTGTCCAACGCCGCCCCGCAGATCCAGACTTTCATCGAGCGGATGAACACCTTCCTGACCCTGGTCGGGCTGACGTCGCTGCTGGTGGGCGGTGTGGGGGTGGGCAACGCGGTCAGGGCGCATCTGGACGCCCGCGGCGGCACCATCGCCACGCTGAAGTGCCTGGGCGCGCCGGGGGCGCTGGTGTTCCGCGTCTATCTGTTGCAGATCATGATCCTGGCCGGGCTGGGCGTGGCCGGCGGGCTGATGGTGGGGGCGGCGGCCCCGCCCCTGCTGGGGGGCCTGCTGGAAGGGCTTTTGCCGGTCAGCCTGCACGTGGGCGTCTACCCCGGCGCACTTGCCGCGGCGGTGGTGTTCGGGTTTTTGACGGCGCTGGCCTTCTCCCTCTGGCCGCTGGGCCGGGCGCGGGAGGTGCCGGCGGGTGCCCTGTTCCGCGACGCCATCGCCCCGGCGGGCGGGCGTCCGCGGGCGGTCTATCTGGTGCTGCTGGGTCTGGCCGGTCTGGGTCTGGCCGGCATGGCGGTGCTGACGGCGCACGAGCCGCGCTTTGCCCTGTGGTTCGTGGCGGGGGCGGTGGCGGCCCTGGCCGTGTTCCGGCTGGCGGCGTGGGCGGTGGTGCGCGGGGCGGCGGCGCTGGGCCGTCCGCGGTCCCCCGGCCTGCGGCTGGCGCTGGCCAACCTGCACCGTCCCGGCAACCCCACAGGCGCGGTGGTGATGTCGCTGGGGCTGGGGCTGACGGTTCTGGTCATCATCGCGCTGATCCAGGGCAATTTCAGCCGCCGCGTTCAGGAAACCATCCCCGACGGCGCCCCCAGCTTCTTCTTCGTCGATATCCAGCCGGACCAGTTCGCCCCGTTCAAGGACACGGTGCTGGCGGTGCCGGGCACCACGGCGTTCGAGGCCGTTCCTTCCCTGCGCGGGCGGATCGAGACCATCAACGGCCAGCCGGCGGAACAGGCGCTGAAGAACAAGGAGGGGGAATGGCTGCTGCGGGGCGACCGCGGCCTGACCTATGCCGCCGAGCCGCCGGCCCACGGCTCCATCATCCAGGGGCAATGGTGGGCGCGCGATTACCGCGGGGCGCCGCTGGTGTCCATCCACACCTCGGTGGCCGAGGCCTTCGGCGTCGGACTGGGCGACCGCATCGGCGTCAACGTGCTGGGCCGGCTGGTGGAGGCGGAGGTGGCGAGCGTGCGCGCCGCCGATTTCGCGTCGCTGACCATCAACTTCGCCCTGGTGTTCTCCCCCGGCCTGCTGGACGGGGCGCCGCAGACCTGGATCGCCACCGTCCGCGCGCCGGTTGAATCGGAGCAGCAGGTGCAGCGCGCCGTGCTCCAGCGCTTCCCCAACATCACCGCCGTGCGCATCAAGGACGCGCTGGACACGGTGGGGGCCATGCTGGGCCACATCGGCATGGCGGTGCGGGTCATCGCCGCCATCACGCTGCTGGCCGGAACCCTGGTGCTGGCCGGGGCGGTGGCGGCGGGCCACCGGCGCCGCACCTATGACGCCGTGGTGCTGAAGGTGCTGGGGGCCACCCGCGGCGACGTGGTGCGTGCTTTTCTGCTGGAATACGGCCTGCTGGGCCTGATCACCGCGGTGATTGCCTCGGTGATCGGCACGCTTGCCGCCTGGGCGGTGCTGGTGTGGGTGATGCGCTGGGACTGGGCCTTCCTGCCGTCGGCGGTGGGGACGACGGCGGCGGTCGCCACCGCCATCACGCTGGCTCTTGGATTCTACGGCACATGGCGCGCGCTGGGCCAGCCGGCGGCCCCGCTTCTGCGGAACGAGTGAGATGAGGGCGCGCTCTTTGCCGCCCCCCGGTTACGTAAAGATGAAATCGGCGTCATTTTCAGGGAATCGCCGCCGCAGGGCGGCTTTGCGTATTGAACAATCCTGAAAGCCCGACAATATGGTCAGGCAAATTCGAACCACCACTGTGATGAGGGGACATCATGGCAGACCCGACCTTCCAGCGCTACGCTACGGCGGGCCACACCATCGACCGCGGGTATTTCGACGAGGGCCTGCGCCAGCATATGCTGCGCGTCTACAACTATATGGGCGGCGGCCTGCTGCTGACCGGTCTGGTGGCCTTCCTCGTGTCCACCAACGTGGCCCTCATGCAGACGCTGTTCGGCACGCCGCTCAAGTGGGTGGTGATGCTGGCGCCGCTGGCCTTCGTGATGGTTCTGTCGTTCGGCATCAACCGGTTGTCGTTCGCGGCGGCCCAGGGCGTGTTCTGGGCCTACTGCGCGACCATGGGCCTGTCGATGGCGGCGATCTTCCTGGTCTTCACCAAGTCCAGCATCGCGCTGACCTTCTTCGTCACGGCGTCCATGTTCCTGGCGATGAGCCTCTATGGCTACACCACCAAGCGCGACCTGACGGGGATGGGCTCGTTCCTGATGATGGGCGTGTTCGGCCTGATCATCGCCAGCCTCGCCAACATCTTCTTCCAGTCGAGCGCGTTGCAGTTCGCCGTCTCGGTCCTGGGCGTTCTGATCTTCACGGGTCTGACCGCCTATGACACCCAGACCATCAAGCAGATGTACGCCGAGGGCTATGACCGCGACTCCGCGGGCAAGCTGGCCCTGATGGGGGCGCTGAGCCTGTATCTGGACTTCATCAACCTGTTCCAGTTCCTCCTTTCGTTCCTCGGGGACCGCGAATAATCCAAAGACCAAGGCCCGGGCTTTCGCCAGAAAGCGGGCCGGAACAGGGAAAGGGGCGCTGCGGTAACGCAGCGCCCCTTTTTTTTGGTTCCCCGTGGCCGGTGGCGGTAAAGCGGGGGATGGAAGCGGGAGGAGATCCGTTTGGGGGCTGGCTGGAGACAGGGGGCGCGTGCGCCGACGCTTCGTTTCCCCAAGCCCGCGGGGCGCTGGCGGGGTGGCTATGAATTCTCAATATGAATTTTTTGATTCGATTTTGGAGTTCCAGGGTGGCAGAGCGGAACGACGTTTGCGTGAGCGGGATAGGCCATCGCAGTGCAAGCATAGGTAGATTTGGCTGATCGACCTTCGTGGCACGGTGTGTTTTGGGGCAATACGTATTCATTTCCAATCAACATATTCGTGCAATCGTGTGTTACATTGGGGATCCTTACAACTCTCAGGCCCGGCGTTTGCTCGATTCAGAAGAGCTGGCCAAAGAGCGAAGCTCTTGGCGCAAAGATGCCGTAACCTCACCAACCTGAGTCAGGCGATCGTCTGGATCTGAAGAGTTAAGAATTATTCTGTCATGTTCTTTCACTGCGCGCTCCGTTGCCTGATGGATAGCGATGCCAATCCCCATTTCTTTGTAAACAAGAAGTATTTTCTCAACAAGCCGCCCCATCAGGCGCGCATCTGTTGTTGAATTGTTGTTTATTGATCCGCTTTGGTATTCGTTCTCAGAAGGAACGTCTTTGTCCAAAGGCAACTCTTGTGAATCTTTGCTTTTGTTTTTGATGTCTATTGTCATTGATCCATGGCCGCGGAGCAGCCAATCCAAGGACACGCCGGTAACATCGGCGATCCGGTTGAGATGATCCCCGGTTGGAATCGTTTTCTCTTTCCATATCCGGGCAAAGGTGCCGGACGGTATTCCCACGCGCTTTGCCCAGGCAAAAGGCTTTTCCGGCCCGATGAGCATTTCCAGCCGCGCATGGAAAGCGGAGGCATCTGTTTCTAAGTTCATTTTTGGAACTCCGTATCAAGAGGCAGTGTGATTGAAACGTTGGAAGCCCCGACTTCCTCTCTGATCACCAACAGATTTTTCCGTTCCGTAGACAAATGTATGTGAATACAGAGATCCATGAACTCCGAAATGGAATTATTTGTTGCAAAAACTCCATTTTCAACCTACACTTTCCTTGTTCGTTCGAAAGTGAACCAGACATTGACCACGTGGCAGACCGATCCATCAAAGGGAGAGGTTCTGTGTGTTCCACCGACATGCATCCAACCGACATCCGATACCGTTTCAACAGACAGGATCAGGCTCGTGACCACGAGCCACCGGGTCTCTGTGCTGAAGAACGGGCGCCATGCCGGGCTGATGCACGCCGGGCAGCACGCGAGAGCTCATCTGCATAGCGAGGGGCTATTGCAGAAATGGCACCGCGCTCACCCGGGGAAGAGCCTGTTTCTTGCGGTTCATTCCCGGCGGTGAGCGCCTCAAACCTCAACCATGCAAAACTATACGGACCTGCCGCGCCTTTCGCATCGCCAAAAAGAGAGAGTCGCAATAACCATGAGATCGTTAGGTTTACAGGATATTACTATTGCCGATATTGACGCCGGCGTTCGGCTGCGTGCCGTCGATGGGGGGTATACCGCGCTCCTGGCCGAGAACATCCGTGAAACCGGGTATCTGCGCCAACCGATCGAGGTGCGCATGGCCAAAGGCGGGGGGTTTGGATTGATCGCCGGAGCCCATCGGCTGGCGGCCTGCGCCTCGCTGGGATGGTCGGTCATTCCTGCCTTCGTTTTCGAAGCCACGGATGATGAAGCTCGGATAGCCGAAATTGACGAGAACCTCGTCCGCCACGAATTGAATCCGCTGGACCGGGCGGTTTTCCTGTTCGAACGCAAAGCGATCTATGAACGTCTGAACCCGCAGACCAAGGCGGGTGTGGCGGGGGGAAAGGCCCGCCAAGGAGCAGCAAGCGAAATCGTTTCGTTTGCTCGGGACACTGCGGAGCGGGTCGGCCTGACCGACCGCACCATCCAGCTTGCCGTCAAGATCGCCACGGGCCTGGCACCCGACGTCAGGGCGGTGGTGGCCGGCACATCTCTTGCCAAGACCCAGGCGGAGTTGCTGGCGCTTGCCAGAATGGCGCCGGCGGACCAGCGCGCCGTGCTCGCGATGCTTTTGTGCTCTCCCCCCAAAGCCAAATCCGTGCGCGAGGCAGCGGCCCGTCTGCACAATCGCCCGGCCAGGGCGGCGGACGGCTGTTCCCGGCTGCTGACGGCATGGCGCCATGCCGGAACCGCCGACCGCCGGGCCTTCGTCGCGTTCTTGCAGGCCGACGGCATTCTCGATGCCGCCGGGGGCACCGCGTTCGTGAAGCGGGGGGCGGCCTCATGAAGGAATGGCATTCCGCCGCGGAACTCGCGGCCTTATCGTTACCGGGGCTGCCGACAACCGACCGCGCCATCCAGCTCCGCGCGCTGCGGGAAAACTGGAGGTTCCGCAAACGCCAGGGGCGGGGGGGAGGGCGGGAATACCATATCTCGGTGTTGCCGACCGCGGCCCAGATCCGGCTGACCCTGTTGGACACAGCCAGGGTCAAGACGGCGAAACCGCCACCCTTGCCCAGTGATGCCTTGTGGCGCTGGTTCGACGGGCTGTCAGAGGAGAAAAAGGCCAGGGCACGGCGTTGCGCCGGCATTCTCGATGCGGTTGTCGTGTTGCAGCGCAGTGGCGTGCCCAAGGATGAGGCCGTCGCAACCGTGGCCTGCCGCCATGGCGTTGGTACCAGCAGCGTCTATCACTGGTTTTCGCGGGTGGCGGGCCGGGACCGGGCCGACTGGCTGCCGGCCCTTGCCCCCCGCCATGCCGGGCGCACCGCCATCCGGGCCTGCCCGCAGGAAGCCTGGGATCTGTTTCGCGCCGACTACCTGTCCCCGGCAGCACCGGCCTTTTCCGAGTGTTACAGCCGTGTCCAGCGGGCGGCGGCGGCGCATGGCTGGCCGCTGCCGTCCGAGCGCGCCATGCTGCGGCGGCTGTTGGACTGCGTGCACCCTGCCGTTGCCGCCCTGTGCCGCACGGGGATGGTCAAGACTTCACCCGGCCACCCGGCGCAGGAGCATGATCCGTCCGGCTTCCACATGCTGGAGGCTGCCTACGGTCACGGTCATGGTTGGAACCTGTGGGTGGAATGGCCTGACGGCGCGGTGTGCCGCCCGTATATGGTGGCCTTCCTCGACCTTTCGTCCGGGGTGATCCTGTCATACCGGGTGGACACGGCCGCCAGCGCGCGGGCGGTGCGCCTGGCTCTGGGTGACCTGGCCGAGATTCGTGGAATTCCAAAGGTTTGCTGGTTCGGAGGCGGGGCCGGCTTTGCGTCTGCCTGGCTGACCGGCGGTGCGCCCGGCCGCTACCGGCTCAGGATCCGCGACGAGGAGCCGTTGAGCACGCTGGATGGGCTTGGCGTGGGTGTCCATTGGGCCGCCCCCGGCGATGGCGGCGCCGCACCGGCCGAACGGGCCTTTCGGCATGTCACGTCCGGCGTTGCACGGCATCCGGCGCTCCAGGGGGCCGGTGCCGGCGGAGGCTCTGCCGGCGAAGCGGAGGGACGCCCGCGCCGGGTGGTTGCGCTGGATGATTTCCTCTCGGTCCTGGTGTCGGAAATCGGCGCCCACAACAGCCGGATCGGGCGGATGATGGAAAAACACGGCGGCCGTGACGTCCATGGCGGCTGTGCCCAAGCGCCAGCCGTCCGGGCGGGAGGGGAACTGCGCCGGCTGTGGCTGCCGGCTGCCGAAGGCGTGATGGTGAACAGCCGCGACGGCACCATCCGCCTGTCCGGCAACCGCTATTGGGCCAATTTCCTGTCCCTTCATCTGGGTGAAACCGTCGCGGTGCGCTTCGATCCCGATTTTCTCCACGACGGGCTCCATGTCTATCACCGGGATGGCACCTATCTCGGACACACCCCGGTGATCGAGGCTCCGGGCTTCGGCGATGCCGAGACGGCCCTGGACTATGCCCGGGCCCGCAGGGCGTGGCTGCGCACCGGCTTGCCGGTGGCCGGAACCAGCCCGCGGACGGCATCCGTTACCCTCTAACCCCCCCGTGCTTTAGAGCCTCCGTCTCGGAACCATGCGGCTCCGCCGGCACGCCTTCGGGCTGCCCGGAAAAGCCGGGGGCTGCCCTGAGCACGTCCACGGACTCTTCCCCATGACCAGAACGTCCCCTCCCGCGCCCGCGGAAGAACCCACCCCCATGGGTGTGGCCACCCCATCCCCCGATGCTCCGCCACGCACCACCCCGGCGGCGCCCACTGCGGATGGCCAGCTTCTCCAGCTCCTGCTTCTGTTCGCCGAGCACGAGCGCGGCGGGCAGCCTCCGCCCCGTTGCCGCGAAGCCCGTGCCGTCATTCCCATGAAGGCGTCCGACTTCGTTCAGGCGCGGCGCGCTCTGCTGGACGACGGCCGGCTGTGCGAAACGCGCAAAGCGGGGCAGAGGCCGGTTGTGACCCTGACCGACGCCGGCTGGCTTGCCGTCAACCGCAAACCCCCCAGCCCCCACGGCACCGGTCCGGCCATTCGGACCTGCCTGCACTGCCGGCAGGTGTTCAACAGCGCGGGCGCCGGCAACCGTATCTGCCCGCGATGCAGCGCGCTCGACATTTTTCAGGCGGGGAACCTCGGATGATCACGCATGACCGGCTGCCATCCGGCGCCCTCCCTTCCGCTCCGCACCCATCCGCCGTGCCGCTGGCAGAGTCGTCGCCCCTTGCGAAAGAAACACAGACCATGACCGATTCGTCGATGGCCATGCCGCCGGAAACGCCCCGCCAGCGGTACGGCTACCTGCCCGCCAATCTGATGACGGTCCTGGAAGCCACCGGGGAGGATACGATGCTGCGTCTGGTGGCCGCGTGCGGTGGAACACGCCTGCACCTGGGCCGTCCGCCGCGGGATGGCGGGCGTCTGGCCGCCGCGGTGGGGGAAGAGGCTGCCAGGGCGATCTATCATCGTTTCGCTGCGGCCAGCATCATTCACATCGATGTACCGGTGATGTCGTCCCTGCTTGCCCGGCACCGTGTCCACCGTATCCTGGCGATGCGGGCGGCGGGGGCGACGGTGGCTGAGGTGGCGCGTCAGTTCGGCATGACCGAACGCGGTGTCTATGCCGCATGCGCACGCGCCAAACAGGGTGCACCGGGCAAGAGCGGCCTGCCGGCCTGAACAGGTTCAGGCGGACAGCGCCGTGTCGGCCAACGGATAAACCCTCGCTGATCCGGGCCCGTTCACCCGGTCCCCGGAGGCATCATCGTCCCCCTTATCGAAAGGTTCTGCCCATGTCCCTGAATGAGATCGAGGGCGATAAACCCTGGTACCAGAGCCGAGCCATCTGGGGTGGCATCATTGCCATCCTGACGCCTCTCGCCAGCCTGCTGGGGGTGGAGATTGCCCCCGATACCGCGTCGGATATCGCCGCGCTGGCCACGGCCGCCGGTGGGGTGGTGGGCGGCGGGCTGGCTATCTGGGGCCGCGTGCGCGTTACCAAACCGATCGGCCGTTCAACACCGG